>CANHBJ010000052.1 GCA_947459075.1 Bacteroidota bacterium
TAATCAAATCAGTGCACAGCGTGTTTTGCATTTGTCTGATACGTTTCCAGTTTTTCAATTGCCAACCACAACGGGTGAAACATACACCAACGATAGCACATTGCAATACCCAACCATTTACGTTTTTTGGGCATCTTGGAGTTTAGCCTCATTAGAATTATTGGATGAAATTAAACAACATTACCATGTTATTAACCCTACACGTAGGGGAGTTAAACAAATGTTTATAGATGTAGTTGATATTAGCATTGATACCAAGCCCGATTTACACCGTATAGCTGTGAAACGCGAAGGATGGCCATGGGAACAACACCTAATTGATTATAAAGGATGGGAATCAAGTGTATTAAACAACCTTGGAATAACTAAAATACCTACCTTGATTATAGTTGAAAAAAATAAAAAAATAATTGTAATCGACCCAGATATCAACCAATTGCGCAATACATTAAGCAATATCAAACTCAATACATCTTTGTCAAATTGACATTTTACACAGTGATGGCAATGTATTTGCTCATTTGCACATGAAAACAAAATTTAAAAATCTTTTTAAAGGCATGAATCAAGAGCATACCAACGAAAACGCTATGAATAACAATGAAGAATTAAACGATAACCCTGCACATGATAATGTGGATGGTGAAAATACGTCAGTAAATAACGAGGAAAACGCGGCAGAAACGGCAAATGAGTCAGTACGTGATTTTGAAGCCGAATTATTAGAAAAAGACGACAAGTATTTGCGCTTATATGCCGAGTTTGAAAACTACAAACGCAGAACTTTAGCTGAGCGCATTGAGTTGTTTAAAACTGCTGGTCAAGAAATTATGTTGGCAATGATTCCTGTTTTAGATGATTTTGAACGTGCACTAAAAGCCATGGAAAATGCAACAGATGTTGCTTCTGTTAAACAAGGTATTGACTTGGTAAGTCATAAATTTAAAAATACGTTGGTAGCTAAAGGGTTAAAACCTATGGAAAGTATTGGTCAAGCCTTTAATGCAGATTTGCATGAAGCCATTACCAATATACCAGCACCATCAGAAGACATGAAAGACAAGATAATTGATGAAGTGGAAAAAGGATACTACCTAGGCGATAAAGTGATACGCTATGCCAAGGTTGTTGTAGGCGCTTAATATTAACTTTAACCTAATATATACAGTTTAAAAACATAATGTATTGAGCACAATCAACTAAAAAAGTTTGTGGCAGTATAAAAAATACAATGGCAAAAAGAGATTATTACGAAATACTAGGAATTAACCGAAACGCAAGCGTTGACGAGATAAAGAAGGCATACCGCCAAATGGCTATTAAGTTTCACCCCGATAAAAATCCTGGTGATAAAGCTGCTGAAGACAAATTTAAAGAGGCCGCTGAAGCCTATGAAATATTAAGCGACCAAAATAAACGCGCCAATTACGATAGATTTGGTCATCAAGGCGCAAGTGCGGCAGGTGGTGGTTATGGCGGAGGTGGCATGAATATGGACGACATATTTAGCCAATTTGGTGATGTGTTTGGTGATGGAGGTAATCCTTTTGAATCTTTTTTTGGTGGCGGTGGAGGCAGAAGCGGAAGACGTAGCGGTGGAGTTAGAGGTAATAATGTACGAATTAAAGTAAAACTTACTTTAAAAGAAATTGCCGAAGGTGTAGAGAAAAAAGTGAAATTTAACCGCATGGTTACTGCCGATGGGCTTACTTTTAAAACTTGTACAACTTGTAATGGAGCAGGACAGGTGCGTAAGGTAACCCAAACGTTTTTAGGGCAAATGGCTACAACCAGTGTTTGCCCTGCTTGTAACGGTGCTGGTAAAACGGTAGATAAACGTCCGAGTGGCGTTGGTGCAGATGGATTGGTAGGGAAAGAAGAAATAGTAAGCATAAACATACCTACTGGTGTTGCAGATGGCATGCAATTAAGCATGAGCGGCAAAGGTAATATGGGGCCAAACGGAGGACCTGCAGGTGATTTAATTATTGTTATTGAAGAAATAGATGATGCCGTTTTAAAACGTGAAGGCAACAATATTATGTATGATTTACATATATCATTTATTGATGCCGCAATTGGTACAAACGTAGAAATTCCAACTGTTGACGGCAAAGTGAAACTTAAAATTGATGCTGGAACACAGGGAGGTAAAATATTGCGTTTACGTGGTAAAGGCATACCTGAATTAAACTCACACCACAGAGGCGATCAATTGGTTCATATCAATATTTGGACACCGCAAAAGCTAACTTCAGAAGAAAAGGAAATGTTGGAAAAATTACGAGATGCAGATAATTTTAAGCCCCATCCGGGTAAAAACGATAAAAGCTTTTTTGATAAAATGAGGGAATATTTCCAATAAATAAAAAAGCCCGCGGTTTTAACCGCGGGCTTTTTTATTTATTATATGTTGCAATTTACATTGCTGCGTACTTCTTTATTTGTTCATCTAAAATATATTCATTGCCTTCTACATATCCTTCATGCTTCCAAACAATGTTACCTTTTTTATCTAACAATATGGTGTAAGGTACGTTGTTTACATTTAATGCACGTTTTAAATCTTCGTTAACATCAAGTAAAACATCAAAATCCCATGCTTGTCCATCAACATAAGGTTTTACTTTTAATACATTTTTTGCATTATCAATAGATACCGCAACTAAGTTTACATTATACTTTTCTTTCCACGATTCTAATAAGTTATCATTTATGTTGGTTAATTCCTTTTTACAAGGGGTGCACCATGTTGCCCAAAAATTAATAACAGTAATTTGTCCTGTTTTAGCATAGTCAGCAACATTTTTGTTTTTACCATTCACATCTTTTAAAGTAATGTTGGGTAAAGTTTGCGGGGCTTCTGCAAATACCGTTACAAATAGTATTAACGATAAGGCAAGTAAAATACGTTTCATAATGATTTAAAGTTTAAATGATGTTGTAAATGTATAAAAAATCATGATAAATAAAACATACATCGTGCCAAATCATTGTTAACAACGATTTATGTGTGTTATCCTCAAAGCAAATATATTTGATGCACCATATATTTTATATTCTCAATTAGGTAAAGCTATGATTAAAGTAGGTATATTTTTCGGTGGATCTTCGCGTGAGCGTGAGGTGAGTTTTGCAGGCGGACGGACCGTGTACGATAATTTAGATAAAAACCTGTTTGAAGCAGTTCCCATTTTTGTGGATAGCTTCAACAACTTTATTCTTCTTAATTGGGAGTTTATATACAAAGGGAGCATCCGCGATTTTTACCCAACGGTAAGTGCTTTGCAACACCAAAATAAGCCAATTCAGATTTATGCCGAAAGTTTGCCTGAAGCGCATCAAGATAACGGAAGAAAAATTGCCGCACAACTTGGTAAAATACTAAAGCCTGAAGAGTTGGGTCAGTACATGGATTTTGCCTTTTTAGCTTTGCATGGTATGTATGGCGAAGACGGCACCATACAAGGGTTGTTAGAGTGGTTCGATATCCCTTACACTGGTTCGGGTATTATGCCAAGCGCTATTGGAATGCACAAAAAAACGCAGAAAACCATGCTGCAACATGCAGGGTTTAATAGCCCTGATTTTTTAGGTATTACCAAACAAAATTGGCAATCTACAGACAGAAAAAAAATACTAGCCGATGTTAAAAAGCAAGTGGGTTTACCTTTTGTAATTAAACCAGCAAACCAAGGTTCATCAGTGGGGGTAAGCGTAATTACCGAAACCAATTTGCACGATTTTGAACGTGCTGTTGATGCTTCTTTCTTTATTCAAACCCTTGAAAAAAAGTATTGGGTTGGTTTATCGGAGGTTGAAAAATTGGCGTTGTTGCAAAAAATAGCTGATGTAAAGGAAGGCATTTCTTTTCCATTATTAGCAGAAGGTAAACTGGTTTATAACCCCGATCAGTTGTATGTGTTATTGGATAAACACTTCACTAAAAAATCAACCCTAAAACTAGAAAGTATATACAGCGAAACCGAATGTTTAATTGAAGGTTTTATTAAAGGCCGCGAGTTTAGTTGTATAGTAATTAAGGATGAAAACGGCCATGCAATAGCCTTGCCACCAACCGAAATAGTAAAGGGGACAGAGGTATACGATTACCGCAGCAAATACTTACCAGGCTTATCGCGCAAAGTAACTCCTATAGATATTGCCGAAAAGCAAGTACAAAAAATACGTAAAGAATGTGTGCGTTTGTTTGAGTTTTTTAAATTTAATACCTACGCCCGTATTGATGGATTTATTACCGCTAAAAACGAAATATTTTTAAACGACCCGAATACCACATCGGGTATGATGCCTTCATCATTTTTCTTTCATCAAGCGGCTGAAATTGGATTAAACCCTTCGCAATTTTTAACTTTTATCATACGTACTTCATTGGCAGAAAGGGTTTCTAACAGTCCTGTTCATTTTCATTACCAACAGTTGTTAAATGGATTAGATACTGCCATTAAAGCCAATAAAAAACAACAGCAACAAAAGAAACGTGTGGCTGTATTTATGGGCGGTTACAGTACCGAGCGTCACATAAGTGTAGAAAGCGGACGAAACATTTACGAGAAATTAGCATCAAGTAGCAAGTACCAACCATTTCCTGTTTTTGTAACTGGTGATGAAAAAGCACATACGCTACATGTTATTCCTATTAACGTTATGCTAAAAGATAATGCAGATGATATACGCGAAAAAGTATTTCATTTTAAGCGTGCAGCAGTGGTCGAAAAAATAATTGTGGAGTGTAAATCTATCATAGAAAAATACGGCAATTCGAAAAATTTATTTGCACCTAAACAAATTAATTACAAGCAATTGGCTAAAATGGCCGATGCCGTATTTATTGCTCTACATGGCCGACCAGGAGAGGATGGAACGGTGCAAAAGGAACTAAACAAATTACGCATACCTTATAATGGTTCTGGTGTTGAAAGTTCGCAAGTAACCATCAATAAATTTGAAACAAATAAGTTGCTACGTGCCAAAGGATTTAATGTGGCCGAACATATGTTGGTTTTTGATACCGATTGGAAAAAAGACTGCAACAAGTTAATTGCAGCGATAGAAAAAATTGGTTATCCGCTTATTGCAAAACCTGCAGATGATGGATGTAGCAGTGCTGTTAAAAAAATAAAAACCCGTACAGAGTTAGTTCATTATGCCGAAGGTGTGTTTAGAAACACCGTAAATATAAAGCCTGAATTGGCCAAGAAATTAGGGTTAAAACCTAAAGAGGAGTTCCCTAAAAAGAATTACTTTTTGGTTGAAGGTTTTATTGATAGAAATAATGCAGCACACTTTTTAGAAATAACAGGAGGGATGCTTACTTCATACAATACCAAAGGTAAATTGGTATACGAGTCGTTTGAACCAAGCGAGGCATTGGCCGAAGGTGAAATATTGAGTTTAGAAGAGAAGTTTTTGGCTGGCCAAGGGCAAAACATTACACCTGCACGCTACCATAAAAACGAAAAAACTCGTTTTGCCATTAGCAAACAAGTACAACAAGTTTTGGTTGAAGGTGCACAAGCTTTAAACGTTCAAGGTTATTGCCGTATTGATGCCTTTGTACGTATTGATAAAAAGAATTTACCCGAAGTTGTTTTTATTGAGGTTAATTCACTGCCGGGTATGACACCCGCTACGGCTATTTTTCATCAATGTGCTTTAAATGGATATAAACCTTACGAATTTATTGATGCCATTTTAGAATTTGGTGCAGCACGCACTGCAAAAGGATTGTAGGATTGATGATACATTGTATTAGGACAGATGCTACACATACTGATTTTAAGAAATTGGTAACAGCATTAGATGCAGAATTACGCATACGTGATGGAGACGAGTCGGAGTTTTACGAGCAGTTTAATAAATCTGATTCGGTAAAATATGCGGTAGTAATTTATCAGAACGAAATACCTGTTGGTTGTGGTGCATTACGCCCGTATGCTGAAGATATGATTGAAGTAAAACGTATGTATGTGCCCTTGGAACACCGAAGTAAAGGCCTGGCAACTTTGGTAGTAAACGAGCTCGAGAAATGGGCTATGGAGTTAGGATTTTATCACCTGATTTTAGAAACGGGTATCCGCCAACCAGAAGCTATTCAATTGTATACCAAAAACGGTTACCATAGTATTCCAAATTACGGTCAATACCATGGTGTAACAAGCAGTGTTTGTTTTGCAAAACACTTAAAGTGATAGTTTGATTTTATGATACAAAAAAGCCCCGCAGCAAAATGCTGCGGGGCTTTCTCGTTAAATTTATTAGTATTAACCTTTAATAATTAGTTTCTGACCCGAGTTGATGCGGTTGCCTTTTATCTTATTCCAACGTTTTAAATCCGTTTCACTTACGTTAAATTTATTGGCTAATTTACCAAGTGAGTCACCACGTTTTACAGTAATGGTTCGGCTATTGGTTGTTTTTTTCTTATTACTTGTGTTATCAGCAAGTTGTTTTTTTTCTATTGCAATTTGACGGTTCATGGCCAACAATTGCTCATTGCTATTTTGCTTAAAACTGGTATCGTTAATAGAGGCGAATTTAACCGCTTTATTGTATGGCACAGTTAACGTAACTTTATCTATACCAAACGGAACAACAGATCTTCTTAAAGCAGGATTATAAGCCAAAAGTTCTTCTAAAGTCATTTCTAAACTATTGGCCAGTAAACTTAAGTTGTATGATGCATCAACATGAATGGTATCAGTATGAAACTCGATATTCATGTTTTCAGCAGGATACAGGTTGTGCTCTGATGCGTAATTCATCATGTAAGCGGCAGCAATAAATGCAGGTACATAACCACGGGTTTCGCCAGGCAAATATTTTTGAACGGCCCAAAAGTTTTTAACACCACCAGCTTTTCTAATGGCTTTGTTTACATTACCAGGCCCACAGTTGTATGAGGCAATAACCAGTAACCAATCTCCATAAATGCGGTAAGAATTACGCAAATATTTAATAGCAGCTTCGGTCGATTTTTGAACATCCCTGCGCTCATCATAAATTGACGTAGTTTTTAATCCATACATACGGCCTGTTGGTGCCATAAACTGCCACATACCTGCAGCACCTACTGGTGAAGTAGCCATAGGGTTTAAAGCAGATTCGATTACAGCCAAGTATTTTAACTCCAATGGCATATTAGCCCTATCTAATGCCTCTTCAAACATGGGGAAGTAGTATTTACTCCATGCCAATATTTTTGATGATAGATTGCGCTTACGAATGGTGTATAGGTTAATATAAGGTTTTACGTATTCGTTAAATGGCAAGGGGATTTCAGATTCAAGTAATGAAAGGCGGTATGCCATTACCGAGTCGGCATAAACTGGCACATCATTGTCTTCAAAACCGTATATATTTAAATCGCCTTGGCTAACCACAGGGTATAATTTGTTACGTAACTTAATGGTATTGGTATCAACCAACGCCAAAGTTTCGTCATCAGCGCTCGAACCAATAAGTTGCGAGAACGCATCAGAAGCGGTAAAAATTAGTGTTCCTGTAAGTAGGTAAGTTAAAATTTTGTTCATTTAATCATGTTGTCAACAGCATGTTACACTGTTGCGTTATAAACAAATATAATTTTTTTTACTTAGAATGTATAATACAGCTTGTTCATTTTATACAGAATGCCATTAAAATGCCTTATTTATTGGGCATCTTGGCTATAATTGCTAGTCTTTAACAACCTCAATTAGTTTTTACCTGGCAAAAGGAGCGGTTTCTTGGGTTGCAAAATCGCCTGCTAAGTATTTATAGTGAGCTGCCATGGCTATCATACCCGCGTTATCTGTGCAATACTGAAAATCGGGAATAAATGTTTTCCAGCCGCGTTTTTTTCCTTCGTTTTCCAAAGCCAATCGCAAAGCGCTATTTGCCGAAACACCTCCTGCTAAAGCCACTTGTTTAATGGTTGTTTGTTTGGCTGCCAAAATAAGCTTCTTCATTAATTGTTTAATAATGGCGTGCTGTATACTGGCACAAATATCATTTAGGTTTTCATTAATAAAGTTAGGATTTAGCGCATTTTGTTTCTGAATAAAATACAAAAACGAAGTTTTTAAACCACTAAAACTGTAATCTAAGTTGGGCATGTTAGAAATAGGGAAATCATAGGCCAAGGGATTTCCTCCTTTTGCATATTGATCAATTAATGGCCCACCTGGATATGGCAACCCTAGTATTTTTGCTGCTTTATCAAAAGCTTCTCCTGCTGCATCATCTATGGTTTTACCAATAACTTCTTGTTCAAAGTAATTGGTTAATTTAACCAATTGGGTATGGCCACCACTTACCGTTAAGCACAAAAAAGGAAACTCTGGTTTAGGGTCATCAATAAAATGAGCCAATATATGAGCCTGCATGTGGTGCACTGTAATTAAAGGTAGATTTAAACTTAAAGCCAATCCTTTTGCAAAAGAGCAACCTACCATTAAAGAACCTATTAAACCTGGTCCTGCAGTAAACGCAACTGCACTTAATTGGGCAGGGGATATGCCTGCTTTTTTTAATGCCACATCAACCAAAGGTAGTATGTTTTGCTGATGTGCACGCGAGGCTAATTCGGGCACAACGCCACCATATTGTTCATGCACTTGTTGGCCTGCAACAAGATTACTTAATACTTTTCCGTTATTTATTACAGCAACTGATGTATCATCGCATGATGACTCAATGGCTAATATGGTAATATTTGTTTGGTTCAAAATTTGTAATGCTTATTTTTGCTAACATACCCTTTTGCGTACTTTAAAATACATATCTGTAACCCTGCTGCTTTTGCTCATGCTTTTGCTTGGTGCTACTTATGCATTATTCCATAGCAATTCATTTCAAAATTGGTTAACAGGTAAATTAGGTAATTATTTAAGCACGCAATTTAAAACTAAAATTAGTATTGGGCACATTAACTACAAACCTTTACAAACTTTTGAGTTGGAGCAAGTGTTTTTTGGCGACAATAAAAACGATACTTTGTTTTATGTTGGAAAACTTAATTTCGAATTGGCAGGGTTTAAATTGGATTCATCGCAGTTTAGATTAAGCAATGTAAAAGTGAGTGATGCCTATTGTAATTTAAAAGTATACGAAGACAGTACCTTTAATATTGATGTGCTTTTTAATATTCTTGATCCTAACGATACCATACCAAGCATTGGACCTCCTTTTACGCTTCATTTTGATCATGTTACACTCGAAAATGCTCGCTTTAGGTTTGTAAATAAAATAGATACTTCAACTTGGGGTAAAGCATTTGCCCCTAACAACCAATATTTTTATAATGTTAATGCAAGTGCAGATGATTTTTATATCATTGAAGATTCTCTACATTTTGTAATTAAACACCTTGATTTGAAAGAGCGTTCTGGCTTCAAAGCAAATCACATTCATACCATTGCCACCATTTCTCCTAGCTGCATGTTGTTTGATAGCTTGTTGCTTCGCACACCATATACCACAGCTGGTAATTTCTTTGGAATGAAGTATAAGGATTACGATGCATTTGGCAATTTTTATGATGATGTAAAAATGGATATTAAACTCAACCCATCGGTGGTTGATTTAAAAGATGTGGCCTTTTTTGCCGATGCATTTACCAATTTTCCTTATAAATTTAAACTAAAAGGAACTGCAGACGGTACGGTGAGTAATTTAAGTTTAAATAACTTAGATGTTAGGTTTGGACAAGCAGGTGTTTTTAAAGGATCGGCTGATTTAAACGGAATGCCCGATATGGAAAACACATTTATATCGGCTGATGTAAAACAAATCTTAGTAACAAAAAACGATTTAGAATACTTGGCACAAATGCCATTAGCAAGCGAGCTAGCCAGGCTTGGCCTTATTCAGTTTAAGGGACATTACGCTGGGTTTTACAAAGACTTTGTTGCTTACGGTAATTTTAAAACAGCATTGGGTGAATTTTCAACCGATTTAAACATGAAAATTGGTGAAGAGGAAGAAGATTATGCTTATTCGGGTAAGGTAGATTTACGCGATTTTAATTTAGGTGTTTTACTAAACCAAAATTTGATGGGTAAATTTAGTGCCGTTACCAACATATCTGGTAAAGGTTTTGATTTTAAAACCATGACAACAGCGTTTAATGCTGATGTAACCTATTTTGATTTTTATGGTTATCAATACCAAAATTTAACGTTAGCAGGTAATTTAAATAGCCAATTGTTATCGGCCGAGTTGTTGGTAGATGACGCAAATTTAAATTTACGTTTTAGTGGTGATATAGATTTAACTGAGGATATAACCCAATATAATTTTGATGCAAAAATTAGACATGCCAACCTTCAACCCCTCGGTTTTGATACTGCAGACTTAACCGTTAATGCTGATGCGGATATTAATTTTGCCTTTAAAGATTTGGATCGAAACAAAGGACAAATAAACATAACAGATTTAAGCATTGCTAAAAATGAAGACCTATACGGAATTAAGCAAATCTTTATAAACGCGGTAAACAACAACGGCAAACGTTCTTTGCAACTTAAAACAGATAATATTGATGCAGAAATTAAAGGGGTGTTTAACTTATTAGAATTAGGACTCGCAAAAGATGTAGCCCTTCATCAACTAATTCCTGAGTATTTTAAAAAGCCTGCTGTAAATGCAAGGCAAAAGGAAAATTTTGAGGTGTCGCTGCAAATAAAAACACTGTACCCTTTTAATGAACTTTACTTCCCTGAAATAGAGTTGCGTAATACTCAATTTAAAGGAGCATTTAATGAAAATAATCAACAGTGGTATGCAAATGCCAATTTGGGTAGTTTACGCTACGGCAAAACAAATATACTTGGCATCAACCTAAAACATACTAAAAATGCGGTTGAAGGGGCAGAAATTCAGACTTCAATTAACCGCGTTTTAGTAAACGATACGATTTACGCAAAAGATGCCTCAATAAAAATAACGCAGCATAAAAACACTGCAGAAATTAACTTAATAGTAAAAGACAGCAACAGTTTATTTACTACCAATACATTGGCCAACATTACATTTACCGATGGTAAAATAAACATGGTTTTTGATTACAGTAAGTTTAAATTTAGATCGGGTGATTTTGTGTTACGAAAAGGAAGCTCTATTTGTTACAGTGATGTTGGACTAGATTTTACTGGCTTTTACCTTACTCGTAACACCACCGAAACCATTCTTGTAAATGGTGTTTATGGCTTCAACTCAACCCATAATATGCTTGTTGATGCATCAAACATTCGTTTAAATTTAATTAATGATTTAATTCCACAACTTACCATTAAAACAGATGGATTATTAAATGGAAATGTGACCATTTCTACCAAAAATAGTGGATTGGTAATTGGTGGAGATGCAACGCTAACTGAACTTTCATTAGATAAAGATACCCTTGGCGACTTTAGGCTATTAAGCAGTTATGCCGATGATCAAAATCGATTGATGGCATTTATAAAATCTGTTAAAGGAAAATTACGTAACCTAGAAATAGGCGGCTACTATGATTTAAGTCGTAAAAATGATGCGTTAAATTTTACCATTAATATTGATGAGTCAGATATTACATCATTTCAGGCATTTGTTAAAGACTACATTAAAATTTTAAGCGGAAATATTCGCGTTAGTGGCCAACTTTCTGGAAGTATTGAAAAACCAGAATTTGATTGTAATGTTGATTTTATGGGTGTAACACTGATGGTAGATTACCTTAAAACCATCTATTCTTTTAGCACATCGGTAAACATTAATGAACAACAATTTACCATCAACCCAACCGAAGTTAGGGATATAAACGACCATAGGGGAACATTATCAGGAGTAATTACACACAACAGTTTTTCTAACTTTTATACCAACCTTGTTTTTGCTAACATAAAAGATTTTCAGTTACTTAATACTGGATCAAAAGATAACGATTTGTTTTATGGTAAAGCTTATGCTGATGGTAGTTTAACCCTTAAAGGCCCATTTAATGATTTGTTGTTGGATGCAAAGTTTACAGGTAACAAAGGTACTGTAATTAACATACCGCTAAGTACCAGTTATGGTGATGGTGAAGATGGTTTGATACACTTTATAAGTAAAGATTCTACTCCCGCAAATACAGATTACAAACGCTCTGGAACACTTAGTGGTTTTGCAATAAATTGCTCACTGCATGTAACCAAGGAATCAGAAATTAATATTGTTCTTGATGAGCAACAAGGCGATAAAATAAGAGGCAGGGGTAATGGTGATATCAAACTTGAACTTACCCGCAGTGGCCAGTTTAATATGTTTGGTGAAGTAGAGGTGGCTGAAGGTGATTATAAGTTTACTGCCATGAACCTATTTACTAAGAAATTTACACTTAAGCCAGGTGGTAAAATTAGTTGGACAGGAGACCCAATAGCTGGACAAATGAATATAGTTGGAGCCTACAATGTGCGTACAACCGTTGCTGATATTGTAGCTGGAGCTACCAACGATGAAAGAGAATCACTAAAACAACAACGTATACCTGTAGAGTGTTTGCTGTATGTTAAAGGCAGTTTGCTTAGTCCTGATATTAAATTTGATATGAATATATCGGATGTAAGCGGCTCTTTACCTGGCAATACCGTATCTGAATTACAAAATACATTAAGGGTGTGGAGAAATGAAAACGACTTAATGACGCAACAAGTGATAAGCTTAATGTTGTTTGGTCGATTTACACCAACAAACGTTCAAAATTCTACGGGGCCAACAAATTTATCGGCAGGGGTAAACAATACATTAAGCGGATTTGTATCAGCACAAGCAACAAATTTTATACAGCAACTTATACCTGGTTTAGATGTAAATGTTGATTATCACACAGGAAACGAAAGTGTTCGTGGACGTACCATTGTATCGGCATCAAAACGTATTTTAGATAACCGATTAGAGATACAAGCCAGTATAGATCCAATTAACACGTATCAAAACTTTTTAACCCAGTATAACTTTACACGCGTTGGAAACCTTAAAGCCAAAGCTTTTTCACGTGCACAACTTGATCCAATTTACAACAGAAATATTAATACAAACGGTGTGGGTTTATACTACCGTAAAGAGTTTGATAGTTTTAGTAACTTGTTTTCCCCTAAAAACAAAAAGGGAAATAATGTGGTGCAATAATAAATACGACCTAAATTTTATTAAAATTGCATGTTTAAATAACCTAATGGTATTAAGAAAATAATTATACATAACATGAGTAATGCAGGAATTCCATCGGTAAACTTAACCGACTTTATTAATGGCGATGCCCAACAGAAAAATGCATTTGTGCAAGAATTGGGTAAAGCATACGAAGACATAGGTTTTGTTGCCGTAAAAGGGCATTTTTTAAGTGACGAATTAAGTAATAATTTATACGAACAAGTAAAGCAGTTTTATGCTTTAAGCAAAGATAAGAAAGAAGCCTACGAAGTACCCGGATTGGCAGGCCAACGAGGATATACCAGCTTTGGCAAAGAGCATGCAAAAGGTAGAACCGAAGGCGATTTAAAAGAGTTTTGGCAATTTGGGCAGTGGGTTGATGATGGTGATGTTGTTAAGGCAGAGTACCCTGATAATGTTTCTGTAAATGAACTTCCACAGTTTAATGTTTTGGGCAAGGAAGCATACAAACGTTTAGAAGAAACAGGTAAACACATGTTACGTGCCATTGCCTTGTATTTAGACTTAGACGAATTTTATTTTGACAATAACATTCACAACGGCAACAGCATTTTAAGGGCCATACATTATCCGCCAATAGAAAACGAACCAAAGAGTGCCGTACGTGCAGCAGAGCACGAAGACATTAATTTAATAACGCTATTGATGGGTGCATCTGCTGAAGGTTTAGAGGTGTTAAACAAACAAAACGAATGGGTAGCCATTACGGCATTGCCTGATCAATTGGTGGTAAATGTAGGCGATATGTTGCAACGTTTAACCAACAATAAATTAAAATCTACTACACACCGTGTGGTAAATCCACCACCCGAAAAATGGGGCA
>CANHBJ010000053.1 GCA_947459075.1 Bacteroidota bacterium
AAGGTTTCTTTATTAGCTAATGCAATTCTTTTTTTATTTTGAATAGCTTTTATGGTGGGAAGTAATCCACTGTAACCAACCATTGCTGTTAGCACGGTATCAGCAGAAGTTATTTCCATCACATCTGCAATAGATTTATTGCCAGCAAAAACTTTTATATCATCATTTGCCAATGCCTCTTTAACCTGCAAGTATTTGTTTTCGTCAGCAATTACTACGTGATTCGGATTGAATTCTTTAGCTTGAGCTATCAATAAATCTGCATTGCTATTTGCCGTTAATACTTCAATTTGAATACGGTCTTTTTGTTCGCGAGCTATTTCTAATGCCTGTGTTCCAATTGAACCAGTACTACCTAAAATAGCTATTTTCTTTATTTCGTTCATCTTTTTTTTATAAGGAAAGTTTATCTGCAATTTTTCTATCATTGCTTAGGCGTGGTACTTTATTTTGCCCGCCTAATTTACCTTCACTTTTCATGTAATTGATAAATGCATTATGGGGTAATGGCTGAATTACTAGAGGTTTTAAAATATTGCCCTTAATCAAGTCTTTATAGTAAATGTTTTTTTGTTGCAAGGCGTCATCTACTTCAAGTGCAAATTGTTCCAAATTTTCAGGTTTTTTACCGAATTCAACAAACCATTCGTGGTAAGGTAATCCACCTTCCTTAGGGTTTACATTAGGGGCCACTGTAAATTCAACTACTTCAACTTGATGTTTTTTTGCAATACCCATCAATGCATATTCAACTTCCTCACCAATAACATGCTCTCCAAATGCCGAAATAAAATGTTTAATACGACCTGTTACCAAAATACGGTACGGATTTTTAGAGGTAAACTTAATTGTATCTCCAATGTTATAGCCAAATAATCCGGCATTGGTGTTTAGTATAATGGCATAGTTTTTATTCAATTCTACATCTTTTAAACTAATACGTGTTGGATTTTCATTGTAAAATTCATCGCTTGGAATAAACTCATAAAACATTCCATTATTAGTTAGCAATAGCAATTCTTTTGCCTTTTGTGAGTCTTGATAAGCGATAAATCCTTCACTTGCTGGGTAGGTTTCTATGGAGTCAATTTTTTTACCAATACTTTCTTCGATTTTTGCTCGATAAGGTTCGAAGTTGACACCACCGTATACAAACAAATTAAAGTTGGGAAACAAATCTTTCATTTTTTTCCCACCACTGCGTTCACTTAATTTATCAAAATACATTTGTACCCAAGGCGGAATTCCGCTTATTAATGTCATGTTTTGATTCAGTGTTTCATCAACTACTGCATCTACTTTTGTTTCCCAATCTTCTATACAGTTTGTTGGGTATGATGGCATTTGATTTTTACGCAAATAATTTGGTACATGGTGATTTACAATGCCGCTTAATCTACCTGTGTATACTCCATTTTTATTTTCTAAGGTTGGACTACCAGATAAGAAAATAAGTTTACCATCAATAAAATTTGCTTTGCCTGTTTCTACAATATAACATAACAATGCATTACGTGCCGAGTTTATATGATATTGTATAGATTCCTTTGATATGGGAATATATTTTACACCCGAAGTAGTACCACTAGTTTTAGCAAAGTAAAGTGGTTTTCCTGGCCACAATACGTTTTTTTCGCCTGCTACCATGCTATTGAAGTATAGTTTTAAACCTTCGTAGTCTTTAACAGGAACAGCATTCTTATAATCTTCATATGATTTTATTTTAGCAAATTGGTGGTCTTTACCAAACTTGGTTTGAGCGGCAGTAGTAATTAATTTAATAAAGATTTGTTCTTGCGTTTTGAGCGCATTTGCAGCATCTTTTTTTACTTTAATTACAATATATTTTGCAAATAGTTTTGCAATAGTTGATTTGATTCCCATGTTATATTAAGTCCTGTGGTAAACGTATTTTATGAATGATAATATGTCAAGCTGATACTCTATAAAATACATTACTATACAATATAAAATTTAGTTACCAAGCCGATTTAACGTTACATATCAATATAAAAATGTAGGCCTATGTACTTTATCATTAATAGTTAGATATGATTTTTTCCTTAGGATACTTTACCTCAAAACTGAATTTTAAGGTATGTGATTTTTCACCATCAAGCGTAACTATCCATTTTAATTTCCCTTTCGTTTCATCATACTCTGCACCTCCATTATTTAAAAGTGCTATTTCAATTTCTTTGTCTGTACTAACGGGGATTTGATCTTCAACTACTATGGTTATGATTTCCTTTCGTGTATTACGAATACTAATTTCCCAAGTATTCAACTCCTTTTTACTTCCACCAGAAAAAGATTTACTACTAAAGTCTTTTAATAAGTTACGCTGTATATGAATGCGTTTATCTTTACCTAAAGAAAGCATTAGAGAATCGTTAGTAGTTCCATTTATATATGTTTTTCCGGTATATGTACCATCAAAATAAACATTGGCTTCACCGCTAATTTGGTTCACCAAATCGTTTCCAGATACCTTAGCTGTTACAAAAGCAGTTTTATCTAATTTTGGTACTGTACCATATGCATAATATGCATCTAAATTATTTACTGTCAAATCTACTTGGTGCGGGTTATTATCGCTAGGAATGTTATAAGCAGATGTTACGTTAAATTCTGTGTTTATATCTGTTTGTACTGTGTTTGAAATACCGCCCGAAAAATCAACTTCAGCATCACTTGCTGCTTCCCCTTGTGCCCTTATTCCACCTTGATAATAAGCAGATTCATCAGCTCTTGAGCCTCTAATATTTGGTGCGCTTGATTTTTGCTTAATTGTAGAATATACCTTTGGCATCTGATAACCCAAATATATTGGATTTAACTCAGGTTTACTTCCGTTTTCGGTTGGGTTAGCAGTACTTAATTTTAATACTACATTTTTCCAATCTTCACCGGTACGCTGAGTAATGTTTGCTTTACTTACTAATTGTAGTTGGCTTTTAGTGTCTTTAACTCTGATGTCGTAAAATGGGACCCAACTAGTATTACCAACCAGGTAACTCCATTCAATTTTGGTATTATTAACAGCACTTAATGTTTTAACGGTAATTACTATTTCTAATGTGTTGTTGATATTTTTTAAATACAAATTTAATTGCGATTGGAATTTGTTTTTAATCACATTAAGCTTTGCAATTGTGGCATCAAGTTTTAACAATTCTTCACCAATTTCTTGAGAACGTTTTCTAAATAATACCAATGCATCCTCTAAGTCTTCAACTTTAACACCTGAGTTTTCGCCACCAATGTGTTTGTTGGCCATTATTACTTCTTTTTCTGTGTTTAATGCCTCTTTGCGAATATTAATGAGCGCAAGTTGGTTTTCTAACGTTGCAATGGTGTCCTCTAATTCAATTACAAATTGGGGTTTATCGTTATTTGCTAAATAGTTATTTCTGTGAGATACTGAGAGTAAATTTACATTGCCTTCTGTTTTAACTTGAATACTTTTGATGTTTATGTATGGCGAAACGCGATCAAAAACAATATCAGTAGTACCTGCTTCCAGGTTTGTTTTAGCTAAACGTGTAACTTGTGCTTGATTTAAAAACACTGTAACATGGGTAATGCTTGATGGTAAACGCAATTCTGTTTCCGCAGCCCAAAGAACTGATGAAGCAAGAAGGCTTATAAGTGAAAATACAATTGTTTTAAACCCGAAAATAATTGAACGGATTTTATTATAACGGAATGTTTCCATGTTTTTTTCTTGGTAAGTTAGCTACTTTATTTTCAAGCATTTTAAATGCTTTTAACAGCTTTAAACGTGTTTCTTCAGGGAATATTACTTCATCAATAAATCCACGTTCAGCTGCACGATAAGGATTAGCAAAAATATCACCGTATTCTCTTTCTTTTTTAGCCAATTCTGAAGCAGAATCTTCTGCAGCATCAATGTCTTTTTTGAAGATAATTTCTGCAGCACCTTTTGCACCCATTACTGCAATTTCTGCAGTTGGCCAGGCAAAGTTCATATCGCAACCAATGTGCTTGCTGTTCATTACATCATAAGCTCCTCCGTATGCTTTACGAGTAATTACTGTAACACGCGGAACGGTTGCTTCGCAGAATGCATACAATAATTTTGCACCATTGGTAATAATGGCATTCCACTCTTGATCAGTGCCCGGTAAAAAGCCCGGCACATCTTCAAATACCAATAAAGGAATATTAAATGAATCGCAGAAACGCACAAAACGTGCGCCTTTTTGAGATGCATGAATATCTAAACAACCTGCCAATTGCGAAGGTTGATTGCCAACAATACCAATGCTTCTACCACCTAAACGAGCAAAACCAACTACTATGTTTTCTGCATAGTTTTTATGTACCTCGTAAAACGAACCTTCATCGGCAATTTGTTCAATTACCTCGCGCATATCGTAAGGCTGATTTGGATTTTCAGGAATTATATTTTTTAAAGCTTCTCTAATTTCATTTGATGAATTATAAGCTAGGTTAGGAGTCCTTTCCTCGCAATTGCTTGGAATGTAACTTAATAGTTTTCTTAGTTGGTTAAGGCAATCAATTTCATTGGCAGCAGTAAAATGTGCTACACCACTTTTACTTGAATGCACGGAAGCTCCTCCTAATTCTTCTGATGTTACTTCTTCATGTGTTACTGTTTTTACTACATTTGGTCCTGTAACAAACATATATGAGGTATTTTCTACCATCATGATAAAATCGGTAATTGCAGGACTATAAACAGCACCACCTGCGCATGGACCCATTATGGCAGATATCTGCGGAATTACACCACTTGCCATAGTATTGCGATAAAAAATATCGGCATAACCACCAAGTGAAACTACACCTTCTTGTATACGTGCTCCTCCCGAATCATTTAACCCAATTAGTGGAGCTCCTGCTTTCATGGCCATATCCATTAATTTGCAAATTTTTTCGGCATGAGTTTCACTTAATGAACCACCAAAAACTGTAAAATCTTGTGAGAAAACGTACACTAATCTACCATCAATAGTTCCATAGCCTGTTACTACTCCATCACCTAAGAATTGCTGTTTTTCCATGCCAAAGTCTTTGCTTCGGTGTGCTACAAAAGCGCCAATCTCTTCAAAGCTGCCTTCATCCAATAAAAAATGCAAACGTTCACGTGCGGTAAGTTTGCCTTTTTTGTGCTGAGAATCTATGCGTGCTTGACCTCCACCTAATTGTGCTTCATCGCGTTTTTGTTGTAATAAATCTCTTTTATTCATGGTGTTAGCTTGGATTGATGTATTGCTCATATTAATTTGTTATCGATGTTCGGGTAAATGCAATAATAGTTATTTACGATTTGATTTTTATGGTTTGATTAGCTCAATAGCTCAATAATTTCATCTACGTTAATCGTTTTAATAAAACTTTCTTCGTTTGTTATTATACTGTTGGCCAATTCTTTTTTCTTTTGTTGTAAAGCCAATATTTTTTCCTCAACAGTATCTTTAGTAATAAACTTGTAAGTAAATACAGTTTTGGTCTGGCCAATTCGGTGTGAGCGGTCAATGGCTTGCTGTTCAACTGCTGGGTTCCACCATGGATCGATGATGAAAACGTAATCGGCTTGAGTTAAGTTTAAACCTACACCACCTGCTTTTAAGGATATTAGAAAGTAATTGATGTTTTCATCGGTTTGGAACTTTTGCACGGCTTGTTGTCGTTGCTCGCTACTCATACTTCCATCCAAATAACAATAGTTCCAACCTTTGCTATCAAAATGTTGCTTGTAAATATCAAGTTGCTTTACAAATTGAGAGAAAATTAAAACCTTATGGCCTTCTTGTTGTGCAGTTTCAGCCCTGGCAATTAACTCATCAAATTTTCCTGATTGTCCGCTGTAATCTGCATTGGTAAGTATGGGGTGATTGGCAATTTGGCGGAGTTTGGTTAAACCTTGTAAAATAGCAAATTGAGATTTGTTTAATCCAAACTCTTTTATCGATTTTAAAATTTCGTTACGGTAATGAGATTTTACAGTTTCATATGCCTCGGCTTGTTCTTCTGTCATGTTACTATAAACCACCTGCTCAATTTTTTCAGGAAGTTCTGTTGCAACCTGATCTTTGGTTCTACGTAAAACAAAAGGTTTAATAATGGCCTTAAGTTGTTGCAATTTATGCACGTCTTTGCCACGCTCAATAGGTGTTACAAAACGTTCGGTAAAACTTTGTAGACTGCCTAATAATCCTGGGTTTATAAAAGCTAACTGACTCCATAACTCTGATACACTGTTTTCTATTGGTGTGCCAGTTAGTACTAATTTGTTTGATCCTTTTAGTTGTTTAACAGCTCTTGATGATTGTGATTGAGGGTTTTTTATGGATTGACTCTCGTCTAAAATGATGTAGTTAAAAGAAAAACTTTTAAGTAAATCGATATCAACACGAACTGTTCCATAGGTAGAAATAACTAAATCGTAAGCCAAAAATGTTTGTGGATTTTTTTCACGATTTATTCCCGTATAGATCAATATGCGTAGGTTTGGAGTAAATTTTCTGGCCTCGTTATACCAATTGTAAACTAATGAGTTTGGCACTACAATTAAAGAAGTTTTGATATGTGTATGCATACTTTCATCTAAAGTTGCATTTACCTGAGTGATGTCTATGTGTGTTGTAGTTTTTACTTGTGTTTCTATACCACTAAATAAGTTTAACTGTGGTGCTTGTTCTTCTAATTGTTTAACAATCGTAATTGGTTCATTAACGTTATGGACAGATAGTTTTGTAAAAGCATATAGTTCTTTTTCTTTTTGTAATAATGCCAATGTTTGAATGGTTTTACCCAAGCCCATGTCATCTGCTAAGCAACCTCCAAATTTGTTTTGTTTTAAAAAATAAAACCAGTTAAATCCAGCTTTCTGATAAGGTCTTAATGTGCCAATAAAATCTACAGGCATATCAATATCTCTTACCTGTCCATAGGTTTTCATTTTTTCTAGCTTATCGCTTAAACGCAAATACTTCCCGCCATTTTGATTTAACTCTTCTATTAAACCAATATGCTGTTTTTCTAGTAATATTTCATCCTCGCTGGTACTAAAAGCAAGCATACCGCCTAGGTTACCAAACCACTCGTTGGGTATGATGGCTATTTGTCCGTTGGGTAAAATAAACTCACGTTTACCTTTTAAGATGTATTCCTTTAGTGCCATAAAACTAAAAGTATAATCACCAAACTGAACAACTGCTTTTACATCAAACCAATCGCGCTGCTCGGTAACTTCAAGTTTAATATGTCTATGACCGATAAAATATTTATTAAAATCGGTGCCTTGTTCAACTAAAATATTTTGCTGTCGAAGTGTTTCTGTGTTTTCATTTAACCACTCAAGAAATTCGTATTTGTTGGTGGTTTCAAGTTTTATTAATTCATGTGTATCAATTTGTGGTGATGCAGTATTTAAACTAAAGTAAGGTCCGTTTAATTGTTTTAATCCTAATTCTTCTATTTGTTTTTTCTGCTCTTCTTCCCAATTCTTGTTACGTTTAAACCTTATAAAAGCATAATTATCCCCATGTTTTTCTACTACTACACTAATTACTTGTTTTGTTCCGTATTCAAAGTTTGAAGCACCATAATTAAAGGTAAGTTTAAGTGACAGTTGCTCGCCTTCATACATTTGTACTTTTAAAACAGTGTGTGCTGCAACTGGTTTGGTTAAAATCTCTAGCCCTTCTGCGTATACATCATACTTTTCAACCAATTGTGTCACAAATTTATTGAAGTAAGTTTCTTCTGCACTTTTAGCAATTTGAATAAATCGTTTGTTTAAAAATGGTTGAAGTTTTTTGCCATCTACATCTTTTGCAAAATCAAAAAGTTTGTCATTTAAAAGCATCCATGCTGGAGTGTTACAAATAATGTTTGCCCCTTTAAACATAAATTCAACACGCTGGCCTCCATACTTAATAGTGGGGAAGTAGCGCGTGCCTTCTTGGTCTCTTCTGAAGTGGAATAATACGCTTGCTTTTTCGCTAGAGACAGAAATTTTTAGTGAGGTAGGATTGTTGTCGTTACCCATTTTAAAAATGGTTTTACCTCTTAATGCATTCAATACAATATTCATTCTTTCGTCAATAAACGATCGAATGGCATTCATTAAGAAATCATCTTTTTTGTTGCGTTCAAAAAACTCAGCGGTACGCATTTTCTTTTTCCCGCCTACATAAAACTTCTTAACTAAATAGTCATCATCCAATTCATCCAATATCTTAATTAGTCTATGGTCGGAGTCGGCAATTTTTTTGGAAAAGTACTCAGATGTTTTGGCGAATACACGTTGGTGTGTTAGTGTAAAATTACCTAACGAATTTATCTGCACCACATGAGGTTCAAGTACAAACCCTATGTGAGGGTGGTTTACAAGAGTGTAAACCAAATCGAATGGCATTGTATTAACAACTAACAAAGTTTACCCTAATTTAATCTGGCTAAGGTAAGTTAATGCTGTTATTTAACACATATAATTTTATTAGATATTTATCCTCTATATTTCCACAGAGCCTTTAAAAACTTGTGTTGCGGGGCCTTGTAACCAAACATTATTAAATGTTGAATTATCTGCATTGTAATGGAAAGTAACTTTTAACCTGCCACCTGGAGTAATTACGTTTGTGGTATGAAGGCCGTTAGGTAAATTATTTAACATTGAGGAACTTAATGCTGCAGCAGTAACACCTGTGCCACAACTTAAAGTTTCATCTTCCACACCACGCTCATAGGTACGCATACTAATTTCGTTTATTCCTATTAGGTTAACAAAATTTACATTTATCCCTTCTTTTGTAAATTCTTGGTTATATCGTATGCTTTTAGCATCTGCAACTATATTCAAAGTGTCTATATTTTGGGCAGTAAATTGCACATAATGTGGCGAACCTGTATTCAGTATAAAGATATTGTTTTCTCGAATTTCAATTTGCTCAACATCTTTCATTTTTAATTTTATCCATACATCTTTATTGATGTCGCCTTCAGGTTCTGCATCGTGTATGCCATCTATGGCCATAAAAGAATGTTTCCCAACGGCAATTCCCATGTGCAATGCAAATGCAGCAAGGCATCTTCCGCCATTCCCACACATGCTGCTTTCTTTGCCATCACTATTGTAATATTTCATAAAATAGCTTTGTGAAACATGGGGTTGAAGTAGAATTAAACCATCAGCTCCAATACCAAATTTCCTATCACATAAACGGGCTATTAAACCAATGTCATCAATTGGAAATGTTAAGTGCCGATCATCAACCATAATAAAGTCGTTACCTGTACCTTGATATTTATAAAAGTTAAGCTGCATGATTAGTAATTATGTATTTGGTTATCTGCAAGTAAAATAATTTCTCTTTCTGCTTCAATCCATATCAACTCGCCTTCATCCTTTAATAATAAAAGTTGATAAGGAGGTTTTAATCCTGTTAAAATTAAATTATTCCCATCAAACCGATATGTGTTACCAAGTTCAGTTGAGTTCCAAAATGACACGCTAATGGGTGAACTTTTATGTTTGATATCATATTTATAGCTGTTTTTATAAACCAATTGTTGAACCTCAGTTGCCAATAGTGTACTGTCTACGTCATTTAAATAAAATGCAAGTTTTTCTTCGTAGTAACTTCTCTTAATTGGAATTAAAATGGTGTCAAATAATAACTCATCTAAGGTTTCTTTTTCCGCTAATGAGGAGTCGTTATAATTTTTTTTAATATTTAAAGTTTTGTTCTCATTGATGGTATTAGTTTGTGTTCTTGTAGAAACGAACTCATTGCTATCTTTAATTATTTTTTTTCCTACAAAAGGAATATATGATACGAGCCTTTTGATTAGTTTTTTGTCCCTATTAATTTCTTCTTTAAGCGAGCGGTTTTCCAGGTAATAATTGGTTGCAACGGCTATTCCAACTATTGTTATTGTTAAGTAAAAGATATTTGCTAATCTACTTCTTTTTGGGCCGCTATCATGCTCATTTATAAGTTCTTTTAGCAAGCTTTTACGGTTTGACTTATACTGCTCAAACGCTTGATTTAATTCTATATCGTTAGCTAAACGTTCTTCCAATTGCGATTTTTCGCTCTCAGTCAATTTATTGCGCAGGTAACGTTCAAAATAAAATTGGTGTGAATCGTGTGGTGAATTTCCCATATGAGTTTGCTTTTGCAAAGTTGTACAAATTTTTGAACGGTAAAATAAAATTTTAAGGTAAGCGTTAAATTCCTTAAAAATAAAAAATTGGAACGTTGTTTGAAATCAATATCAACCAAATTAATATTTTAGTAGCACATGAAAAATTACTTAGGATTATTTGCCGTTGCAAGCCTTGGAGGACTTGTGGCTGTCGGTATTACAACATTAATTGATGACAAAAATGCTGACACTTTTTCAGCAAATTACATGGCAAGATATGCCAGTTTAAACGAGTCAGGCAGTCGCCCCGACTTTGTAGAGGTTGCCGATTTGGTTACCCCAACAGTAGTTCATATTATTACTACCGTTGAGCCTAAACAGCAAGAACGTCAACAACAAATGAATCCGTTTGATTTATTTGGACCTGGATTTGGTTTTGAAATGCCTAACACTCCTCGCAGTGGTTCGGGTAGTGGTGTTATAATTAGTGCTGATGGATATATTGTTACCAACAACCACGTTATAGATGGTGCAACTAAAATCAGGGTAATTCTTAATGATAAACGTGAGTACAATGCTGAGTTGTTAGGAAAAGATCCAAATACCGACTTAGCATTATTACGCATTGATGAATCGAATTTACAATATGCAGTTGTAGGTAACAGCGATGATGTAAAAGTTGGACAATGGGTTTTAGCTGTAGGTAACCCGTTTAACTTAACTAGTACTGTAACAGCAGGTATTGTAAGTGCAAAAGGGCGTAATTTAAATTTATTGCGTGATGCTCGTAATCCGGAAAGCCAATATAGTATTGAAAGTTTTATCCAAACAGATGCAGCTGTTAATCCAGGTAACAGTGGTGGTGCATTGGTTACATCTGATGGTAAATTGGTGGGCATTAATACCGCAATAGCAAGTCAAACTGGTCAGTATGCCGGTTATGCTTTTGCCGTGCCAGCTAATTTAATGAAAAAAATTATTGGCGATTTAACAAAATATGGTGAGGTGCAAAGAGGTTTCTTGGGAGTAAGTATTCAGGATGTAAATAGCCAATTGGCCGATAAAGAGGGATTGCGTGAAGTACGTGGTGTTTTTGTTGCAAAAGTAAATCCTAATAGCAGTGCTGAAGATGCTGGTGTTAAAGATGGTGATGTGATTATAAAAGTTGAAGATGTAGTTGTGAATAGCAGTAGCGAGTTGCAAGAACAAGTTGGAAAACGCAGTCCGGGTGATAAGGTAAAATTAACAGTATTGCGAGATAACAAAGAAATGAACTTTGAGACAGTGCTTAAAAATAAAGAGGGAAAAACGGGCTTAGTTAAAACCGAAAAAGTAGAAACCAATAAGGTTTTAGATGCCGAGTTTGAAACTGTAAATCGTGAGGACCGATTGAAGTTAAAAATTACCAACGGTGTTCGTGTTAAAAAAGTTGCTGATAAAAGTATTTTAAAGAAGGCAGGAGTTCCAGTTGGGTTTATTATTACTAGCATAGATAAGCGACCAGTAGCTACACCAAGTGAGGTTAAATCTGCCTTAGATAATGCTGGAGAAGGGGTTTTGTTAGCAGGAATGAATCCTGATGGCAGCAAAGGTTTTTATGGGATTGGATTGAAATAAAACCGAAGACCATAGCATCACAGATAAAAAAAACGCGCGGAGCAAAGCTCCGCGCGTTTTTTTATCTTATTACGGTGTTGGTTTAATATTTATTCTTCATTGTAGTTTAAATCTTTACTAAAAGTTTCATCAATATACCAAGTGCTTACCAATGCAATAAAACTACAAATGACTCCAACAATAACAGCAGCAGTAGTAATGCTGTAACTTTCGCTTAGCCATTTAAAACTTAAGGTAATAGGTACTACTGCACCTCTTACAAAATTCGGTACCGTATTGGTTACTGTACTTCTTATGTTAGTACCAAACTGCTCACTGGCAATGGTTACAAATAATGCCCAATAGCCAGTTGCTGCTCCTAATAAAAAGCTCATGATTTTGTAGTAGGTAATACTATTTGCACCTACATATAGGTATATAATAGAAAGTAGAAGACAAGAGCTTAAATAGATCATCACCACCTTTTTTCGGCTCTTCATCATCTGGCTTAGTAATCCACTTAATAAATCGCCAACTGATAGACCCAAGTATGCAAACATCACACAATCTGCGACATCAACTTGCACGCCATTATTGGCGGCAAAACGATTGCTTAAGTTAATCAATACACCTATTACATACCAAACGGGTAGGCCAATACCAATACAAGCTAGGTATTTAAAAAAAGTTCGTGTTGAACTGAAAAGCATTAAAAAATCACCACGTTTAATATCTTTATTTTCTGCTGCTTGTTTGTACATACCACTTTCAAAAGCACCAGCTCTTAAAAGTAACAATGCTAAGCCCATACAACCACCGGTAATGTAGGTGGTTTGCCAACCAAAGTTTTTCCCAACTAAACCAGCAACAACCGCACCCAACGCTCCGAATGTTACTATTATCATAGTTCCATAACCTCGTTTGTCTTTGTGCATACTTTCACTTACCAAAGTAATACCTGCACCAAGTTCTCCTGCCAAACCAAGTCCTGCAATAAATCGCCACATGGCATAACCATCCAATGTAGTAATAAAAGCATTAGCAATATTTGCAATCGAGTATAAAAATATTGATCCAAACAATACCGAGATACGCCCTTTTTTATCACCTAAAATACCCCATAACAAACCGCCCAACAGCATACCTGTCATCTGTACATTAAACAAATAAATTTCACTATTCTTTAAAGCATCTCCGGTAATGCCAATGGCTTGCAAACTTTCGTTTTTAACTACATTAAAAACAATCAAGTCGTATATATCTACGAAATAGCCAAGCGCAGCAACTGCAATCAGGCTGTATAATTTTTTATTGTCTGATAATTTATTGCTCATGTTAAATCTGCTATGATTTGGCTAAGTTGTTCTAAGTAAATTCGATCAGTTTCATCGTAATGATTAAGGTGTTCGCTATCACAATCAAGTACACCAACCACAACATTGTTTTTAATAATGGGCACAACAATTTCGCTTTTGCTGGCCGTGCTGCATGCAATATGTCCAGGGAATTTTTCTACATCAGGTACAACAATGGTGTGTTTATTTAACCACGATGTGCCACAAACTCCTTTTCCTTTTGCAATGCGCGTGCATGCAATTGGTCCTTGAAACGGACCTAAAACCAATTCGTTACTTTCAACCCAATAAAAGCCAACCCACCACCAATTAAAAGTTTGTTTTAGTGCCGCACCAATATTTGCCAAATTAGCTATTAAGTTCTTTTCTCCACTTATTAACGCTTTAATTTGTGGCAAAAGCGCCTCGTATTTTTTTATTTTAGTTTGGGTTGATGGTATAAATAATTCTTCTGCCATGATTAAAACAATACTAAGTAATTGTTTCAATATAAAAAATGGGAGTGAAGATCAAATAGTAGGCATAAAAAAGCCACTCGTCTTGAGTGGCTTTGCGGTGCGGACGCCCCGAGCACTCGGGGGAACCCGCGACTTATAATAATCCGCTGAGTTTCTTGTAAAAAGTTTTATTTCGTTGAGCCTTCAGAAACTTTTCTCTACTTAAAGCGTCAATTTGGTTCTCAAACTCTTCTTTATAAACCATCAGCCAAGGTCTTTTTGCTTTAGTAGATTTTGTTAAACCGAGGTTATGTTGTTCTAATCTTACATCGGGTTGTTTTGTATAACCGATGTAAAATGAATCAAATGCTTGTGAGTATAAAATATAAACGAAATGCATATTCATAAAAAAAGCCACTCG
>CANHBJ010000054.1 GCA_947459075.1 Bacteroidota bacterium
GATTACGATGGTGAGTTTGCTTACACCCCAACTGTAACAGTAAGTTTAAATGAAAAAGGATCAGCTACAGCAGTATTAAATCCAAATCCATTTAAAGATGCATTTACAGTAGAAGTAACAGAATCTGCAGCCACAACAGCCGAGGTTTATTTAATAGATGGTAATGGCAAAATGGTACGTAATTTCACAATGGAATTAAACAAAGGAACCACTGCTTACCAATTAAATGAATTAAACGAGTTGAGCTCAGGTATGTACTTTGTTCGTATCATTACAGCAAGTGGTAATAGTTATACCATAAAAGCAATAAAAAGATAAGTTAGTGAACTAACGAAACAAAAAAGCCGCTCCATGGAGCGGCTTTTTTTATGCGTCATAGTCTCATAGGGTATACCTATAGTTATAGCCTGCTCGAGCTTGGTGTTGACAAAGCTTAAGTATTTGTCCCGTTTACTCGGTGTATCGAAACGCAGATCAGCGGAGCTAAAGAAGGAATTTATTTAACAATCCGCCTCTCGATAAATCCCGATTTAACATCGGGACACTCGAGGTGGCTGATATTTTCGTTTGATAAGTTATAGCCTGCTCGAGCTTGGTGTTGAACAAAGCTTAAGTATTTGCCCCGTGTACTCGGGGTATCGAGATGAATTTCAAATGTTTAATAGTGGTAGTTGAGTAAAATAAATCATTTAAAAATCCCTCATACTTTCATCAGCATGACGTTGTGCTGCTAAAATTTCTTCTGGTGTAAGCCACTTTTCGGTAGCTGAAATTAAAATACCTTTTTCAAATTTTAAAGCCCGGTATCCTTCATAAGTAGAATCGTAACCGCCATGTATATAGGCTATCATTTTGCCAAGGCGTGTGCGTATAGTTCCGGTATACCAATGTGCAAATACCACATCTTCGCCCGGAAAAATGTAATCCATGCCTACTTCAAGGTTATCTAAAATCCAGCCCTTAAACCCTACTAAAAATAGCTTGTTGTTATCTACAGCCCACTCGGCAAAATAGCCACGCCAACAAAAAGTAGTACGTGCAACAAAACGATGTGGCAGGTTTAATTCGGGAATATAATCTCTTAATGGTTCGGTATCCATACCCGAACGTTTGTTGTTATAAGTTATGGAGTCGCTTGCTTGTGCTGTCATGGGGTGGTTGATTGGTTGAAAAGTTTAATGGTTCATAGTTATAGCCTGCTCGAGTGCGCTTTGCGCAGGCTATGAATAGCGCGTGTATCGAGAGGAGGAGTTGATTTGATAACTATAGGAATTAAACTTCACTAATATCAATTTTAAAATCAAAACATTTCCAAACTTCTACTTGGTTGTTTGGAGTTACTTCACTAATTAAATTAAAATGCCAAAGTTGCTTGTTATCAATTACTGCATGCACACTTACTGAAAAACCTGCTTTACCCGAATTACAATAGCTAGAATTGCATCCACCTTTTGTGGTTTGCACATAAATAGCACCATGCTTTTTTTGTAGTGTATTGCAATACGTAATGAAGCCTTCAATAAATCCCTTTTTATCTTTTAGGGTGCTCGATTTCATTTCATCTGTAATCAGAAAATCCAGTGCTTGTTTATCTCTGTTTTGTAAAGCCAAAACTAATTGCTCTACCACATCAAATGTTAAATCGGGTAGTTGTATTTTGGTTGATGGATTTGATTCGGTTTGTGGTTTCATGGTTTTTATGTAATATTAGTTTAATGAAGTATATCAGGTCTGCAACTTAACAATAGCTAAGATATATAAATTGTTTTTTTGATGCAATCAAACTATAAAAGAATAAAGTAATTATCTTGTTAGTTGAAGCCATTGGCCTCTATTTTTAATTAACTACTCCATTTTTGCTTATAACTACAAACCGTTTGGCTAGTTAATTTACTTTATAAATAATCGCATGAGTATTGTAGGCACATATATACTTTTATTGTTGTAGTTTATGGTTTTACTGGCATGTTCTTTCACGGGTGTTTTTAGTTTATTTATTAGGAAATTAGTTGGTAGCATAAAGTCTACTCGAGTATTCCCTGATATCTAGAGATTGATTGTGGGCATGAGTAAGTATCATAAAGAATTTCAGCTTAGCTAAAGTATAAGTTAATTATTAATTATGAGATAAACTTTTTAATGTTAAATATTTAAGTAATCCCAAATTTATTAAAAATTTTAAGTACATATTATAATTTATTTTGCTCACTATTGTATCAACACAAATGGACGACATCATCCCTGAATCATTGCGCAAATTATGGAAACAAAGGCGAGCACCCGAAGTTACGCCCCAACAACTGCAGAGTTTGCAAGAATTGCATGAGTTTATTTTGCAACAAGAAGTAAAAGAGGCATTGCAAGCATTTAAATTAGAATTGGCCAACAATGTTTTAAAATGCAAAGACTATTCTGTTAACAATGGATTACATGAACAAATACAGACGCTAAGTATTGATGATGTTCAACAGTTTTATACAGCGGTATTAAACAAAGTTAAAGAGATATTTACCCAAAATAATGTGCTTGAAGAAGAAGCTTATGATGTAGCAGAACGCAGACATAAACAAGCTATAAGCCGAGCAGCCATGAGTGCCGAAGGCCACCACATTAGTTTTAAAATGGGTTATTTACATTCGTTTAAAGAAAATCATGGTCATGCCATGTTGGAGTTGGCTTGTTTGATGTATCCGTTAAAATTAAAACTAACTAACGTTTAGTTTCCATTATTTTTTTGAAAGTTTATTAATGTTTGATAATGAAGAGTGTTATTCCATTTCATTATTCATTTAGAATATAAAACACATTCCTTTTGGGTTGGCACCCAAACCGCCTTCACTTTTTTCTTGATAAAAAAGTAAACAAAAAATCAAGGCTAACGAGAATTATACAACAATCTACTGAGTCCGTTTCTTCGCGCAATCCAAGCCACTACGTTTCGGGATTGCTTGCAATGTCCATCGCACAAACGTCCACATTGATTGTTAAGTATAATTCTCGCAGGCCAGTAGATTCCTTCAAGCTTTTATTGTATATAATAGCATTGGATGTTTTAAAAAAATATTTTTGAGTAACCTTGAAGGTTTACTTATTTGTACGAAATTAATATTGATTAATACGCTAAAACAACCGACATTAATTGTCGAACTAAGGGTGTAATGGATTGAAAATTAACACCCCAAATTTTCTCCACACTAAACTTTGCAGTAGTGTTGCGGTGTTAAAAACTAAACCGCTTTATGGGCGCGGTTTGTAGGAGGTGTTAATTAATTTATTGCTACTGTACACCTGCCTGATGGTTACTTTGCGCTTGTTATTTATTGTACTGTATACACATGAACCCCAGCCAAGATATTACCCTTTTACAATACCAGGTACTGAGCACATTTGTGCAGCAACCACATTTATTTGTGCGTTATGCCGAGCGTTTGCGTGTTTCGTATTTTGCCGAAGGTGATTTTAGGCAATTAATAAACGCCATGTTACAATTGCACAATAATATTGGTGTATTTGATAAACATTTACTGCGCGATTATTTAATAAAGCAAAATGCCCAAACAGATTTAACTTGGCTAGATACCTTAGATTATGAAATGATGGAGTTGGCCAATTTAGATGAGGCAGTTGAAACACTTAAAAATCATGCGTTACGCACTATGTTTCATGAGTTGGGAATAAACATGTTGCAAAAAAGTTTTGATACACAAGTAGAGGTAACTGATTTAAAACGAATGTTACAGCAGCGTATACATGATGTTGATGAATTACTGCCAGTTAATTACACCGAACGTTTATTTGATGTGGTAAAACGTATTCAATCAACTACTGTTTCAACAAGCGGTTTAACTTGGTTAGATAAACAACTGCAAGCATATTTAGGTAATTTAGAGTTGGGCGAGTTGGTGGTTATAGGAGGTAGGCCGGGTATGGGTAAAACAGCTTTTTTACACACGCAAATGCTGCACTTAGCCAAGCAACACAATACACCTATTGGCTATATTAACTTAATAGAAAAAGAGGAAGTGCTGGTAAGTAAATTACTTAAAGTATCGGACGAAAATCAAACCAATCAACCCGAAACAAATACCCTTGAACAACCTTGGCCTATTTATTTTAGCAACCGAATATTAGACAACCATATAGATGAAGTTTGTAATGCTGCCAAAAAACTAAAGTATGCATTTAACATTAAAGTATTGGCCATTGATTGTTTTCAGCAAATTATTTACACGCCAAAAACTTCTTACCGCGACTATGAATTAGGTTTGATATTGCATCGATTAAAAATATTAGCCAGAGAGCTTGATGTAGTGCTGTTGCTTACCTCGCAAGTTTCGAGAGCTGCAGAGCGCAGAGGTTATAATGCAATACCTATGTTGTGCGATTTAAAAGATACCAGCAGCTTAGAAGAAATTGCAGATAAAGTTTTATTCATATACAGGTATGCCTATTATGGTATTACCGAAGATGAAGAAGGAAGAAGCACAGAAGGGGAGAGCAAAATAATAATTGCCAAAAATACCGATGGGCATACAGGTGAGGTAAATATGATGTTTGATAGAGAAAATTGCAAGTTTACTTCAATGAAAGCAGCATCAACTTTTGAGTTTGAGTTTCCGGTTAATAGATTAAGTGATTTAGAATAAAAAAATATTCGGAGCACCATTACAAAAATACTTTGAAGACATGCTAAAGTCTTATAACTGTTGTTTCTGCAGTTGGTTTAAAAATGGCATAAGTAGTACCGAACAAGCTTCGCTGCGCTGCACTTGTTCGGTTTTTGGGGGCGATAAGAAAGTACGTAATGGTGCCCGTTTTTTAAGTTATATAAACAGTGGCCATAAAATCAATAGCACAACTTTGTAGCATGTTACAAGTAACTGCTCAGGAGTTTCAACAAGAGTTGGCTTTGCCTGAATATGTGTGTTACAACATACCCAAAAAAAGCGGTGGTGTGCGTGCAGTAGAAGCACCGCAAGGTTTGTTGCGCGAACTGCAAGGAAGGTTAGCTAAATACATGCAACCATTTTATACCCAACACAAATTACCTTGTGTGCATGGTTTTGTAAAGGCATTTAACAATAAACCCAAATATGGTGTGTTAACCAATGCATCGCCACACTTAAATAAGCCATGTGTATTAAACATGGATATAAAAAACTTTTTTGATAGCATAAATGCCAAACAAGTAAAACAAGCTTTGCAACAAAAACCTTTTTTGGTAAGTGATGAAGTATCAACCGCTATTGCATTGTTATGTACACATCATAAAAAACTACCAACAGGTGCACCAACTTCTCCATTGTTATCTAACATTGTTTTTTATGGGGTTGATAAAACCTTGATGGAATTGGTAGATGAAATTAACAGGACTAAAAGTGAAAACGATGTTACCGTAACCTACACCCGTTATGCGGATGATTTAACATTTTCGGGTGAGGTAAATTTAGTGGTTAAAATACAATCACGAATTGTTGATATACTTACCACTTATGGATTTGAATTAAATACTAAAAAAACACGCTTACAAAAAACGTATGCTGCACAATGGGTAACGGGTATAAAGGTAAACGATAAACCTAATGTAAGCCGTTTGTACATAAGGAATTTACGCGCTATCATACATAACTTACAAAATAATACAGCAACTGATGCAGTTAAAAAACATTTAGGTACCACACCAAATAAAGAGATTGACGTTAGTGATGTGCATGGCATGTTAGCCAGTGTAAGATCTAAAATTTCGTGGGTTGGTTTGGTACGTGGTAAAACCGATGATGTTTACATGAAATTAAAAAGCAATTTTGAGTTAGCTGAACGGAAGATTTTGGTAGCTCCGAAAGGAAGATGAAATATGAATTGAAGTGGCTGAGATGTCTATCTTTTAATTTACAGCCTGCTCGAGCTTGGTGGTGACCATAGCGTTAGCATTTGCCCCGAGTACTCGGGTTATCGAAACGCAGTTCAGCGGAGCTAAAGGAGGAGTCAGGAACAATAAATATACTGAGTAAGTCCACTTCTCGATACTCTCCGCTGCGCTCCGAACTCGAAGCGGCTATTATGTCCAATTGTAAATTACAGCCTGCTCGAGTGAACCGAGTACTCGGGTTGTATCGAGAGTAGGAGTCAGAAACAATAATTTATCTTCACAATCCCATCTCGATAACACAAGTGCTAGTGGCTAGCGCTCCCAACAATAGACGTTTCAGCCTGTGCTGAAGTCTCAAAGCGGCTGAGGTTTCCATTTTAACTGAACATAAACATCATTCAATATTTACTTGTTTTGTTTTATGATTGATAGTTTAGTTCTGTTTAACGCTAAAAATATCGATGGGGTTAGTGTTATTGGTTTGGTTATATAAAGCCATTTGCTTCCGGTAAACAACTTAAATGTTGTTGGCTTTATTTTTTGAGCGGTTTGATATGAATACAGCGATACAATAAATAGGAGCGATGGATATGGTTGTTAAACTTGCAAACAAACTTATCCAAATAAGTGCCACGCCCATTTCTGTTGGAATATGCGGGTTGCTTTTACAAAAATCCTTTAACCAATACATCACCACAAATGCGTATATCGGTGCAAATATTCCGACTAGTATTGATACAATGGTACCCAATAATAAGTGCGAAGAGGAGTTTCTGAAAAAAGGGATAATTACTATTAATAACAACACAAGCAAAGGAAGTATTGCAATAAATATGGATGCGATAAAGATGAATAGGAGTGTCATCTGATTTTTATTTTGGCGGTAAGTTTTTCGTAAAACAATTTACTGTAGAAAATTTTTGATTTATCAAATAAACACATTAACCATTTAAAACCAACTAAATTTAAATGGAACAAAAACGCGATTTAAAAGTTAAATCCGGCTTAGGGATGGAAGCAGTTACCTTGTAAAGCGAACAGCCCGACCCAGAGTGAAGCGCAGCGTAGCTTCGGTGAAAGCCCCTAACTTTTATCGCTGAATTGTACTGAGTTAATTGGGGTAAAAAAACTATTTTTGCTTAAATTTCTTTTATAGAGTTATTATGGCAAACAGACGAGAATTACGTGCAGCAACAGGAAATACATTAAGCTGCAAAGGTTGGGTACAAGAAGCGGCTTTGCGCATGTTACACAATAACCTTGATCCTGAGGTAGCTGAAAAACCTGAGGATTTGGTTGTGTATGGCGGTATTGGTAAAGCGGCACGCAATTGGGAAAGTTTTGATTTAATTGTGAAGGCTTTACAAGATTTAGAAGAAGATGAAACATTATTGGTGCAAAGTGGCAAACCAGTGGGTATTTTACCTACACATAAGGATGCTCCGCGTGTAATTATATCGAACAGTATGTTGGTGCCTAAGTGGGCCAATTGGGAAACTTTCCATGAGTTGGATAAAAAGGGTTTAATGATGTATGGCCAAATGACAGCGGGTAGCTGGATATATATTGGTTCGCAAGGAATTGTGCAAGGTACTTACGAAACGTTTGCCGAGGCTGCTCGTCAGCATTTTGGTGGTACGTTAAAAGGCACTTTAACCGTTACTGCCGGTTTGGGTGGTATGGGTGGTGCACAACCATTGGCTGTAACCATGTGTGATGGTGTTTGTTTGGCTGCCGAAATGGTAGAATGGCGCATTAAAAAACGTATTGAAACGCGTTACTTGGATGTAATGAGCCGAGATATTGACCAAGCAATTGATATGGCCTTAAAAGCGAAAGCTGAAGGCAGGCGTTTATCTATAGGTGTATTATGTAATGTAATTGATTTATTGGAGCGTTTAATTGAACGTAACATTACACCTGATTTATTAACGGATCAAACATCGGCACACGATCCACTTAATGGTTATTACCCTGAAGGTATAGCTGAAGAGGTAGCTGATAGAATGCGCAAAGTTGAGCCAGTTAAGTATGTAGAAAAATCGTTGGATACCATGGCTCATCATGTAAAGCTCATGATTGAATTGCAAAAGCGTGGTGCCATTACCTTTGATTACGGTAACAACTTACGCGGACAAGCAAAAGACCAACGCCATGTTGAAAATGCATTTGCGTTTCCAGGTTTTGTACCTGCTTATATTCGTCCGTTGTTTTGCGAAGGTAAAGGTCCCTTCCGTTGGGTAGCCTTAAGTGGCGACCCTAATGATATTTATGTTACTGACCAAGTGATGAGGGATTTGTTCCCTGAAAATACTTCATTGCACCGTTGGTTAGATATGGCCCGTGAGCGTATTGCTTTTCAGGGATTACCTGCACGAATTTGTTGGATTGGCCAAGGCGATAGAGAAAAAGCGGCTTTGGCATTTAATGAATTGGTACGCACAGGCAAAGTAAAAGGTCCGATTGTAATTGGACGCGACCATTTAGATACAGGTTCTGTAGCTAGCCCTAACCGCGAAACAGAAGCCATGAAAGATGGTAGTGATGCGGTGGCTGATTGGCCAATATTAAATTCGTTAATTAATACTGCAGGTGGTGCAAGTTGGGTATCTATACACCACGGTGGTGGAGTAGGTATGGGTTACAGCATACATGCAGGTATGGTAATTGTTGCTGATGGTACAGAGGATGCTGCACGTAGGTTAAAACGTGTGTTGCACAACGACCCTGCAATGGGTGTAATACGCCATGCTGATGCAGGTTATGATATTGCCATTGATACTGCACGTAAACACAGATTAGATATTAAAGAGCGTTTGAAAGATAAGCCTGAGAAACCAGCATTTTAAAACCCTGTCAGCGGTTATAAACCCTGACAGTGGTTGAATGAAAATAGAAAATCCCGTTCGTAATTGAGCGGGATTTTTTGTTGGAGTTCAACACAATTCTGATGAATCGAATCTCTTCCTTTTTGATGAAGAGTTGTTATGAAAAGGTTTTTGAGTTACGTCTATCTTATATCGAAAATTCTTTTTATTATTGTTTAATGACCATCAAGCTATGAAAATAGAATACCAATACATCAATCGAGATTTCAATCGTAAAACAACTGACTTTTTGTTGGAAATTGAGTTTGACCAATTGAAGAAGAACCCTGAATTTGTTTTTGAGATTATAGATAAGAAAAAGTTACCATTGAGAAGTGTCTTTGTATTAGTAAGAGACTTGTATTTAAGAGGTAAACTTCTATTTATATATATATCAATTTGGATTGCTCTTATTATATTGAGCTTCTCAGGTTTTGATACTATCTCATCGTTTGGCATTTTACTAATGTTTGGATGGACTCTGAAAATCTTACTTGCATTCAAACAGTCCTATTCAAGTGAAAAAGAACGAAAACATTTTGAAAAATATTATTATAAACTACATTATGAAATAGTAAAAAGGAGTCAAACTTATGATGATTACATAAGAGGGTATGAGGAGCACAAGAGAATTGGAAAACTTGCATGGCAGCCTAATTTATAAAAAGGCCAGCTCGCCTATAAGGCGTCAGACCTTTGAAACGAATTTGTATATCATTCAACCATACTGACGCGAAATGCGTCTGATGGTTTTAAAATCCCGTTCAGTTTTGTGCGGGATTTTTTTTATTGATTACACCTATATGATTTGGAAAATGATTGATTGAAGGGCTGTTTAAATTAATTTAACATGCATTGGTATTTTAATGTAATGATGGTGTTGTTAATGCCATCCATAAAAGCCGCCATTTGTATTTCTTCAAATGTTCTTTCCTCATCTAAGTAAAATATGCGTTGTGTTTTAACTTTTTGCTTTTTTCCGTTGTAAAAAAATACGTAATTAATTCGAACATTAACCGCTGATTTTTTGAGGTTACTTCTCCAAACAGAATTGTTGGTAGACACTTGGTAACTCGCTTTAATTATCAGGTTATTGGTATTTATTAATTCTGTTTCTTCTTTACTACTGTTGTTTTCTAAAACAACATGATTGTCTTTTCCTATTAGGGTATCTTTTTTAGCAATTACAACTACTAAGTTATTAATTTTAATATTAACATATTGCGCTTTTGTAATTTGATTAAAAATTAAGAATGCAGATAAAAATAATAGAAGACTTTTCATTTTATTTTAGTTATTTGTTATTCAAATTTATAAAACTATGAAAGACATTATTAAAAATTTATTACCAGCAACAATTATTGCTGCTTCAATTTTTCTTGGACTATCATTTAAAAATGCCGAGAAGCAAACAACATCAAATGTAGTTTACGAATACAAGCAATTTTCTACAGTAGAGTCTGTTATTTCAGGTGGAATAGGCCGATCGCGTATTTTAACTACAGATGATAAGGGGACATTAATTGAAAAAGATTTGCTTAATTTCTATAGTATGGTTGGTATCAATTTTGGCAATATTGCTAATAACGACAAGTCAATAGTTGATAAAATAAATGAATGGACTAGTAATGGCTGGGAGCTAACAGATGTAACAGCTGGTGCTCAAACAAATATTGCAAATGGTTCAACCAGCAATGGTATATTTATTACACGATATTTATTTAGGAAGGCTAAATAAAAAATAAACTCCTTTAAATCCTGCTTAAACTAAGCAGGATTTTTTTTTAGTGGTTACCCTTTAAAAATTCAAGACTTTAAAATAAAAATAATCCTTGCTCCAAATTAGAGCTATTATTTTTGTTATTAGGTTGTTTTCGTTACACAATACTAAGCATACCCAATAAACCGCCGGTATGTATGGTTAAAATTTTACTATTGGTTGGGTAATATTTTTGTGCAATGAGTTTGCTTATGGCCAACATCATTTTTGCGGTATACACCTGATCTAATAAAATGCCAGTATGCATTGTAAAATGTTGCATAAAATCCAATAACTCGGTATCGGTTTTGGCATAACCACCACAACTAAATTCATGGTGTACTTTAACATCAAACCCAGCTAATGCTCCAATTTCATGGTCCATTGCTTCAGCACCTTTTAGCACACAAATTCCTTCGGCAGTTATATTTTTTAGTTGAGCGCCTTTTGCTAATCCTGCTAATGTAGTTCCAGTTCCTACAGCACAAACAGTATGTGTAAATCCATCGGCATCATCTAAAATATGTGTACATCCTTTAGCAGCTAATTCACCCTTTCCACCCTCATCAATAAAGTAAGTATTTACATGTTGTTGTGCAAACTCATAGTATAAATCCAATTTGTTTTTATATGCCTCGCGTGATACGAAAATTAATTCCATGCCATATAATTTACATAAGTTAAGCATATGGTTGTTTACTTCTTCGCCTCGCACAAAAGCTGTTGTTTTAAATTGATACATTGCACCTGCACAAGCCAGTGCCACTAAATGATTGCTATATGCGCCACCAAAACTCACCAAATGATTGCTATTTTTTTGTTGTGCATCATCTAAAACATAAAATAATTTACGCCACTTATTACCCGATACAAAAGGATGTAACATATCGTCACGTTTTATGTAAACGGTTACACCATTGGCATTAAAATCGGGTAAATTAATTTGTTGTATAGGAGGATTAAATGGCAATTCCAGCATCATCTTATGCGCAGCTTTTGTCCAACCGAAATGGTATTATCAATCATGTTATTTAACTTCCTGATATCTTCAACCAAAACATTGTATTTACGTGCAATGCTGTATAAGTTTTCTTTCTCTAATACTTCGTGATATATTGGTTCTGTTGAGTTTAAATCGGGTTCCTTGTAATCGGTTTTCTCTCCATTTAAAGGAACAACCACCAATTCGTCACCCACGCGTAAAGTATCGCTTTTAAGTTCGTTTAGTGCCCTTAGTTCAATCACAGATGTATTGTATTTGCGTGCAATACTGTATAATGTTTCACCTTGTTTAACCATATGATAGCCTGGAACTACAGCTTCTTCATTTTCGTTAATTGCAGGTTGATTTGGATTAATAATTAATCTCGCTCCTTCAAAAATATCTTCAGTATGCAAGTGGTTAATTTCCATAATACCTTCTACACGCACATTATATTTTTTTGCGATATGGAACAATGTTTCTCCTTTTTGTACGGTATGAAAAAATGCCATGTCGTTTTTATTGTCGGTGATGTTTATGGCAAATTCATCTTCTGGTAAAACCGGCCTGCTGGTAGAAACATTTTTTCTTGCGTCATCGTAAATTATGTTATTGTATGTACTATCAACATTAGCAATACTGCTTACCCTAAGTGCAGGTGTTTTGTGGTTTAATCCACGTAACGAGAGTTTTTCACCAACTTCAGGCTCTTGGCCTTCTTTCATGTTGTTACGCGAATAAAGTTTACTTAGTTTGATGCCAAAACGTTGCGATATCATACGCATGTTATCACCAGTTGACACGGTATAATGTTCAACACTTCCATTATAATTTTTTGGCTTGATGTATATGGTATCACCAGCTTTTATAATGGCATCTTTAGGTAAATCATTGTATTTATATATCTGCCATACACGCATACCATTTTCTAAAGCAATGCTTGCATAACTGTCGTTTGGTTTTGCCACCAATACTGGAATGCCATTTATGATAAGTTGTGTGTGCGATGCTGCAAAAACGTTTTGGTCTTCTTTAATTTTAAAATTTTCTTTCTCTGTAGGTTTTATTTGATCGAAACGTTGCAGATTGTGGCGTTCTATTAAACTAATTAACAAGTTAGGATAGTTCGGATTGGTAGCGTATCCTGCACGTTTCAATCCCTCTGCCCAACCTTTGTAATCAGTTTGTTCCAAATCAAACAAAAAGGCATATCGTTGGCCTTTCATTAAAAAATCTGAGTGATCGCGATAACTGTCTTCAGCAGTTGGATATTTTCTAAAACATTCTTGCGCTTCATCATCATCCTCTTTTATAGATTCACCAGTCCACTCTTTTTTGCATTTAATACCAAAGTGATTGTTAGCTACTAATGCAAGCCTGCTATTTCCGTTTCCACTTTCAAGTAAACCCTGAGCAAGAGTAATACTTGCAGGTATACGACTGCGATGCATTTCGGCAATGGCAACAGCACTGTATTTATCTAAGTATTGCTCTACTGTTAATTTAAATGGAAAGTCTTTTGTTGGAACGGGTTGTGCATTAATCGTGTTACCTCCAAAAAGAGCTAACATCATTAAACCAATAAATACAATAACATGCCTCATGCAACAAATTTAACTTTACCCTTATTGCTATTGTTATTTGTTTTAAGTTGATTACCCACAGGTGTATGTGGTTTTGGGCAATTTACTTGTAACTGATACTAAATTTAGGTTTAAAATAAACCTAATCTGGTTTTAAAGCATAGTTAGGTAAATAGTCTTGCGCAGACTTGAGCATTATCGCTTAAAAAAGAGAGAACGCAAAGAAATGCCTCTGGCATTGGGGAGTGTTAAATTAATCAGAACAATTAATGTATAGACGATTCAGCCTCTTCGAGTGTCCCGATTTCATATCGGGACGTATCGAGAAGTGGAATGGTAAAATGATATGTTGTTCATTAGTCCTATTCTCGATACACGCATTCACCCACAGACAGCCTAAAGCGCAATCAGACGCTGCGGTCTGTTCTTTAATCTTGAACAGGATATTAATAATGCACTTAGCTCGATGAGGCTGTGACTTTCTGAAGTCTAAAACCTCAGCGAAAACTTCTTTATCTGATAGACGCTAAGGTCTGCACTGGTAGTCTGCGGTAAAAAGAAAGCGCAGAGGGTTGTGAATAGTCCTGCGAATATTTGTGCATTGTTGCTTAAAAGGAGC
>CANHBJ010000055.1 GCA_947459075.1 Bacteroidota bacterium
GGTAAAATATATTTTTTAATCAAACAAATAAATGCGGTTAGTTTTTGTTTGTATTAATAACAATTTCTGCTTTTCGATAATTTATAACGGCCTTAAATTTCATTAAAAAATCACTACCAAGTACACCATCAATTGGTGGTAAATTTATTTGCTTATAGGTTTGATTAACATGGCCAATTGGTAAAACTGCAACATCAATTTTTTTTAACGAGAGTTTTCCTATTGTTACATTTTTTAACTTAACAACTTTAGTTTCCATTTCTGCTACACCTAATCCTACAGATTTGCTATCGTTTTTTTTTATTTTTTTTTCATGTACGAACTGTAACACACGTTCGCTATCAAAAACTGTTTTGCTTGCTCCGGTGTCTATAAGTAAACGTGAAGTTTGATCACCAATTTTAAGTGTTACAAACAAGTGATAGTTTTTCTTCTCCAACTCACATATTTCTATTTTAATTTTATACTTCATACGTTAAACATAGTATTAAAAAACAAAGAGACGCTTCATGATGAAACGTCTCTTTAATAATGATAAATCAAATATTTTGAATTTAATATTACAATACACCTGTTTCGGTAAGTACTGCATTCATACTTCTAACTGCATCAGCGCTTTTCGCAAATTCAGCTTTTTCAGCATCATTTAGGTTATAATCAATTATTGCTTCCCAACCGTTTTTACCAATAGTAACAGGAACACCCAAACAAATATCTTTTTGACCATATTCGCCATCTAGATAAACACAGCAAGGCATTACACGTTTTTGGTCGCGCACAATACTCTCAACCAAAAAAGCACTTGCTGCACCTGGAGCATACCAAGCAGAGGTGCCTAATAATTTAGTTAAGGTTGCACCACCAACCATAGTTGCATCACTAATTTCTTTTAATTGATCTGCGTTTAAATGGTTTGAAACCGATATACCGTTTAAGGTAGCTAAACGGGTTAAAGGAATCATTGTAGTATCTCCATGACCACCAATTACTGTACCTTGAATATCTGCAGTTGGTTGGTTTAAAGCTAAACCTAAATAACCTTTAAAACGAGCGCTATCCAATAAACCACCCATACCAATGATGCGATTTTTAGGTATACCACTAGCTTTAAGTGCAAGGTAAGTCATGGTATCCATTGGGTTTGATACCACTACTATAATTGCATTTGGAGAGTGTTTTAACACGTTTTCAGTAACGGTTTTAACGATATTAGCATTTGTGCCGATTAACTCTTCACGAGTCATACCCGGTTTACGAGGAATACCCGAAGTAATTACCACTACATCAGAATTAGCTGTTTTGCTGTAATCGTTTGTAGTACCGCTAACGCGGGTTTTCATGCCTAATAAAGAAGTGGTTTGGTAAATATCTAAAGCTTTACCTTCAGCAAAACCTTCTTTTACGTCTAATAAAACTACTTCGTCTGCTAACTCGCGGTAAGCAATAACATCAGCAGTTGTAGCACCAACTGCACCTGCTCCGATAACTGATACTTTTGTCATGTTGTATATTGTGATTAATTAAATTTTATAATTATTAACGTGGTGCGAAAATAAGCATGCTTAGCAGAATCCAAAATGATAGTTTTCAGAATTTAAAGTATTTTCGTTTACATGTTAATAGGTTGATGGTTAGCAAGCAAAATGGGATTTTAAACAATTATCCATTTAATCAATGCTCATTTCTTTCACATCATCGGCAATAACCAAACGACCTATAGTTTTTTCTTTAATGTAATCTATACTTACACCGGGTGCGTATTCAATACACTTAAATCCTTCTGGGATAACATCAAACACACCTAGTTCAGTTACTACTTTTTTTACACAACCTAAACCTGTAATTGGTAGGGAGCAATTACTCAACAATTTACTCTCACCTGCTTTGTTTACATGTTGCATGGCTACAATAATATTTTTTGCACTGGCTACTAAATCCATAGCACCGCCCATACCTTTAACCATTTTACCCGGAATTTTCCAATTGGCAATATCACCGTTATCTGCAACTTCCATGGCGCCTAAAACGGTTAAATCTACACGTCCGCTGCGAATCATACCAAAACTCATGGCACTGTCAAAAAAGCTCGAACCATTTGTGGTAGTAACGGTTTGTTTACCTGCATTAATTAAATCTGCATCTACATCTTCTTCAAAAGGAAACGGACCAATACCCAACAATCCATTTTCTGATTGCAAGATTACCTCAATACCTTGAGGTACATAATTGGCTACTAATGTTGGTATACCAATACCTAAGTTTACATAGTAACCATCTTGTAATTCTTTTGCGATACGTTTCGCTATTCCAAATTTATCCAGCATAATTATTAGTTAATTTGATAATTTGACAATTAATTAATCATCATCACTATCCATTTAAATTTTATTTTTACTACTTGTTATAATTTTATTAATTACCTTTTGAATTATAGTAAGATTATCTATTAATGCTCTCGTATTTGGATAATTTTTACTGTTTTCACACAACATAAGCCAGTAATGAGTTTCATTAGCTTCTTTTGCTGCAATTTTAAATTTATGTATAAAATCAAGTTTACTCTCTGCATTCTGAGCTTCGTGAATGTTTGCTCCAATTGAAGTTCCTGATTTTAAAATTTGATTCGCTACCACATACTTTTTAGACTCCTCCAAGCACTCCGCTAATTCAATAATCTTTAACGAAAACTCAAATGTTAGTTTTAAGATAGGATTATTTTGATGAGGTTTACCAAAATCACGTTTCATTGCTTCAACTGGTTATATATTCAATAATCTAATTACCTAACTAATAATTATCTAATCATCCTCTTTTTGTAACAGTAACTTGCTCAATGCGTTTTTCGTAATTAACACCTTTAAAAATTCGATTTACATAAATACCAGGAGTATGAATCATATCAGGATCTAACTCTCCAGGTTGAACCAACTCCTCCACCTCTACGATGGTGATTTTACCGGCCATTGCCATTAATGGATTAAAATTACGAGAGGTAGCGCGGAAAATTAAATTACCATGTGTATCGCCCTTCCATGCTTTAACAATTGCAAAATCGCTTTTAAAGGCATGTTCCATTAAATAGGTTTTACCATCAAACTCACGCGTTTCTTTGCCTTCGGCTACTTCTGTGCCAACACCTGCTGGAGTGTATATCGCAGGGATTCCATAGCCTGCAGCCATGCAACGAGTTGCTAAGGTTCCCTGAGGAATTAACTCCACTTCTAACTCTCCACTTAACAACTGCCTTTCAAACTCCGCATTTTCGCCAACATAAGAAGCAATCATTTTTTTTACTTGACGTGTTTTAAGCATCAATCCAATTCCGAAATCATCAACCCCAGCATTGTTACTTATACAGGTTAGGTTTTTTACGCCTTTATTAACCAATGCCGCAATACTATTCTCCGGAATACCACACAAGCCAAATCCTCCAAGCATAATGGTGGCTCCATCAGTAATATCTTTAATTGCCTCTTCGGCATTGTTTACAACTTTCTTTAACATGTGTTTTATTTTAAAACCTTAAATGTCGAATAATTAAAAAAAATGAAAGATGGGTAATTAATCGCCAATGGTTGCGTTTAAACCTTCATCAAGTAATGCTTGACACATGGCTATTAAATCGCCACGTGCACCTGTTTTAACAGTGGCTTTACCCTTGGTGTGAACCAACAAAGCACATTGTTCTGCTTGTAACTCATCGTGTTTGCAAATACGCACCAAACAATCAATTACATGATCGAAAGTATTGATGTCGTCATTATGTAAAACTAACTTCTGACGGTCGGTTACTTCGTCCAATACTTCGGCTAATTCTTCTTCAATTAAAAACTCTCTCATAATGCACTAACTTTTTACCTGTGTTGGTTTTTTAGCTAATGAAAAGCGGCTCTCTTCCCCTTTTCTTAATCGTTTTATGTTACTGCGATGGGTGTATACTACCAACACACCAACAACCATACAAAAATACACTAAATTTTTTTCCTCCCAATGGTGTATCAAACCAGCATAAAGCGGACTAATTAAACCAGACAACATAGAACCTACTGATATGTATTTGGTTAAGGCTACAATAACTATAAAAGTACCAAAGCATGCCAAAGCCAACATCCAATCCATTCCTGCTACTACACCAATTACTGTTGCTATTCCTTTGCCACCTCTAAAACCAGCAAAAACAGGATAAATATGACCTAATACAGCCAAAGCTCCAAACACCATCTTGTATTCCATCGTGTGATTTGTATTGAAAATCAATCCTGGCCAAAACACCAAACTTGCAGCTACAAATCCCTTAGAAAAATCGAGAAACAAAACTGTAAATCCAGCAGGCTTACCTAGTACACGCAAAGTATTGGTTGCACCCGCATTTCCACTTCCGTGTTCACGCACATCAACACCAAAAAATGTTTTACCTATCCAAACACTATTAGGTATAGAGCCCAATAGATAAGCAGTTAAACAAGCTATGGCAATTAAAATTTGTTCGTTCATGTTATTTTTTATTAGTGGCGCGTAAAAACTGATTCTTGGCCGAAATATTGGCTAAGCGAAGTTTGTAATCGTCATTTTTAGAAATTTTATCAATATTATCCTTAATCAATTTATTATACAAGGCATCAGATCCAACCGTATACATAACACCTTTTTGAAATTTAAAGTAATACCAACTCCCTGCTATGCTTTGAATAAATAAGGTAAAGTCGTCACCACTTCTTCGTTTTATCAATTCCATCTTTCCTTTCACTTTTCTTTCAATCTTGTATTTGTCAAATGAATTAATACCTATATCACCTTCAGATTGCAACGATTTAGTAAGAGGATTCCATTTCATATTTAACTCTGATATAAAAATAGTTTTCTCTAAGTTATTGATCAACTTAATGGTATTGTCTTCTTGTATCTCTTCTACTACTCGTTTTATATTTTTATCGTCTACTAACTCAGCCAAAGCATTACTTAAAAAAGGCGCATCAAATTTTGGTGTTTCTGCTGCTAATGATTGGTCTGTTAATGAATCATGCATAGCCCTTAAAGCAGGTTGTGGAAAAGGGAAATTAAGTAACATCACCAAATTCATTCTGAAACTGGTATCAACTAAACTGTAGTATAATTGGCCTGCACTACTTACTTCAAACTTGGTAGTTTCATAACCCAAATTAACCCTACCTTCTCCAGTAATACTTTTCTTTTCTTCGTTAACTACCATTAAGTTACCTTTAAATGAGTTGTTAAATAGCTTTTCAAAATTACCCATCTTAAACTCTCTATTTTTTTCATCGTAAAACAAGGTACCTTCTACTTTAAGTAATTCTGGATCACTTTGGTTGCGCTTACGTGTAAAGAACATGGTGTAAACATGAGCCGAGTCGTTACTGATATTAAAACCATTATAAATGGTTTGTTGATTCATGTTTTTAGTTGGCGATTTTACATTAATGTATACCGAATCAGGATTAACTACAGCAGCATTTCTAAACCAATCTGTTTTGGGCAAAGGTAATTTATGTATAGGCAAGAAATAACCATCATATTCTAAGTTTTTAACTACAGAGGTTAACACTGCATTACCTCTAAATTGAATTTTAGGACCAACATAAAATTTGATGGTATCAGGAATATTTGATTTACCAATAAGTTGGTGTGCTTTATTGATGTATATTTCATTCATGAAAAATTTCTGCACGTTTTTCTTCTTATCAACGTATTCATATTTACCTGTACCTAATACATTAAACTTCCCTGCTATTTTAATGCTTACGCTATCAATTTTATGAAAACGATTTATGGTATCGGCCTGTATTTTCGCGCGATTCAACACATCCATATCTGCATTACCTCTGATGGTTGTTTTGTTGCTATCAGGAAAAACTTGTGCATCGCCTACTGCAATAAAAGGAACCTTTTTAGCATAAATGGTGAAATCTTTTATGGCTAAAGTAGTAATAGATGTGGTAAACTTTAACGCATCTTGTTGCGGATGTGTAGATACCAAATAAGTATTATTACCATCAGGCATTGCCGATTTAAAATCAATTGTTTTGGGATCCATACGCCAGAAAAATTCATCAAAAGAACCTGCATATAGGTTGTAATTAAAGAAAGAATTTAAGATACCTTTTTCATTGTATTTAAAATCGCCTAACCTATTTTCTAAATCAACTCTAGCATTAACAGATGACGAACGAAAGGCAAACTTGGTTGAATCTTTTAAATCAAATAACTTAAAAAATGCATCATCACTTAAAATCTGATCAGGTTGTAACCAAAAGTCAAACGAAGTTAATTGTGCTTCTTCCACATTAATTGAACCTTTGGCATGCATGCTACTAGGTGTATAAATAATAGTACCATCAAGTGTAGCTCTGTTATTACTAAAAGGTATTACAGCTTCTGTTCGCGTAACCAACATGGTATCTTGGTATGGTATCCAATGGTTGTATATGTTTGTGGCAACTACATCAGGATATGTACCTGTTCGCTTGTTATCAAATGTTTTGCACTGCCCATTTAAAGAATCGAGCAACATCACAAACTGATCCGATTTAGAAACAGATGCCAAATAATTAATTTCCCCTACTCCAAAAAAACCTTCATCACTCAACGATAAATCAACGAAACCACGTCCTTTACCACCATACATCGGATAACCAACATCGTTACGTTTTAATTTAAAACCTAGAGACTTATCAGGCTGGAGGTACAAAGCATATTTTAAATCGGGAATAATACCACCCGAAACCAAGGTTCCAGCCAAGGACATTTTTTCTAAGTCTAACTCATTCAAGCTATCCATTGTAAATGGTTCTACATCAAAATAAAATCGGTTTCTATCATATACCCCATTTTGGGTTGATGGCTTATCATAATAAACCTTAGAACCAACATCGGATTTAAAAATTGGGTAACCGGGAAATTTCTTTCGTCCACTTTTATTGAATGGATGATCAATTGCAAGGGTCCCATAAATGTTTTGTAGCGCACTTTTAATAGGTAAATCAACCCCTAGTTTTGAATCACGAAACAAAAACTTCATCGAGTCAACGTTATTTAAACGTACTTGAAAAGATGTATAGTCGAAACTAAAACCGTTACCATAAAAATCAGCCTTACCTGCGCGTAGTTTACCAGAAAAATCCATGTTGCGATTCTTCTTTAATGTTACTCGTTGATCACGTGGAATGATGTAAACATTTTGTGAATCGCTAAAATAAAACTGAGGAACGCCTTCAATTTGCAAATCGCTATTAATTAAACTAATGGATGCATTAGGCACTTGTTTCCCAATTACGGATAAGAATGTAATTGCATCATAATCTGTTGACCCATAATGTGCATTTACATAATCCTTTAATTTCCGCTTTTCTGTAACATAATCACGTTTTTCATCAAACGTTACAAAACCATAATCGTTTAATTCAATCATTTGCTGCCTGATGGCACTTGGGTCGCTCTTGAAATTAGCTGCGTAATCCTTTATACTAAATCCGGTGATGTTGCGCTTCTCTAAATATAATTTAACGCGTTGTAAAGGATTATAACCTAACATGCCTTGAATACGCTCGTACCTTACATCCCTAAAATAATTTACCGACTCAAACCTGGCTGGTTCATCATCGTTAATCATATCAATATCGATTGATGGATTGTTTAAGTCCCATTTGATTTCATCGCAATAAAATTCTACTTTGTGGTAACTGTCGTAAAAAGGTGTGCTACTAACCCCTTGGCGTTTATTTCTATACAATGAAATGTATTCGTTACCAATTTTATAATTAACCTCCAATTGCGGGTGATAAATAGAATCCTTCTCGAGGTAAATAGAAACCGCTGCTTTTAGGGTTGCAATTTTATCATTGCGTAAAATCATTTCTTTAGCTGCTATGCGCAACACGGGTTTATTCTTAAAATAAAAAACAAAATCAGCCGTGGTGCTATCGCCACCCCTAAACATAATTTCATCGCCACGCATACCAAAACCACCCGAGTATTTACCTCTCCCAAAACTTAGTTGGTTAAAGTTTTTGATGTACGAATCGAATTGTGGATACAACGATTTATTACCTGCTGATTTGGCCATGGCCCTATCAGATAATTTACCTAAGAGGGGAGTATTTAGCAAGCCCACATAATTAAACATGGCCGAATCTGCGTTTAGCGTGCCATCTGCTAAGTTGAGTTTATATCCTTTTAAATCACAAAAAACCTTCGCACTATCCAAACCCACACGTGTAAAATCTGTACGTCCGCCTCGTCCGTACCACATGTCTTTGGCTGCATCATATGTACCTGAGGTACGGTAAATTTCCAATGTATCACCGGGTGTTATACCATACAAATCGGTATTCTTAAAAATAAATAAGGGCGTAGTTTTACTGGTAAAATCAACATCTAAATTGGTGGTGGTCCAGTTAATACCTGTTGTTTGCAACAGTACTTTATCATACAATACATTGCGTGAAATTTGCAAGAAATTATAACACTCATCTTTGCCCTGATTGAATGCTTTTTCGGTGGCTTTGTGCCAATTATCAAACTTAGAAACCAAACCATTCACCACCAATCCATTAATGGCATTAAAGTAATTTTCGAAATGTGGGCTGGGTTGATAGTTGTAGCTTAACATTTGGTTGGTAAGCCTTATTACTTGTATTTTTTGGTTGTTGGTAAACTTACCCGAGTTGTAATAGCTGATAAATTCAGCCACTGCATCTTTTGCTTTACTGCTTCCACTTTCATCAAAATAATCATCTAAATCGTTTGGATATTGCAGCACATCAAAGCTAAAACTGCGCTGGGCATGCGCAACAAGAGCAAAACTGATGATTGAAATTAAAATTACGAGCTTCTTCATGTTTACAAAAACGTATGAAGTGGCAATTTACTGTTTTACTTGTTTTGTTTTTGGGAGTTTTTCCCACAAAAAAAGTCGAACATTATTGCTCGACTTTTATTATAATTTTTCATTAAATCTACTTCATTGCTTTTACAATATCTACAAAGCTGCGGCTTTGCAATGCTGCACCACCAACCAAAGCACCATCAATATCGGGTGCAGAGAATAACTCAACTGCATTCTCAGCTTTTACACTTCCGCCATATTGTATGGTTAAATTATCAGCTACTTGGTTGTTGTAATGCTCGCACACCAAACCACGAATAAACGCATGCACTTCTTGTGCTTGTGCTGTACTGGCCGTTTTGCCTGTACCAATAGCCCAAACCGGTTCGTATGCAATTACTACGTTTGCAAATTGTTCGGCAGTTAAATGAAACAAACCTTCGCTTACTTGCTTTTTCAATACATCAAAGTGCGTGTTGCTTTCGCGTTCTTCTAATGTTTCGCCACAGCAATAAATAGCTGTTAAATTATTTTTTAACACCGCATCTACCTTACGTGCCAACCAATCGTTGGTTTCGTTAAAGTATTGTCTGCGCTCACTATGACCAATGATTACATACTCGGCACCACAGCTTTTAATCATACCGGCACTTACTTCACCTGTATATGCACCGCTATCGTGGTTGCTGCAATTTTGTGCGCCACTAAAAATATTTCTACTATCGGCTACCATGCGGCTAACTGCGTTAATATGAACAAACGGAGGAATAATAACCACTTGTGCACTTCCGCTGTATTCATCTTTAACCATACCCGCAATCTCGGTAACTAAAGCCATACCTTCATCAAAGGTTTTATTCATTTTCCAGTTACCTGCTATAATTTTCTTTCTCATGTTATTTAGTTATTAGTTGATAGGTTATTGGTTTATTATTAGGTTATTAGTTGATTAGTTACAAATTGATTGGCCGCAGGTACAGACCGCAGCCCCGAGTGCTCGGGGTATTTATGGTTTGAGGTTTCCAACATCTAACTTCCAGCCTCTAGCCTTAAACTGCGAAAATAACAAAAATATGATGAGCACAACTTACTTATTGAATGGTTTTATCCTGCATTACGTCCATTTACCTAATAATCATAATTTTACTATCAACCACTACACCCTCAACAACCAAACTGATCAGCATACTGAAAAGTCATGTAAGGCCCCTCTGTTCGCCTGCCCGGCTCCTCGTATTGGCCATAACCTGAAATTAGGCCACCTAAACCCAACCATTTTAGTAAACGCGAAAAAATACCAGCCAGTTGTTGTTGGGTAAGTTTATTAAACTGCTGTGGGGTTATGTGCAATTCTTGCTCTGCGTAGTTACGCATAAATAGTTCATCAACTAAATCGCTATTGTGAACATATCTTTTAGGATTGGCAAAAGATGATGTTGCAAAAAATGCTTGCATTGCAAGCATTATGAGTAAAGCTAGTTTTTTCATAAAATTGCAGTTATTACTTCAATAAGGTTAATTCATTGTTAAGATATTTTATTTTAAGAAAATAAACATCAGCGTTTTTCTGTTTCTGAGAGAGCATAAAATATTGAAAGGTATCAGGTCCGTTTGATATATAATTCGGCTCATAATACCAACGCTTATTAATCTCAACACTATCATTAAATGATGACACCAAATAGTCTCCAACATATACATTTTTAAAATAACATCGCATTTTCAAGTCTTGAATTGGATTAATACTTGCTCGATAAGGGTAGTATTCTACCCTAAAATTAAAATTAGTAGTACTTATGCAGTCATATGCATATATTAGATACTCGTATTTGTCATCACAGATGGTTGGATCTCCACCATCTATCAATTTCCAACCAGATTGCACACCTTGCCCAACATAAACTTGAGTATCTTTGTTATTGTATAAAAACTTTAACGTGTCTCTTCCGGTAAGCGGATAAATTGGTTCTGTATTACTCTTAAGTTGGCTACTTGCATAATGAAGAATCTCTACATCACAATCACTTTCTTGGTTACAAGCTGCAATAAAACAAACAACAAGAAGGAATGCTGCAATTAGGTGTGGTTTTGTTTTCATAGTAGTGCATTATCTATTGTAAAGTAAAATTAATCATTCATTTAAAATAAACAAACCTAGAACTCTTATATTAATTTGTATGTCTGCAAATTATGTTACCAAAAGGTTATGATCCTTCGGTTCTCCTGCCCGGCTCCTCGTATTGGCCATAACCTGAAATTAGGCCACCTAAACCCAACCATTTTAGTAAACGCGAAAAAATACCTGCCCTTTGTTGTAGTGTAAGTGTATTAAACTGCTGTGGTGTTATGTGCAATTCTTGCTCTGCGTAGTTACGTATAAATAATTCATCAACTAAGCTATCAGGTTGCACTGCTGGAATAGAAGAAGCTGTAGCATTATTTGCAAGCACAAATAGTGCTGCATAAAACAGGAGTAAAATTAGTTTTTTCATAAAGGTGGGTGGGGGAGTTATTTTATTAGGGTTAGTTCATTATTTAAGTATTTTATTTTAAGAATCAATGCACTAGGACCTTTAGTTCTTGAGTTAAACATAAAGTATTGTGCTGTATCAGGACCATTTGTCCAGTAATATGGTTCATAATACTTAACCCCATTAATATTTATAGTATCATTAACTACTTTCGAAATTCGGTATTCTCCTACATTTACATTTTTAAATGAATAATTAGCGTATATCATCGATTTACCATCTTTCGTGAGAATTCCATGTGGATGATATTCTAATCTGAAAGTGAAACCAATTGCATTAATACAATTGTAGGTATAAATAAGATTTTCATATTTACTATCACAAAGACTTGGGTCGCCACCAGGCACTAATTGCCAGCCAGATTGTGCTCCTTGACCAACATATATCTGCGTATCTTTGTTATTGTATAAAAACAAAAGCGTATCGCTACCATGATAAGGTGAAAAGGTATTAGATTTTTGAGATTCTGTTAGATAAGAATAATTCACCCCTGTACATTTATTTTCCTTATTGCAAGAAAAAAAGAAAACAGAAAACAAAGTAATGATGAAGCTGTTTAAGATGAGTGTTGTTTTCATAGTGTTTATTATTAATGGTTTATCTAATAAAAAATTGTTTATCTAATTTCAAAATACTTGTTAAACTATTTGGGCATGCAAATCGCCATTATCGTGTTGAAAAACCATGTAAGGGCCTTGAGTGCGCCTATGCGGCTCATGGTATTTACCCGATCAGATTCTCATTTTCTAAGCAACTCAATTTTCTAAAAACAGCAGTACCATTAAAACAAAACGCCTTTCAAAATCTTGAAAGGCGTTTTGTTTAGTTATTTGTTGTGTGGTTGATTTGTTAATGGTTTATGGGTTTATGGTTTTATTCTTTAACTTCTAACTTTTACCGCACACTATCAGTGCAGACCAAAGCGTCTGTGGCAACACAGAGTTTTCGCAGCGTTTTTTTGAGGCAGTGATGCGAAAGAGAGAGATTGCTTCACAATTATGGAGATTTCCCAATCTCGCTTCTCTTATCTCGTCTCTCCCATTATCTAACATCCAACCTCTATCCTCCATCCTCCAACTTCCAGCCTCTATCTACTCACTACTCACTCACCTTTTCCCAAAACCTAAACTTAGCTGTTTGCTCAAAAACGTGTTTGGTAATGGCTTTATCTTCATCGGTAAAAACAATGTTTCTTCGTGCACACATGGCTTCGGCAGTTTTATAAAACTTGTTTAACACAAAAGTATCAAACCCTTGCGCCCCGCCCCAAGCAAAACTTGGAATAAAATTACGCGGGAAACCTGCACCAAAAATATTTGCGCCAACGCCTACAACTGTGCCTGTATTAAACATGGTGTTAATACCACATTTAGCATGATCGGCCAGCATTACACCGCAAAAAGTTAAACCTGTTTTTTCAAATCGTTCGGTAGTGTAGTTCCAAAGTTTTACTTCATCGTAGGTGTTTTTTAAATTACTATTATTGGTATCGGCACCAATATTAACCCACTCGCCTACTACAGCATTGCCCATAAAACCATCATGACCTTTATTGCTGTAAGCAAAAAATACCACATTGTTTACTTCACCACCTACTTTACAATGTGGGCCAACTGTTGTTGGGCCATAAATTTTGGCATACATTTTTAATCCACCGTGTTCGCACAAAGCAAATGGTCCGCGTACTTTGCACCCTTCCATCACTTCAGCGTCAACACCGATGTATATAGGCCCTGTTGAAGCATTTAAAATACTAAACTCAACTGTGGCTCCTGGTTCAATAAAAATACGCTCGGGGTTTAAGGTTTGGTTAGTAGATGATATAGGCGCACTTAAACGGCCTTTGGTGATTAAATCAAAATCTGCCTCGATGGCTTTTCCGTTTTTTGAAAAAATATCATACGAGTGGTTCACCACAATGGTATCTATTTGCGATGATTGAATTTTAGTTTCGGGAGCAAACTGCACTTCCGAAAAATCAAACACTTCATCTGATGTGATGTTGCATGCAACCAAAGTATCTCTTAGATATAAGGCCTCACCTGTTTTAAGCTGTGTTATTTCGCTCCAAAGTAAATGATTAGGACAAACACTCCCGTTAATCATTAAATTGTTGTGAGCTAATGCTACAGGATATTTTACACTTAAATAATCTTGGGTTTTAAATGAAGGCTGAACACCAGCATATTTAGCCCATTTCTCA
>CANHBJ010000056.1 GCA_947459075.1 Bacteroidota bacterium
ACCAGCTTCAACATCACTTTCAACCTTTCAATAACATAATCTACTTCTGCTGTGGTGTTGCTGCTACCAAAGGAAAAACGAACTGCTGCGCGTTCTCTATTTGCACCAATTGCTTTTAGCACATGCGATCCCACATCACTTCCGCTGCTACATGCACTACCGCCTGATGCACAAATGCCATCAATATCTAACTTAAACAATAACATTTCGCCAACAGGGCTAGGAGGAAATGATACATTTAAAACGGTATAAGACGAAGTACCTTCGGCATCACCATTAAATGCTATTCCAGGAATATTTTCTTTTAATTGGGCAATGAAATAGTTTTTTAATTCTTGCAAACGCTTTTTGTCTTCCTCCATGTGAGCTAAACTTAACTCCAATGCTTTAGCCAAACCCACTATACCATATACATTTTCGGTTCCACCTCGCATGTTACGCTCTTGTGCACCACCCGTAATAAACGGATGTAGCTTAACATTGCTGTTAATATAAATAAAACCAACACCCTTAGGACCATTAAACTTGTGCGCACCTGCTGCAATAAAATGTACGTTTAACTTACTTAAATCTAAAGGTTGATGACCAACAGTTTGAACCGTATCTGAGTGAAACAAGGCATTATATGATTTACATAAGTTACCTATTTGTTCCAAATCAATCATATTACCCAATTCGTTGTTGCTGTGCATTAAACTAACAAGTGCATTGGTGTTATTTTTTAGCAACTCCTCTAAATGTGCCACATCTACATGTCCGTTTGGGGTAAGGTTTACCAAATGCATGTTAATTTTACCTTGATGGGCCAATTCTTCAACTGTATGCAAAACAGCATGATGTTCAATGGCAGAGGTAATGATATTTTTAACACCTAAAGATTCAACAGATTGCCTAATAGCCATATTATCAGCCTCAGTACCACCAGAAGTAAAACAAATTTCGCCAGGTGTGCATCCCATTAATTTGGCAACGGTTCTGCGGGCATCTTCAACCAAGGTTTTTACTTCCCTACCTTGGGCATGTATTGATGATGGATTTCCGTAATTGTGCAACATCATATCGGCCATAACTTTTACCACCTCGGGGTGCATGGGGGTTGTTGCTGCGTTGTCGAAATATACTTTCATTGGTTAAATTATTTAAATACGAATGGATAAAAATAGTTAAAATTAAACAAATACATGTTGAACTCTTCTACAAATATAAGCTGCCTATTTAATTTTATTACACACAAAGCCCACACTATAATTTGTATATGCTACTTTTGCAATTAATGAAACAAAATGTATTATTAGTTACAATGAGTTTAAGTTTGCTTTTGGGATGTGTATCAAAAAACAAGTTTACCCAAAGCCAAACAGAAATTACGCGCTTAAAAAGTGATAGTACCTTGTTAGAAAAACGAATTACGCAGTACCAAAACGAAAATGCACATTTACAAACACTGAGTGCAACTATTGAGCAGGCACTAAACATTCGTTTACAAGAAAAAGAAGACTCTTTAAATTTTAAAGAAAAACTGCTAAAAGACCGCGAATACAGCCTTAGAGACATGAAAGCGCGAAAAGAAGAAGAACAAGAAGCCTTTTATAGCCTATCGCGTAAAATATTTGCTGTATTTACTGATTATGATGCAAGTACATTAACCACCAAAACCAATTGTACTCATGCGGTAGTGATGGTAAATGATAAAAAAATGTTTGTTGGCAATAGTTTAAAACCAGAATACCTAGCCACGGAAATAAACAACAAAGCGGCTGGGCTATTAGAAAAACATCCCGACTTAATGCTTACCATTGTTTGTTACGTTGATAGCAATACGCAAATTACAGCTAAAGAAGATCTTTGGAATTTAGCTTCTTTAAGGGCAAATACATTATCTAAATTACTGATATCAAACCATAAAAACCTTGCATTAAGAATAAAAAGTGCCACTGGCTTACCAAACAACAACCAAACTGTAAAATACCAGGCTTATTATACTGAGTACCAGTTTGTGTCTAGTTTAACGCCTTGTATCCCTGTAAAATAATATTAATTATTAGAACAAGATATTATTCAACCAGATGGTGTTGTTAAACTTGTTTATGTTTTGACTTAACTTAAATTATGCAACATTGCATAGGGATGTGCTTTTACAACACACAATAAAACAATGACAGCAAAAGCCTCAATGCTAAAAACTGCTAGGTAATACTGGTACTTGATGTGTAATTTGTAGCTAACTAATTTATGGTATGCTGTTAGCGATAAATTGATAAATAATTAATTCCAAATTGGAATCTCGTAATCGCCATTAACATCGGTAAGTACCTCGGCAAATGTAGGAGTAACTAAAATAGTATGCTCAAATTGTGCAGATAGCTTTCCATCAATTGTACGGGCTGTCCAACCATCGTTTTTATCAACCTTGGCGCGTGCTTTACCTGCATTTATCATGGGTTCGATGGTAAATATCATACCAGGTTGCATAACAGGCCCTGTATTTGCATCAGCAATATGGCTCACTTCAGGTTCTTCATGAAACTTCAATCCAACTCCATGTCCACAAAACTCATATACGGTGCTGTAACCATGCTTTACTGCATGTTTGTTAATTACATATCCAATATCGCCAATACGTTTGCCGGGTGTACATTGTTCAATACCCAAACGCAAACATTCTTTGGTTACATCTATTAACTTTTTGGCATGTTCGGTTACCTCTCCAATGGTAAACATTGAGCTTGTATCACCGTAATAACCATTTAAAATAGGTGTTACATCTACATTTAAAATATCTCCATCACGTAATTCTAACGTACCCGGAATACCATGACAAATTACATCGTTAACCGAAATACAACTGGCTTTGGTGTATCCGTGGTAACCAATAGTTGCAGGTATTGCACCATGATCGCGCATAAACTGCTCGGCCAAATCATTTATATAACCAGTTGTTACACCAGCTTTAATATATGAAGCAACTGCTTTTAGGGTTTGACCTGCAAGTTTGCTGGCTTTACGTATGCCTTCAATTTGTTCAGGTGTTTTTATAATTATTTTCGACTTGGTATCTCTAAATGCCATGTTTTACTTTTTATGTTAAGGCCGATAAATTTTATAAAGTAGCCAAACTTCCTTTTAGCACTTGAATTTTAGCAACGGCATCAGCTTTTTTCTGGCGCTCTTTGTCAACCAAATCCGGCTTAGCATTGGCCATAAACTTCTCGTTACTTAATTTTGCATCAACCGATTTCATAAAGCCTTCAAGGTATTCTATCTCTTTGTGTATTTTAGCTTTTTCGGCTTCCACATCAATCTGAAGGTTTAAAAATGCATATACCTCATCAGTACCAACAGGCAATAAAACAGCTTTATCTTGCTTCTCGTTTACAAAATCAAGGTTGGTTATATTGGCTAACTTTTTAATGAAAAAAGCAAACGGTTTATACATTTCCTCTTGAGTTGATTTGATGGCAATATCAAAAGTTTCCTTAGGACTAATGCCCTTGCTGTTACGTAGGTTTCTTACTTGTTGAATCAACTCGAATGCTAAATCTAATTTAGGTGCAGTTACATTATTTACGGCTTGGTTTGAACCAAAAGGATAAGCTGCTACACAAATTGATTCACCTGCATGTCTGTTGCTTAGGTTTTGCCAAATTTCTTCGGTAATAAAAGGCATAAATGGATGCAACAAGCGCATCAACTCATCAAAAAATGTAATGGTTTGGTTGTATGTTGATTCATTAATTGGCTTGCCGTATTCAGGCTTAATCATCTCTAGGTACCATGCACAGTAATCATCCCAAATTAGTTTGTACATGCTCATTAACACTTCACTTAACTTATAGTCGGTGTACTTTTCGTTTATATCTGTGTAAGCATCATTTAACTTTCCTCTAAACCAATCGGCACTAATTTTATTACTTTCTAAAATTTCTACATCAAATTCAGCATCAGGTTTTACCTCTAACCCTTTAACCAATCGAAACGCATTCCAAATTTTATTGGCAAAGTTACGTCCTTGCTCTACCTGGCTTTCATCAAACAAAATATCATTACCTGCAGGCGAACTAAGCAACATGCCCATGCGCACGCCATCAGCGCCATGTTGTGCTATTAAATCTAACGGATCGGGGGAGTTACCCAACGATTTACTCATTTTTCTGCGTTGTTTATCGCGAACAATACCCGTGTAATAAACATTTTTAAATGGCTTCTCACCCATCCATTCATAACCAGCCATAATCATTCGTGCCACCCAAAAGAACATAATCTCTGGAGCAGTAACTAAATCGTTGGTTGGGTAATAGTATTTAATATCGGCATTTTCTTTACTCACTTTGCCATTGTCCATTTTCTCAAATCCATCAAACACACTTATAGGCCATAACCAAGAAGAGAACCAGGTATCCACCACATCATCATCTTGTTTTAGTTGTTGAGTGTTTGAAGTTGGATATTGGATTCTATAATGAGCCAATGCCTCATCGTGCGTTATAGCTACAACAAAATTACCTGCCTCATCATACCAAGCCGGAATACGCTGTCCCCACCACAATTGACGACTAATACACCAATCTTTAATGTTATCAATCCAATGCTTATACGTGTTTTTCATATTAGCAGGATGAAACTTAATTTCATCATTCATTACCGCGTCTAACACTTGTGGATTTTTAGCTACAAATTTCTTCATATCAACCCACCACTGTAAAGTTAAACGTGGTTCAATTACTGCACCTGTGCGCTCGCTAGTTCCAACTTGGTTTTTATATTCGTCAATTTTTAAAATATGGCCTGATTCTTCCAAGTGCACTGCAATTTCTCTGCGAACAGCAAAACGATCTTTACCAATATAACGCGGGTCTATTGCTTTCTCATTTAAAAATCCTTCTTCGTTTAAAATATCAATTACTTCTAAGTTGTATTTCTTACCCAACTCGTAATCGTTTTTATCGTGTGCAGGAGTAACTTTCAAGCAACCTGTACCAAACTCCATATCCACATATTCATCGGCAATAATGGTTATAGACCTGTTAATAAAAGGCACCAATACTTGTTTACCCACTAGGTGCTTAAATCGCTCATCATTGGGGTTCACGCAAATTGCAGTATCCGCCAAAATGGTTTCAGGACGAGTAGTTGCAATAACTACATAATCCAGACTTTCTTTATTCGAATTTTGGATTTCGGATTTCGAATTTTCGGTTAAAAAGTACTTAATGAAATACAATTTAGATTGTACATCTTTAAAAATAACCTCTTCATCGCTCAATGCTGTTTTACCTTGAGGGTCCCAATTAACCATGCGCAACTCACGATATATTAATCCTTTATTGTATAAATCAATAAAAGTATTAATTACAGCTTCGCTCATTTTAGGTTCCATAGTAAAACGCGTACGATCCCAATCGCAGCTTGCACCAAGTTTTTCTAATTGTTTTAAAATGATTCCTCCATATTTCTCTTTCCACTCCCAAGCGTATTTCAAAAATTCATCTCTACTTAAGTCTGATTTTTTGATGCCTTTTTCGCGCAACATTTGTACTACCTTAGCTTCTGTTGCAATTGATGCGTGATCGGTACCTGCCACCCAAAGTGCGTTTTTACCTTGCATACGCGCCTTGCGTACCAATACATCTTGTATGGTATTATTAAGCATGTGACCCATGTGTAAAACACCAGTAACATTAGGCGGAGGTATCACAACAGTAAAGGGTTCGCGACCATCTGGTGTGCTTTTAAATAACTTGTTGGCAAGCCAGTAGCTGTACCATTTATCCTCTATTTGCTGTGGGTTGTATGTTTTTGTTATTTCGGTACTCATTGTGCTGCAAAATAAGGGTGCTTGTTGTAATCCCAAAATGGTAAATCAACAATTTTAGTTGTAATGAATGTGGGCTTTAATGGTTTAGGGTTGAATTAACAAAAAACCCCGAGACGCTATTGCGAACCGGGGTTTTAAAATCAACTATGAAAAAATTAACCTCTTCTTTCTTTAACACGTGCTTTCTTACCTGTAAGTTCGCGTAGGTAGAATAAGCGCGCTCTGCGTACTTTACCACGGCTGACCAACTCGATTTTATCGATGTTTGGTGAGAACAAAGGGAAAATACGCTCAACACCAACACCATTACTCATTTTACGTACAGTAAAAGTGCTGCTGATGCCTGCATTGCGTCTTTGTAAAACAACACCTTGGTATTGCTGAATACGTTCTTTAGCTCCCTCTTTGATTTTATAGTATACATTTACTGTATCGCCTGCTATAAATGTAGGGAAGTTTTTATCAGCGGTAAATTCGCTTTCAACTAATTTTATTGCCTCAACTGCGTTCATGACGGTAATGTTTTATTTTTAACGGACTGCGAAAGTACGTTTTCTATTCTAAATACAAAATTTTTTTCAATAATTTCTTATCATTTCTAATTAACCTTTGTAAAACAACCTAATAATTTTTGTTTTCAAACTATTCATTAGCATCGCGGAACAGTCCTGGACGTTTTTGTTTTGTTCGTAAAACACTCTGTTCATGCCTCCATTCCTCTATTCTAGCTTGATGTCCGCTTAACAACACATCGGGAACTTTCCAACCTTTGTATTCAGCAGGGCGCGTATATACAGGCGGACTAATCAAATCATCCTGAAATGAATCGCTTAAAGCCGATTGTTCATCGCCAATTGCACCAGGTATTAATCGCACAATGGCATCAACAATAACTGCTGTAGCCAACTCGCCTCCTGTTAGCACATAATTGCCAATACTTACCTCACGCGTTATTAAATGTTCGCGCACACGCTCATCAACCCCTTTGTAATGCCCGCACAAAAACATAATATTTTGTTTGGTTGATAATTGATTGGCCATTTTCTGATCAAACAACTCACCATCAGGACTCAGGTATATGATTTCATCGTAAACGTTTTTTTCTTTTAAAGCAGAGATGCACAAATCTATAGGTTCTATTTGCATAACCATACCTGCTCCACCTCCAAACGGATAATCATCAACCGAGCGCTGCTTACTTTTACTGTATTCGCGAATGTTGTGCAAACCGATGTTAACCAAATTATTGGCCACAGCACGTTTAATGATGGAATGCCCAAACGGACTTTCAAACATTTCGGGAAATAATGTAAGTATGTCTATGTTCATACCGTTATATTGTTTTGGTTGGGTAGAGAGCTAATTAATTATGGTATTTTTAACTACTAATTTAGCGTTGCAATGGCATTATAGCAGCGTTTAAAAATTACTCATACAATTCAAAAAAACCTTCAGGTAGGTTTAAGTATATAATTTCTTTTGCCTCATCCACATCATGAATAAAGGCTTCAACCATTGGTATCATTACTTGTTGTCCTTTGTAATGAGCAATCAACATGGTTTGTTGAGGCAACTCTTCAGTAGCCACAATTTCTCCTATTTCACCTAGGTTTATATCAACCAATTTAAACCCATTTAAGTTAAAATCGCCTGCCTTGGGCTTATTCTTTCCTTTGGTTTTGGGCACTAATAATTTAAAACCCAGAAATGCTTGAGCTTGCTCCATACTGTTGATGCCTTGCAATTTAACAAGCCATTCATCATGATTTGCCGTTTGAGCTTGTTCGATATAAAATGGAACGGGCTTTTCTCGAATTTCGAGAAAAGCCCATTCAGTTAATTTAACCTTTATATCGGTAACAATTTTTAATTCTCCTTTAGTACCATGCGTTTTGGCAACTGTACCGGCCACCATGAAATCTTTTTTTTGAATTGATTTCAAAGTTATTGGAGTTATAAATTATTCAGCGCTGTTGGTATCTTCTGTAGCAGCAGGTGTTTCTTCAACCACTGCAGGAGTTTCTTCAACTACAGCTGGTGCTTCTTCAACTACAGCAACTACTTCTTCGGCAGCAGCTTCTTCACTTGCAGCATTAACTGCAGCTTGAGCAGATGCTAATTTCTCCGCTAATTTAGCAGCACGAGCTTCTTTCACCTTTGTTTCGTGAGCTAAGGCAGCAACTTTTGCATTTGCTTTAGTAGTTGCGCTTTTTTCTACATGAGCAACAACTTTTGAAACTTTATCGTTAACCCAAGCTTCAAATTTAGCGTTTGCTTGTTCTTCGGTTAAAGCACCTTTAGCCACACCACCTAATAAGTGATGCTTGTATAAAGCACCTTTGTAAGAAAGGATAGCACGACAAGTGTCTGTTGGTTGTGCACCATTGTTTAACCAATTTACTGCCGAGTCAATGTTTAATTCAATAGTTGCTGGAACTGTAGTTGGATTGTACATTCCAATTTTTTCAATGAATTTACCATCTCTCGGAGCACGTGAATCCGCCACCACAATGTGATAATACGGTGCATGGGTTCTACCATGACGTTGTAATCTAATTTTTACTGACATAATATTTTTTAGTTAAAATGTTAATCCGCTGAGTCTCCTGTTCAGCGGGGTGCAAATATGAGGCATTTATTTTAAATATCCAAACCGGGTGTGAGATTGGTTTTGAGTTGATTCTTTATGGTTACAATTCAACACTCATAACTCAACACTCATAACTCATAACTCATATCTCAACACTCCTCCCCCTATCTTCCAAAAGGCATCTTTGGCATTAAACCTTTGGGCATTCCGCCACCACCCATTTTGCTGAAGGTTTTCATCATCTTACGCATTTCTTCAAACTGCTTCAACAATTGATTTACCTGTTGAATATCTGTTCCACTACCATTAGCGATACGTTTTCTGCGGCTTCCGTTTATGATATCAGGCGTTTTACGCTCGCCAGGGGTCATAGAGTTTATAATGGCCTCGATACCTTTAAAGGCATCATCGCTAATATCAATATCTTTCATGGCTTTACCTACACCTGGAATCATGGCCATCAAATCTTTGATATTACCCATTTTCTTAATTTGCTGAATTTGGGTATAAAAATCCTCGAACGTAAACTGATCTTTTAATAATTTCTTCTGTATACGATCTGCTTCTTCTTCATCAAATACCTGTTGGGCACGTTCAACCAAACTCACAATATCACCCATACCCAAAATACGTTGGGCCATACGATCGGGGTGAAACTGATCCAATGCTTCCATTTTTTCACCCATTCCCACAAACTTAATCGGCTTATTCACCACCGATTTAATGGAAAGCGCAGCACCACCGCGGGTATCACCATCTAATTTGGTTAAAATAACACCGCTAAAATCTAACACATCGTTAAATGCTTTTGCAGTATTTACGGCATCCTGGCCAGTCATGCTATCAACAACAAATAAAATCTCATTGGGGTTAATGGCATTTTTGATGTTGCCAATTTCGGCCATCATTTCTTCATCAACACTTAAACGACCTGCAGTATCCACAATCAATACACTTGCACCTTGATCTTTAGCTGCTTTTAAGGCATTTTGAGCGATACTTACAGGATTGTTATTTCCTTCTTCAAAATATACAGGTACACCAATTTGTTCGCCCAATACTTTTAACTGCTCAATTGCAGCTGGACGATACACATCACAAGCTGACATCATTACCGTGCGGCCTTTTTTCTTAATGTAATTGGCTAATTTGGCTGAGTGTGTAGTTTTACCTGAACCTTGCAAACCAGCCATTAAAATTACGGCAGGACTTCCAACTAAGTTTATTTCTTCTGTTTTACCTCCTAATAAAAGTGTTAACTCATCATTAACAATTTTGGTTAGCAATTGCCCCGGTGTAACACTGGTTAAAACGTTTTGTCCTAATGCTTTTTCTTTAACAGTATCCGTAAACTGTTTGGCTATTTTATAGTTAACATCGGCATCAATTAACGCTTTACGAATTTCTTTAACCGTTTCGGCTACGTTAATTTCAGATATTTTACCCTGACCTTTAAGGGTTTTAAATGCTTTCTCGAGTTTACTACTTAAGCTTTCGAACATAATTTTACGTACTTTTGAAGCGCGAATATAAGAATATTGAACGATTTGAAATTTTACTTATTCGTTTTTAATTTAAAGTAAGAAAATAAAATATTTACCTCAACCAAATCAAACACCTCATGTACCCATCGCAAACAATAATTTTTTATGATGGCCTTTGTGGCTTGTGCGATAAAAGTGTGCAGTTTATTTTAGAAAAAGACAAACACGAACAATTTTTGTTTTGTGCCCTTCAAAGCAATTATGCACGAGAAGTTTTGGGCGATAAGTTAACTTTTGATAGTTTTATTTTGTTTGACAACGGAAAGATTTATACCAAAAGTAGTGGTGCATTACTTACTTTAAAGAAACTAGGCGGTTTATGGCAGCTGCTGTATATTTTTATTATTGTACCTGCCTTTTTAAGAAACGAGGTATATAGCTACATTGCTAAAAACCGATACCAATGGTTTGGTAAGTTTGATAATTGTAAAATCCCTTCAGAACAACAAAAAAAGAAATTTATTGAATGATAACTTTAAAAGGGATTGAGCAAAGTTATAGCTTTAACGACCAAACTGATTTAATAACGAAAGGTAAATTCAATAACGTTTTTAAAGGTGTTAATGAAAGTAACAACCCTGTTTGTATTAAACAACTTTTGTCTCATTTAGCTCATGACCAACAAGCTATTATTTACTTTAAGCAAGAGTATATTTTTCAATTACAACACCCAAACATTATAGCTGCAACAGATTATATTGTTAATGATGGTAAACACTATTTGGTTAGGTCTTGGGTTGATGGTAACGACTTGAGCAAAACCGCACACAAGCTAAATGAAAAAGAAGCCTTGTATATTGTTAAGGAGGTACTTATCGCCTTAAATTATTTGCACAACAAAGGTATTTTACATTTAGATATTCAACCGAAAAATATTTTAATTGGTAAAGATGGAAAAGTTTTTTTATCTGACTTTGGATTAGCAAAACGTATTGACCGCATCATATACAAGCAACCTTTTAATATTTATTACAGCTCACCCGAGCAAATTTTAAATCATATTAATCTGTTTAATTACTCAACCGATTTGTTTGCTTTAGGTGTGTTGATGTTTGAATTACTTTTAGGCGAAAGACCTTTTACCAATGAGAACCCTGAAGTATTAATGAATATTGTAATTGCAGCTCCACTTCCAACCAACGGATTGAGAAAAGAGGTAGCAGCAGTTTTGGAAAAAGCTACAGCAAAACCGCGCTTTAATCTACCACCAACAAAATACACTTACGATGAGTTAGATGACCAATTAATCGAAGCACAAAAATTACGTTATCAAGCTGCAGAAGAATTTTTAAACGCAATAAAAAATTTGGAAGGTAAAAACTTAGTTACCAGAAGATGGTGGAAGTTTTGGGAGAATTAGGTCAATAAAATTCCTAAACAATCCAATACAGGCATTTGCACAAGGCGATCTTCAGTTATGGTATTTTCTTTGAAAGTTAACTTCTTATCAATCATATTACCATTGTTGTAAAACACTACAAAGTATTCGTTATTTAACTCAAATAAATCAGGATTAATGGGTTCAACTTTAATGGCAGTTTGCGAGTCAATATCATCTAAAAAATAACGCATCAATGTAGTTTCTTTTTCTGTACCATTAATTAAACCATAACCTTTACAAGTAATAAATACATTCACAATTTTTTCATCGCCTAAATTTACCACAAATACATTCCACACTACTTCAAGGTCATCGTTTAACTCCTTAACAATGGCTACACCAACGTTGGCGTTATGTTCTAGTTTTATATCTTTAAGCATGGCACAAATATAGGGTTTGACAAAACCCAATACCAAACGTATTCCTTATTAATGCACAATTTTGTTGGCGCAATAAGAGCTTGCAAATGCATCGGGCTTTGCTTTAAATACAAAGCCCATACTTAAAATATATCCCATTGCTTCGCTTAATGCCGTATTAGATTTAAAACTTGGATTGGTATTTATATCAGCATGTACCTCTAAATCTACTTCGTATAGATCTAACAAGTCGCACAACTGGTATGCAATTTCAATTGATTTAGAAACCTCCAGTAACATTCTTTCTTTGATACTCATTTTTTGGGTGCTTTTTTCGCTACTAATTAGCATGAAGCCTCCTTTTTTTTGCCTAACAAATACAATTACAGTAGCAAATTCGGTAATATTTCCAGTAACTTGAGAATCGGTTCCAATGCATACTTTTAGTTTATTACCTTTTGCGGTTTCAGTTATAATTAACTGTTCTACCTCATCAACAATGTTGGCCGTAACTTTCTCTCCATTAAATTTCCGCCATTGCATCTCACTTTTGTAATCGCCTAGCATCATAATAATTTAATTAATGTTTTACTAAATTATGCTTCCATTGTAAATATAACATCATCAAATTCTAATTGTTCGTTAATTGTTTGTAAACAATTAAAATCTATCATTTACGTCTCGCCTCAAAATGAATTAAACACTCTTTTATAGCACTAATCAATTCATAATCGGATGCATAAATAACATAGTCTTTATCTAACTTACAAAAGCCTATAAATTCATCTAATTGTATATCGGATAGGTTAGATACACGCTTAACCAAATTTCGGTTATACCTTCTATCGGCTTGTTTTTGCTTTTCCATGTAAGCCATAAACTCTTCAAATCTTACAGCATCTTTTCCTTCTTTACTAAACTGCTGATACATCGCAGTAAGTGGATTCATCAATCCACCCTTATCTCTGTTTAAAATTCTATCATAATTGTTCATCAGCGGGTCGTTTTTTAAAAACTCTGCAGCAGCTCGCGCAATGCTATCCCGTTTTGGGTTTGATGAAACAATTCGGACCTCCTTTAGCCTAACTATTTTTGATTTTAAAATAACCAAAACAGTATCGTTATTAAGATTAGGATAAAGACTAGATGTGATTATTTTAACACTATCAAATCCAATGGCAGTAATTAAGATGGTATCACTGGGTGAATAATTTAATTTAAAAAATCCTTGTCGGTTACTGATGTATTTTTTACCTGTATTGATATTTAAGATACTTGCCAACTGAACTACTTCCGCTTGTTCTGCAGTTATGGTACGGCCAATCAATACTAATTGTTGAGCATTTAAATTAGTTGAATTGGTAAGCCCAATAAATAAAAAAAAAGAATAAATAAATTTAAACATGAACTATACAACGAAAAAAGCCATTTTTGCAACACAAACATACACAGAAATTGCAAACATTATTTTTAAAATCGGGGCGCGAACGCTCATTGGTAAACAGACATCCTTGGGTATTTAGCGGTGCAGTAAAAACGCTACCTAATGCAGAAAATGGCGAAATAGTAAAAGTATGCACCAACCATAACGAACTTTTAGGCTACGGTTTTTTTTCACCAAACAGCCAAATTACGTGCAGGGTATTTGAATTTACATCAACCGAAATAGATATTGATGCTGATTTTTGGAAACAAAAAATACACCGCGCTTTCAATTTGCGCAAACTGGTTTTACCTGCAAATACAAATATTTACAGGCTAATGCATGCCGAAGGAGATTTTTTACCCGGTGTAATTATTGATGTGTATGATGATACTGCTGTGGTGCAATTATTAATAAAAGGTAC
>CANHBJ010000057.1 GCA_947459075.1 Bacteroidota bacterium
GGTGATACTTCTATTTGGGTTACCTGAGCCAGGAACATTAGAAATAACAATAGGGAAAACTTCACCTGTTGCCGTATTATAAACTGGATCAATTAATGAAAAAGTAACAGGTCCAATAATTCCTAATGAATTAGCTTCATTAACAGCAGCAGTTAAAGTTGGAAAAGTACCTGTTGCACCAACTGTATATAAACCGTTTAAAGGTGCTTTAATTTCACGACTACCAGCTGGAGCAGTAATGGTTGGTGTTGAAGGTGTGCCTGCAACAGTTATAGATGTACATTCAGCGTCAACAACATTAGCAGCAATTGCATTAGGTGCAATATCATACGCTAACCAAAAATTGTTTGTACCAGTTACCAATGGTTGAGTACCGTTAATGGTAAAACTACCATTAGGATTAGCAACCACAGTTCCGAATTGAGAAACAGCAGCAAAATTTGAATTAGCAGCTGTATAAAAAACTTTTGCATTTGCAATATTTGCAGCACTAGTGCTACCATTAGTATTAAAAGTAATTGAAGAAACACTTAAAGGATTTAATCCACCTTGCGTATAAACTTTTACATTTAAAATAGCTTGGTTGATGGCTCCGGTAGGAACACCACTTGCAATTTGGAAAGTAGTTGTAGAATCATAAGTCATTGGTGCTTGTTGCCAAGTATAAGTTAAACCAACAGCAGGCACATTAGTAATAGTTCCAGTTATTCCTTGGTTATTAGCAGTTGCTGCTGTTGAAGCAGCGAAAGATGTTCCAGAACGTGCATTAAAGTCGGTTACAACAGCACCATTAATACCAACGCCAAAAGTGTAGCCTGCAGCACCAGTAGAGTTAAATGAGAATTGTGAGCCATATACAACTTGTACAGGGCCATTTTCGTTAAGTCTAATTTGGAAATTAAACGTATCATTAAGATAATTAACTGCTTGCCATCTTGAAAAATCTCTCCATTGTATAACACATACCCTATTTGGAGCTGAACCTAAGGTTTGAATCCTTACATCACTTGTGGCAAAACCTTTACCTTGCAAATCGCCATTTAATGCACAAATTGTATTTGGCAAGCTGGTTAAACTTACAGGATAGGTATTAGTTGCTAAAGCACCTAAAGTAATGTGCCCGTTAGATTGAATTCCTACTGTTGTAAAAGATTGTCCATTGTAAGTAAATGGAAACCCAATATTTTGAAGCGGATAATTTACATCATCATCCGTTAATGAAGTAGAAACCACTGTACCACCAGTAATGGGCGTGTAAGTACCTAAGGTACTGGTAAAGGAATAGGTTGATGATACTTGCGCAACGGCCGAGGTTGCGAAGAACACCAACAACGAAAAGGCGCTTAAAAGCCTTGTCAATCTTAGTTTGTAATGTTGATTCATATGATAATTATAGTTAAGTTATATTAATGTTATTTTAATATCGACAGTTATTCGAAGGTATATTTTAAATTAAAAAATGAAAAATTATTTTAATGTTCAGCGAAAAAAAGTAGAAAAACAGTGCTAATTTGAGTCATTTTACTGAAAATCAACGTTATAGTATTTAGCCTAATTTGTACACATTAACCGAAATTTAATTAAAACAGGTTTTAATTAAATTAATACGCATTAAAACAGGATAAAAATTGTGGGATGATAACCGACAAAAAGCACAATACAATTTTATACCTTTGAATACTATGGCAAATAAAAATAAATTTAATCTGGGCCGTTTGGATATTAAATTCTTAACCATTTTTAGCTTTATACTAACAATTACACTTTTGCCATTTTTTAATGCAACAGTTTTTTCCATTGACGATTACCACTTATTTTATGAAGGCATTAATAATCCAAGTACCATTCGTTTTTCAATAGAAAGTGGGCGTTGGTTTGGAATCATTATGTTCAAATTTTGGAATCTATTTATAGGAAATGGTGGATTTAGTGGTATACTAATATCATATATCTCTGTTTGTGTCCAATTCATATTTTGCGCTTATATATTGGTGAAATCGTTTAAGCTAAACACTGAAAGCTGGTATCTTCCTATTCTGATATCGCTTGGATTCATACATGTTTTTAGCGCAGAAATATTAACCTTTAAAATTGGGTTAATGGTTAACATAGGATTTTCGTTTTTATATGCTATTTCGTTTTACTCGTGGTATTTAATGCGGAAATTCGATGGCAAGTTTTTTACAGCAATAATTGGTATAGTTTTATCATTAGCCGCTTACCAAGTAATTATTAATGTACTTATTGTAATTACATTATTAGGTTTTGTTCTTGAAATAAGTACTTATCAAAAAGATGAACCCCTAACAATTAAAAAGCTTAAACAGAGTCCTTTTGTAGTAAGACTAATTGGTATTATTTTAGGTACAGCAGTTTATCTAATAGCCAATAAAGCAGTTTTAGCCTTTATGGGGCTAACAAGTTCAACTCGTTCACAATTTATCACATTATCAAATGTAGATGTAAGGATTAATCAAATTTACGTATTGTTTAAAAACATACTTTTTGATGCAAACTCATTTTTAATACCTCAACCAATTAAGCTTCTTTTTTTGGGTGTTATATGTCTAACATTATTTTTAGTTGTGGCAAATAATGCCCGTAAATTTAATACTGTATTTAGTAAAATTTTGTTGGCTATTGGCGTCTTAGCTCTAGTATTTATAAGTTTATTATCTACTGCCATTTCAGGTCTATTTCTTGAGGTTTGGTGGATGGTTCCGAGAATGATTACAGGTTTTGGTCTGTTTACCATGTTGATATTTACTATCGCTTTTCAAGTAAATACATCAGCAATCATACACAAGCTATTATTATTGATATTGATTATAACAACAGTTTCTCACATCAATTTGAATCATCAAATAGCAAACGATCAAGCGTACCTGAATTATTTGGACAGAAGTAAAGCACAAAGGATGTTAAACAATCTGGAGCAAATTGATGGGTTTAAAACCAAGCGACTTTATATTCATCAACGTCCAGATTGTTGGGTAAATGAGTACAACATAAAAACAAATGTTGGTGATATGAATTTGTCGGCATTCTGTGCTTCGTGGTCTAAATACAAAATTTTAGAATATGTTGCAGGTTACTCAATTACACCAACCAATATTAACGACAACCTCTATATTGATAGTTTATATCAAACCATTAATGAGCACGAAAAACCAATTTGGCCTCATAAAAACGGCATTTGGGTAAACGATAGTATTATTGCAATTTTTCCTTAACCAAATATCTTTCAACCCAAGTTTTCTTCTCTAGTTTGTCAACCCAATTCTCGAATAAAAGGTTTTTACGCCAGCTTTTTTTGATGAATTGGTAACCGCTACAAAATTCAACCTGCAATTAACAATGCACAGCAACCAAACTTAATTTATTACATTCGTGCTGTGTTTAAATTAAACCTCCATAAATCGTATTTAGCGATATTATTCGCCTTGCTTGTTTGTTTTGAAAGCACAGCACAAAACTTGGATATTGATATATTACGCAACATCAACCATAACAGAAATACTGCTTTAGATTTAACATTTAAAACAGTTACCAACAGCGTATTTCCGATGGCTATAGGCGTGCCTGCAGCTATAACCACATTATATTTATTAAATAAAGATACTGCCAATAAACAACGTGCCATTATTATTGGTGGAACATTAATAATTTCATCGGCAATAACTGGATTACTGAAATATAGCATACAGCGAGAAAGACCATTTGTTACTTATCCCGATATCAAACACATCAAACCAGAAGATAGTTATTCGTTTCCGTCTGGGCATACCTCTACAGCTTTTGCATTAGCTACCTCCGTTACCATTGCATACCCTAAATGGTATGTGGCTGCACCAGCTTATTTATGGGCATCTTCTGCTGCTTATTCTCGTATGCATTTAGGAGTGCATTATCCAAGCGATGTTTTAGCTGGTGCATTAATAGGAAGTGGTTCGGCATGGCTATGCTACAAACTAAATATGCGTTTGCAACAACGTAAAAAATGAAATGAAAAAGTAAAAATTAGCAACAAACAAATTTTAAAATATAGGTTTTGTTTGTTAATGATAATTCGCCTTTCTTTTGCTCAAAATTTTGGGTTAAATCAAAAATAAAAACGCTATTCCCAAATTCAATTGTATCAAAACGCTACTGATTTCAGGAAGTTATTCATTAAAGAATAATTGCTAATCAGGATGATTAAAATTATAGTATTTCCAAACGCGTGATGTAATTAAAATAGCACCTATTAAAAACCAGAATAATTTATAACACAAGCATACAAAATTGCTATTTAACTAAATATGTTAAATACAATTAAGCTACTAACATAAGCGAGGGCTGTCATGTAAATAAATTGTACAATAGGCCACTTCCACGATTGTGTTTCAGATTTTACAATAGATAAGGTACTCATGCATTGCATAGCAAATGCATAAAAAACCATTAACGAAAGTATTGTAGCAACTGAATAAAGTGGTTCACCTTTTTCATTTTTTTCGGCTAACATTTTTTGTTTAATAGAGTTTAGGTCTTCGCCCTCTGCACCACCACCCACGCTATAAATGGTACTCATTGTACCTACAAAAACTTCTCTGGCAGCAAGTGATGTTAACAAGGCAATGCCCATTTTCCAATCAAAACCTATTGGTTTAATTGCAGGCTCAATCCATCTACCAAACTCGCCTGCATAACTTGCTTGCAAGCGTTCGGCACTTTTTTGTGCAGCCAATTCTTCACTGCTCATAGTAGCATCAACACTCGTGGCAAGGATTGCATATTTTTCATCAATTGCACGCATATTACCCCGCGGACCAAAAGATGCAAATGCCCAAAGTATTACAGATACAGCCACAATAATTTTACCTGCACCAACCACAAAAGCACTTCCCTTTTCGTATAAAGTAATAAGCAAGTTATTCCAAACAGGTAATTTATAACTTGGTAATTCCATCATAAAATAAGCTGTTCCTTTTGATTTAACAAACAACTTAAACACCGCAGCACTTGCTAAGGCTGCAATAAATCCAAGTAAATACATGGCCATTAAAACTACACCATGCACATTAAACGGACCCCATTTTGCTGATTCAGGAACCAACATTCCAATTAACAAAGTATAAACTGGCAAACGTGCCGAACAACTCATTAATGGAGTTACCAATATGGTTATTAATCGCTCTTTTTTATTCTCTATACTACGGCTTGCCATGATACTTGGAACAGCGCAAGCCATGCCACTAATAAGTGGAACAATACTTTTACCATTCATTCCGAATGGTCGCATAATCCTATCCATAATAAAACCTACACGCGCCATGTAACCAACATCTTCGAGCACGGCAATAAATGCAAATAGTATAATAATTTGTGGAAGGAAAATAATAACTCCACTTAATCCTGCTACCACACCATGCACCAACAAGTCATTAAGCACGCCATCTGGCAGGGATTTTTCTATGGTTGCATTTAACCAAGCAAATCCCATTTCAACCCAATCCATAGGGTAGGCACTCCATGAGAATATAGCTTGAAAAACCAGAAATAGTAAACTTAAAAATATCACTAAACCCCAAATGCGGTGTGTTAAAATCACATCCGCTTTTTGGGTAATATTTTTAATTACATGGTTAGTTTTTTGTCTGCGACTTAAACGCACAGCTTCATCAATAACCTTATATCGTTGTAATATTTCTAACTCCTGAAATTGCTTGGGATTAAAGTTGTACTTTTCGAAAGCGGCATTAATTTGTTTGGCCTTGTTGTTTAAATAAACACTGGCATTAATAGCATACTGTAAAGCAGCATATGGGTTTTTTTTATCGGTGATTTCTCCTATTTCATTCAACAAATTTTGATCAACTTGGTTGATGTTGAAGTAGGTTACTTTTTTATGTTTGCTTTCATCAAGCAACAAGTTTTTTATTTTTGATATCCCTTCTTTGTTACGTGCGTTAATGGAAACAACAGGAATACCTAGCTCTTTAGCCAAAATATCTAATTCGTAAAAAATACCTTTACGCTCGGCTAAATCAACCATGTTTAAAGCTAAAATTACCGGAACACCTAAATCTGCAACTTGTGTTAACAATAACAAATTACGTTTAAGGTTACTGGCATCAGCTATAAACAATACCAAATCGGGAAAATTGGTTTCGGCTTTGTTGCGTAAAATATCATAAGTAACCAACTCATCAGCCGATTTAGGATAAAGGCTGTATGTACCAGGCAAGTCAATAATTTGTGCACGGGTTTCAGCATTTAAATTACTGTAACCTATTTTCTTTTCAACTGTAGTTCCGGGAAAATTGCTCACCTTATGGTTTAATCCCGTTAAGGCATTAAACAAACTGGTTTTGCCACTGTTGGGGTTACCGGCTAATGCAACTGTTATTTCTTGCTTCACTGTAGTTATTTCACATTAATATCAATACAATTTGCATCACTTAAGCGTAAGCACATTTTGTACTCGCCAACCCTAATGGCAATAGGATCACCAAAAGGAGCAATGTTTTCAAGTTCTACTTCTTCTCCCGGTAATAAGCCCATTTCAAAAAGCTTTAAACTAAGCTCTTCGCCATGCACTGCTGCAACGGTAGCTAACTGTTTAAACTTTAATTCCGATAGTTTCACCCTTTTGTTTGTATTGATTTTGGGCGAATTTAGATTATTTCTAAAGAAGGAAAAAATGATTGATGACATAATTTACTAGTCATAAAATCCTTGACAGTTTAATTTATTAAATAAAGTAAGCGAATTTCAACTAAAACATAAATTTCCCCTTTAACAAATCATCACGCATATTTGTAACATGAGCAAACCAACTATTTGCGGATTTACCATGGTGCGCAATGCCATAAAATTTGATTACCCCATTGTAGAGTCTATTAAAAGTATTTTACCTATTGTGGATGAATATATGGTAGCCGTTGGTAATAGCGATGATGGAACATTGGAGTTAATTAAAAGTATTAACTCTCCCAAAATAAAAATTATTGAAACCATTTGGGATGATAGCTTACGCCAAGGTGGGCAAGTATTAGCCGTAGAAACCAACAAATCGTTTGATGCCATTGCCGATTATTTTGATTGGTGTTTTTACTTGCAAGGTGATGAAGTGGTTCATGAAAAATACCATCAAACCATTATAGATGCATGTGCTAAATACAAAGACCGAAATGAAGTGGAAGGTTTGTTGTTTGGTTACAGGCATTTTTACGGCAGCTTTGATTATGTTGGAGACTCGCGCGCATGGTATCGTAAAGAAATACGCATCATTAAAAACGACAAAAGTATACGCAGTTATAAAGATGCACAAGGGTTTAGAAAAGAAGGCAGTAAGCTGAAAATAAAACCTATTGATGCGCAAATTTATCATTATGGTTGGGTACGCGACCCAAGGTTTCAGCAAGCTAAACAAGAGAGCTTTAATAAGCTTTGGCATAGCGATGATTATGTGCAACAACATGTAGCAACGGCAAACGAATTCGATTATAAAGCAATTGATTCGCTTAAACGATTTGAGGGAACACACCCAGCTATTATGAAAGAACGTTTACAACGCATGAATTGGGAATTTACTTGGGATATTAGCCAAAAGAAATTTACGTTTAAAGAAAGCTTTTTGTATTGGTTTGAAAAGCTTACGGGAAAACGTTTGTTTGAGTATAAAAACTATAAAGTAATTTAATTTTTAACCACAGCAAAACCTCGTAGAAAGCTATGTGTAATTTTTACGATAAAGGAAATAATTTTTTCAAGAAGTTCACTAATCAATGACTTGAACAGCAGGTTCCAAAATAACTATAGGCATTGGTTAGTGAATCTTATTGTTACACAAATAAAACAACTGAGGACACAACTGATAAGTAATGCTGCAAAGGTCTGACGCTTTAAAAGCGTGCTGACCTTTTTAAACAAAAAACCACAGCAGCTATAAAGCACTGTGGTTTCAAATTATGTATAAAAACGGATTATTTAATTTTTGCAGTGAATGGATTTCTTAAGCCGCTAAATTCTGCTAAATCCATTTTAATAGAACCTACAAATATTTCGCTTTCAGCACGAATAGGTAATTTGTTTTCATCATCGGTTACCCATAAGGTTAGTGCATCAGTATCTTTAAACAAACGCCCTTCCAACAATTGTGGTTTAACTTTTAATGTACGAAAAGTTCCTAAATCTGTTTTTAAAATCTCTTTGCCTACAAACTTAAAACGCAACGGATAATTTTTTCCATCCATATAAAAATTAACTGGAAAAACATCCCCAGGTTTTGCATTGGTCATATCTGTTGAACGTGCAAAATAAATTGCGGAAGCAACATCTTGTGTTCGCTCACCAATTTCTATTTTTCCTTTTACGCTGCTTTTTGCAATACCGTTTTCATGATCAAACAAAACCAAATCAATGGCTTTATATCCACCTTCGCGCACATTTTTTGTAGCCTTCCAAGGTATTAAAGCCTCTTCATCCATGTAGGATTCAAATTGGTCTTTTACTTTAAACATCATATCAACCATACCAGTTGATTTACCATAAACTTTAATGTAAAAAGTATTGCGGTTATTAACTTTAGTAGGTTTATTAGCTACTTCAAAATCTGCTGTACCACCACTAATTAAACCATAATACACTTTGTATTTTAGTTTTTCGCCATAGGTAAACGCAGTATTTGTTCTTTTAGAAATTTCATATTTCTTTTCAATAGGTTTGCTTACCTCTAAAGGTGGATTTTGGGCAATAGCTGCGCCAAAAAACAAACCAATAGTTAATACAAATTTTCTCATAACAATAACATTATTGTTTACTCAATTACAAAATGCTTGCCAAAATTAAATCCAAACTATACGCTTGTATAAAACTGTATTTAAACAATCTTATTAAATATTAAACTCAATTCCTTGAGCCAATGGCAATTCTTTTCCATAATTAATGGTATTGGTTTGCCTGCGCATGTATGCCTTCCAGCTATCGCTGCCACTTTCACGACCGCCACCTGTTTCTTTTTCGCCACCAAATGCACCGCCAATTTCGGCACCACTTGTACCAATATTTACGTTAGCTATTCCACAATCGCTACCAGCGGCACTTAAAAATGCTTCAGCCTCTTGCAGGTTATCTGTAAAAATTGATGAACTCAATCCTTGACGAACTCCGTTTTGGAGAGCAATGGCCTCATCAATTGTATTATATTTCATAATGTATAAAATTGGTGCAAAGGTTTCATGCTGCACAATTTCAAAATGATTTTCGGCTTCAATTACAGTTGGTTTCACATAACAACCACTTTCATAACCTAAGCCAGTTAAAACTTCTGCACCACAAAGTACTTTTCCGCCTTCTTGTTTTGCCTTTTCAATAGCTTTTAAATAAGCATTTACAGCATCTTTATCAATTAATGGCCCAACCAAATTTTTGGGATTTAGAGGATCGCCAATGGTTAACTGTCCGTATGCTTTTACCACAGTATCTTTAAATTTATCGTACACACTACTGTGCATAATTAACCTACGAGTGGTGGTACAACGTTGTCCGGCAGTACCAACAGCACCAAACACAACGGCACGAATGGCAATGTCTAAATTAGCATATTGCGATAAAATAATAGAATTATTTCCTCCCAACTCTAATAAACTTTTACCTAAGCGTGCACCAACTGTTTGTCCAACAATTTTACCCATACGGGTTGATCCTGTTGCAGAGATTAAAGGTACACGTTCATCCTTGGTCATTAACTCACCTACTTGGTAATCGCCATTAATTAAACAGAAAATACCTTCAGGTAAATTATTTTCTTTTAAAATTTGTGCCATTAAATTTTGGCAAGCAATAGCACTTAACGGAGTTTTTTCTGATGGCTTCCAAACGCACACATCACCACAAACTGCAGCTAGCATACTATTCCAGCTCCACACTGCAACAGGGAAATTAAAGGCCGAAATAATACCAACAATACCTAGCGGATGCCATTGTTCATACATGCGATGATCGGGGCGCTCGCTATGCATGGTTAAACCATACAACTGACGTGAGATACCTACAGCAAAATCACATATATCAATCATCTCTTGCACTTCACCTAAACCTTCTTGGTAACTTTTACCCATCTCGTAACTAACCAATTTGCCCAAAGGTTCTTTATATTCTCGCAACAGATTTCCGTATTGGCGAACAATTTCGCCACGTTTAGGAGCAGGTAATTTTCTCCATGTTTTAAAAGCTTCAGCAGCAGTTGTTATTACTTTTTCGTATTCTTCAGGTGTGGTGTATTTTATCTTGCCAATCAAGGCACCATCAACAGGCGAAAAAATCGCTTTAATAGGTGCATCATTAGAACTAAAATGGTTTTGCCCGGTGGAAGTACCGTTGTTTACATCTAAAATGTTTAGGACTTTTAACACGTCATTTATCATGTTTTTTATACTTAATAATTAAGCACAAATCTAGCTAATTTCAGTAAAGAACAAGTGAAGTGTATATCTTACCATACACATATTTATTTTAAATCACACATATTTATTTATCAAATGATTACAATTTGTATATTGGACAAAATTTCAACCTTATTGAAAACCTACATCACAAAAACTGTACTCGCACTTTTAGTGTTTTTTATTGGATTTTCGCTAAAAGCACAAGACGTAGATATTGATTCGTTAAATAGCGCATTGTTCAATTATTTAAATTCCCAACGCATAGCAGCAGGTATGGAAGACTTGGTATTAACTGAGGTGATGGAAAATACGGCTCAAGACCAAGCAAATTATTGTACTTTAGTAAAAGCAGAAACCAATACGCAAAAAGAATTAAAGAAAAGTACAGCAGCCTTGCGAGTAACATTTTTTGGTGGAATTAAAGATGGAATACCACAAGAAATTATTATTAGTGAAGCCGTGAAGAGCAGCCGTGGCATTGATTATACCACAAGCGAATTACTTACCAAGCTGATTAAAAAATTAGATAAAACCGCTTTTAAAAAATTATATACCCGACCTGATTTATACTGTGCAGGACTTAGAGGTTCTTTTGATCCTATTGGTAATAAGGTTTATTTCTGCTTAATAATGGGTGATATCAACATCATCAATAATACATCAGCGCACAGTAAAGAATTAGACAAGAACTACAAAGTAAATACACATGGTCTTCATTGGTGGATGAGAAGAACAGGTTGTCGTATTAATTGTGTATTTGGAAAATGTGATGAAGGAACTGTTTGCAATGCGTACGATGATTTAAAAGAATTGTTTAGTAAAGTTGATATTGATAAGGGTTTTTACATTAAAGATAAAAAACTATACCTACGTGAGGATTTTAAAAAATACTTTATTAGTGACGATAGGAATACCACCAAACTAATAGCCGATAACAACGACAGGCTATTAATTTACATCATTGAAAAATCTCAATTCCCTTGCAATACCTCGTATAATATTTCTGTTGGGGCAGCCTCTCAAGCAGGTTTACAAATTGGTTTAAGGCCTGTTAAATTAAGTGGGTTAACGGCCAAAGGCGATTTAACCATTGATAAATTACCTGAAGGATTCTCAGAAAATTTTGAAATTGGTATTAAAGTAGTAAAGTACTGCGATGAAAAAGTAAAATGCGAGGTATACGATTTTTATGACAAACTCAATCGTTTAAAGCCATACTTTACTCCTGTTGCTTTTGAAGAATTGCCATTACTTTTAGACACTCAAACGGCAAAAACACCTGAGCCTTTTATTGAAGTGAAAACCTTAAGTTGGAATATTCCTTTTGAGCGCAATAAGTTTGAATACAAAAAAAGTGATATATCACCCATTATTGATAGCTTAAACGAACCTAAGTTTATAATACAAGAAATAAAAATTACTGCCTACTCATCCATGGAAGGCGATTCTGTGAAGAATTTTGAGCTACAGCGCAAACGCTCTGAGAGTATTATAAAAGTTTTAGAACAACAACAAGCGGGTACTAAAATAAAATATACGATTAAGCAAGGTAATTCTTGGGATATTTTCCGCAAACAAATTGTATTAACTAACTATTATTACTTAGCAGATAGTACGCCTGCATACGTGCGTATGCAATTGAACAAAGACACGGCACTATCACGTAAAATAGAATACTTACTGCAGGCAGAGCGCTTTGCAAGTATAGACATGCGCGTAGCATTTGATTTAAAGAAATTAAGTGAGGACGATTATTGGGCATACCGCATACAAAAAGCAATTGAAAAGAAAGATGTGAAGCGCGCATTAAATAACCAAACTGCTCTAATTAAATTATTCCAATTGGGTAAAGTAAGCTATGAAAAGTTTATGGCTGTGCCAATACCAAACGATAAGAAGTACATTGCTTTATTAAATAACAAGTACTTATTTATAAACAATGATGCAGAAAAACTATCGCGTTTTGATGAGTTAAGAACATTGGATGTAAATAACCCAATTATTAAATATAACTACCTTGCGCTAAAGCTTAATTCATCAAGTAAATTAGATAATAACACACGCAGAGAAGAATTACAAATACTTTCCTCTCTATTCAGTTCGTTAACAGCCACAGTAATTCCTGTTAATTTATACAACACATTAAGGTCGAGGTTTCATCCAGTAACAAACGATGCACGTAAATCTAAAAAGGCAGAATCATACAAAAACATAAAGGAGCTATCACAAAGCAGCCCAATATTAGAATCTGTATTTTTAGCCGATTATTATGCTGAACAAAAACGATTTGATTTGGCTGCACAAATTTTGTTTGATCATTACAAAGATGTTGATGATGAAAATAAATTATTATGCAAAGAGTTTTGCTTACGCATGCTGTACTATGGTAAAGCAAGTAAATTAGAGGCCTTTGAAAAACAATACCAAGGGGTGTTTAAAAAACTACAAAAAACAAACCCTGAAGTGTTTTGCGAAATCTTTTCAAAGTCAAAAGTATCGTTTAAGTTTTTTGAAAACCTACATATCAAAAAAATGTATTGCGATGCTTGTGCATCAAAATAACTACCAATGATTTAAAACTTGTGTTGGGGTAAAACGTTTCTTTCTGCTTTGGTAATACTTTGTTCCTTAGCAAAAAGGCCTTTAAAAGTGTTACCTTGTAATATAATTTATCTCCTAATACCACATAACAAACATCACATGGTTTATTGCCGTGTTTCATCTATTTAACTGCAAAAATCAGTTGTAATATTAGACCTAGTTATGTTACAAATTAGGTATTTTACATTTGTTGGATACCAATTTAATTATACTAAAAAGCCCATTAAAAGAAGGGATTTTAGTTTACATGTTGAAATTCTTAATTAGCTATTGGTTATGCCTATGCCGCAAAATAAAAAAGGCCGAATTAAAATTCGGCCTTTTACAATAAGGTATAACAATCAATAATGATTACCAATAATTCGCATCACCACGTCTACCAGATTTACGTTGAGGCTTAAACTTAAATGCAATAGCAATTTCATTTTGA
>CANHBJ010000058.1 GCA_947459075.1 Bacteroidota bacterium
ATCCCGAAGTTTCGGGAGGTAGAGCAAAAGTACAAAACGGTGCGGTAGCTCATCCCGAAGTTTCGGGAGGTAGAGCAAAAGTACAAAACGGTGCGGTAGCTCAGTCGGTAGAGCAAAAGACTGAAAATCTTTGTGTCGGGGGTTCGATTCCCTCCCACACCACATTTAAATCCTGAACTTAACCGTTCGGGATTTTTTATTTTATAAATTTTGTGTCGGTGGTTCTCCCGAAGCTTCGTTCGGGACTCCCACACCACATTTAAATCCTGAACTTAACCGTTCGGGATTTTTTATTTTATACATTTTGTGTCGGTGGTTCTCCCGAAGCTTCGTTCGGGACTCCCACACCACCACTTAAAAACAAGAAAAGCCTTGAATATAAATTTATTCAAGGCTTTTCTTGTTATATGTATTGAAACAATTTGCTGATTTGGTTTTAAGGTTTACCTTTTATATTCATCAAAGTACATTGAGTATTAAAGTTTCAATTACTTCAATCAGTTAAAATTACTTTAACTAAAATTTTTAAAGTTCTTGTTTTGTAACAACAAATGATCACAAATTTTAATGCCCCCAAAAAGTTAGATGCTAATTGGGGGCATTTAAAAACATTTAATTACGAATAATTTTGGTCCAAGTTAACTCATCATCTATTTGCACAGACATTAAATAGGCCCCTTGCATGATGTCATGCATTTCAAAAGTGAGTGAACTTAACCCCGCATTGTATGTGGTAGATTTAACCAATTGTCCTAGTTGATTATAACAACTTATTACCACATTTTTTTGTGCAGCTTTAGAGAGTTCTATGTATAGCTTATTGTTTACTGGATTTGGATAAAAACTAAAGTTTGATGCTGTTTTTTCTTGCAAGCTAGAAGCAAAACCAATTTGAATACTTAACTCTTTTGTTGAGCCAGAACAACCAAACGAATTAATTTCTTGCACATATAAATTACCTGTACCTGCTTTACCCCATGTAACAGATATACCAGAAGTTGAGCCTCCACTAGTTTGTGTACCACCAATAATACTCCAATTATAAATAGAGCCACTTGTATTTTGCACCAAATAGTTATGCAGCTCTTGACTTCTTACTTCTATCGGACCTAATATATTAGTTGTTTGAGGTTTAGGATTTACTACAATACTTTTAGTAGCTTCTAGCGAAGTGCAACCTGATTTTGTAACTTTAACATTATAGTCTCCAGCATTTGCCAATGTTACGTTTTTTATCACCACATTTTGGATGTTAGAACCAAAACCTGCTGGGCCAATCCATTCATACAAACCACCTGATACAAAAGAAGCAAATAGCATCACACTATCACCCGAACAAATATTACCTGAGGCAGGTAAACTAGTAATTGTAGGGGTATTAGGCACTGGATTAACTACTACATTGGTAATTCCTGGTTTAGAAAAACAACCTTGTTCAAGTAATGATACTTCATAGGTGCCTGATTGGTTAATGTTAATGTTATTAAGGATTGGTGTACGCAAACTAGAAACAAAATTATTAGGACCCTTCCAATTGTATGAAGCACCTTGCACCGCATCAGTTAACAAGCTAACAGTACCGCCAACACAAGCTGCACCACTATTGGTTGCAATTGGCATAGCAGGTAGTGGCTTTACAGTAATTACGGTATTTGCCGGGCTAGAATAACAACCATTTAAAATAGCCTCAACACGATAAGTACCCCCCTGCAATAAAGCAATTTTATTGATGGTAGGATTTTGAAGAAAACTGATGTATCCGTTTGGACCAGTCCAACGATAGTTTGCACCCGAAATTGTAGTTGCATTTAGTTGTGCATTTCCATCTTCGCAAACCTCTCCGCTATTAGTTGCAACTGGGCTATTTGGAATAGGCTTAAGAGAAACATTATAATTAGCCTGCACTGAAGTACATCCTGAATCAATAACACTTACACTGTATAATCCTGCATTTGTAGCGTTTGCATTAGGTAGTACTGGATTGCTTAAAGAAGAACCAAAATTATTAGGCCCTGTCCATACAAAAGATTTATTAGGCCCAGTTGTTGCAGAATTTGCTATAAATCGAATCGTATCACCAAAGCAAACAGGCGCATTACCACTAACACTTGGTGCAGATGGAACTCTTCTTACAATAACATTATAATTAGCTGTATTTGAAATACCGCAACCTTGCACCGAAACATAAACACTGTACTGGCCAGCTTTATTGGCATTAACGTTACTAATAATAGGGTTTTTTAAGGTTGATGAAAATCCATCAGGCCCATTCCAAAAATAGTTAGCTCCATTAATTGTACTTGCATTTAATTGTAAACTAGCTCCATCGCAAAGTGGTGCATTAGAAGAAATATTTGGCATTGCAGGCAGGTTATTAACGGTAACAGTTGTAGCACCTGCTGAGGAAATTGCACAACCAGTAGTTATTGCTGTAACACTGTATAAACCCGCTTTTGAAGAATCTATATTTATAACACTTGGATTCTGAACGTTGGCTGTAAATCCGTTAGGTCCTGTCCAACTGTATGCTGCACCTGCAACAGAACCTGCGTTAAGTTGTAATGTTTGACCAGGACACAATGGCCCGTTATTAGTAACAACAGGAGTTGGCGTGTTGGTTGATATTTGAACATTTATACTACCAGGTGAAGATGAACAACCATTTACAGATGCTACCACACTATAATTACCCGAATGAAAAAGTAACACACTGTCCCTTGTAGGATTTTGCATATTCGAGCTAAAATTTGCAGGCCCACTCCATAGGTATGTTGCATTATTAACGGGTGTTGCTGTTAAACTTAAAGTTTGTCCTACACACAAAGGTGCATTTGATGAAACATTAGGTGTTGCAGGAATAGGGTTTACAATTACACTTGCATTTACGGGTGCAGAAGAACAACCATTTAAGAGAACAGAAACAGAATAAGTACCCGCAAAAAGCAATGATGAATTTATTCGAACTGGGTTTTGTTGAGCCGATGAAAATCCATTAGGACCAATCCAATTATATGTTGCACCAACAATTGAAGATGCGCTTAATTGTAAATTATCGCCTACACAAATAGGGGTATTAGAACTAACCGTTGGAGCTTGCGGAAGTGCTTTTACATTAACATTGGTTTGAAATGGCCCGATAATTCCACAACCTGGTGCCGTAATGGTTACACTATAAATACCCGAATCGGATACACTCATGTTATTTTTGGTGGGGTTTACACTTGACGATGAAAAACCGTTTGGACCAACCCAATTATAAGTAGCTCCTTGAATATTGTTAACATTTAACACCAATTGTTGACCAGCACATATCGGTCCATTGTTTGATGCGATAGGTGTATTTATTACATTAACAATGGTAGTGGAAACTGCAGAGGTGCACTGACCCATGATAACAACACAATTATAATTTCCTTGATCTATTAACCCTACATTGGTAATGGTAGGCTTACGTTGATTAGAGGTAAAACCGTTTGGACCAGTCCAGTAATAACCACTTGCATTTGCAACAGAATCGCATGTAAGTTGTAATGTTGAACCAATACAGATTGGAGTATTGCTAGATACAACAGCAGGAAGTGGTGCTTCAAAAATTATTCTCTGTTTGGTATCACTACATCCCCTTGTCCAACCTATTAAAGTATCAATTAATGTAACTGTATACTGTGTTCTATTTGTATAATTACGTCTTCCATTTACAGTATAAAAGTATCCCATATGATCACCATAATTCCACATAAAACCAAACTGCGGAATATTTTGATACGCCCTAACACTATACATCCTATCAAAACTAATTGGAGATGAAGTATTGTTAAATGTTATGGTATCACCTAATCCTGTATTGCAAAGTGTTGATGGAACAAAATCAGCAGTTATTGTTGCTGAAACAAAAGGTTGCATTATAAAATCGGCATTAAATGGAATGCCACCAACATTTACATTATAAGAACGAACAAAATTATTATTAAAACGAAGCGAACTTAACCACTCTGTTCGGCCATTTGGGGGTGTTGCAGACCAATTATTAGTTACAACAGAAACAGCTGTGGTTGTGGAGTTCTCTATGGTAATTACATAAGGTCCTGTAACATTTACTGGACTCGAAAAAATTGCCAGTTTCCTTAATCTAGTTAATTGTCCTCCACCAAAAGTTGAATCAACGGAAACATTTACGGAAGCAAGGGGTAATCCTGTTGGTGTAGAATCAATAGGACTAGCATTATAAAGGCGGCAAGTAACGCTAACCGTTGCTGCAATATTTGCCGATTGCCAAGCATAAAATTCGAACCCGCTAACCGACAATGCCTGAGGCGCAGAATACCACTGAGCAAAAGCACTTGCCGTTGAGCTGTTCATAGAAATAGCTTGTAAGGTTGTGGCCTTATTAAATGTGTAATTAATGGTATCATAACTGCAACTGGTTGTTTTGCCCAATCCATTGCTTGATGCCCAACTAATTTGCGAACGATTTAGGTTCCCTGTAATGTTTGTAGGCTGATAAGGTAGGTTATGTTGCGAATAAACAGATAACGATAGCAATAACATGCCCAACAGCGATAAGTAGTGTATTTTACGCATAGTTGCAATTTTTAGTTTAATCAAATATATAGCATTTTTTCTCACAATATTTGCATAATCAGTTTATTAGGAAATTAGCTCTCGATTATTAAAGTTAAATCTAACGGCTACAGAAGCCATTATATACATACTGCTATGTTTTTTTATCCATAAACTGGCAACATAAAAAATAAACTATTTAAACTTATTATACTACTTTTTATGATTGGGTAAATTTAATAAAATACCAGAAAGTGGGTATGCGGAGTTATGATGCATAAAAAAATTGAAAAAGTTAAAATGCTTTTATCAGATAATTTTTTAAGTCGCCATTTTTACGGTTTATCCTAAATAATTTGGCTCCAATACCACATTGTCAAGTGTTGCTTGAGCGTTACAATACGAACAATATAAAAATAAAAAAACAATGGTGATTATCTTATAAGGCATTCTAAAATATTGCTAACTAAATTACAAGATCAATACCAATAACAATCATTTGAAGTAAAACATATTATAAAAACGACAAACATTTCATGCCGCATCTATAATATCTAATTTAACCCAAACACCTTTTGTATATCGACTTTTATAACTTCGCGGTTATGGTATTTATTTACAAATGCAGGGCCGTTTTTACCCAAGCTTTTTAAATTATCGTAATCATGTAATAATATTTTTTTGATACTGTCAGCATCTTCTTCGTCACCTATAATATCATATAATAAACCAATGTTTCCATTTTCAATTTGCTCGCGGAAACCAACAATATTAGCAGCAATAATTGGTAAACTGACATAAGCACACTCTATACCTACAAGTGGGTAACCTTCGTATTTGCTCGGGAAAACGGCCACATCAAACATCGGATATACATTTTCCGGATTTTTAGTTGCTCCAATGTAAGTAAGATTTGAAAGTCTATCTATCCTATCTTTTAATTCTTCATACATATCACCATCCCCAGCCATAACAAAATGATAGTTGTTTTCATTCTCCATCAATTCAGCCACGCGTACAAAAATATCTGGACGTTTTTGCCATTGTAAACGGCCTAAAGAACCAATAATTCTTTTACTTGAATCGATACCAAACTTATCTAGTAATTGTTTGCGCTTAGAGATCGTATTACTAAAACGGTCATAATCTATCATGTTATGAATAACCTCTATTTTTTCAGCAAGCTCATTGTATTTTTTTATCAATACTTCTTTCCAAAAATCGCTCGTTACAATACGTTTGTCTATAAATTTTTGATATTGATAAGCCGCTTCAAACCATCCGTTATCATCGTAATCTTCGCAATGCAATAAATCATAAATAACAGTATTCGGAAACTTTTCTTTTATAAGTGGGCTTAATATATATAAAAGTGGATTACTCATGTTAAGTATAAAACCTGGCTTCTCGTTTTTTATAACCTCCCATAATGCCAATAGTCGCGGATAAGGACCGTGTGCAAAATCCTCTAAGGCATATTGTTTATTTGAAACTCTTTCAAATCTATTTTTTAAAACACCCGCGCGATCACTACCGTTTATTACTAAATCAATTACATTGTGATTGTGGCAAACAATTTCTTTGACATAATCTAATAAAATATTTTCGGCACCACCCACATGCCACGAAAAATGAGTAACAAGTACTTGATTTGAAGGTTGAACACAGATAGGGAATTTCTTATCAAAGTCTAATTTAAACCCTTCAATAAAACCAGCCATTTTATGCGCCTTTGTATGCTTCGATGCCGGATTCAATTTATACTCGATAAATTTTGATGGCCAAATCAAATACAAAAAAACATCTCTAAAATTGATATTTGTAAATGATCTATTTATTAATATTTTAGATATTTTTTGGAGGACTTTATTGCCTATCGAGTTATCTGATGCATGAGTAGTATTAGCTGAGTTATAGTTCTTCTGTGATTTTAATATACCAAATAAACTAAACCAATTTTTTTTATAAGCGAGCAAACTTGATAGACTTCCTTCTTCCTCGCTTCTTGTAACCAATGAACGGATGTTTTGGCGATAATTAAAAAGTACTTTTTTAATTGGAACACCATAAGCTCCTTTACCAATTGCACGTTGCCAAAAATCCCAATCTTCGTATAACTTAACTCCATTAGCTAAATGTAATGTTCTTTGCCCGTTTAAGCTATTCCAAAGCGCTCGTTTAACTGGAGAGACAGCCACTAGATAATTTTCCAAAAATAATTCCTTGGCTCTATAAGAAGGAGCTATATCTATTTGGTTTTTGTATCCAAATTTTCTCACACTTGGATAAACCCAAGAAGCAGTTGGATAAGCAGCAAAGGTTAATAAACTTAATTTTAAAAAATCACTTTCTATCGTGTCATCGCTATCTAAACAAACCAAATATTTACCCGTAGCTTTCCTTGCACCAATATTTCTGGTTTCGGCTAGCCACTTATTGGTTAGGTTCTGAATGATATGTACATTTAAATTTTTATAAGATCCACTATCAGCCAATTGTTTAATAATCGAATTGGTCAAATCATCAGTTGAGCAATCGTTAATAACAATTACTTCAATTTTATTCAAGTCGAACTCTTGGTTGTTAATCGAGTCTAATGTTTCGTATATATAGTTACCAGTATTATATACTGGAATAATAAAACTAAATACTATATTTTGTTCTAACATCTTATACGTTGTTTATTTCGAAATACTTGGAAACTTTGGTAAGGTTTTTACTGTAAAATGGATCGTTTTTTATAAGCACATCCCATTTTTGTTTAAAGTATTGTTTCTCTAAAGATTGTTTGGCCATTGACTGGCTACTAATTATTGGATTACCCCGAGTTAAACACTCATGATGATACATTTTAACCCATGGCAGGTATACGTTATTAAATCCTTTGCTCAATAATTTACAGCACAATTCCAAATCATTGCAATCAACTGCAAGGTGTTCATCAAAACCGCCAACTTGAATAAACCGATCTTTTTTAATCATCATACAAGCACCCGTAATAGCGCTATAATTGGTTAAACAGTTTACATTATTAAAATAACCTGCTGTATCTTTATGTGCACCCGAATATATATGCGAACCTGTCTCATCAAGCGATAAAACGATACCCGCATGTTGTATAGTATTATTGGGATAAAGCAACTTAGGACCAACAGCACCAACATTGTCAAGTTGGGCAATTTTAATCAGCTCTTCAATTAAATTTTCAGAAATAAGTTGCGTGTCGTTGTTTAAAAACAACAGGTATTCCCCTTTTGCAAATTGAACTGCATTATTATTAAGCACTGAGTAGTTAAAAGGTATATCCATACGGTAGCTTTTAATTACACCCGGATAATTATACTCCCACTGTGCTACCGAACTAAAAAAACTTTTCTCTGTGCTTCCATTATCAATAATAATAATTTCGAAATTATTGTATGTTGAATGGGAAGTTATTGATCGAATACAAGCATCTAAAATATCTGATTTATTTTTAGACGGAATAATAATTGATACCAAAGGAGCATTCGTTTTAAAAACGGGTTCAAAACAACCAAATGATGCATCCGAAACACGAGCAAATGCGCCTCGATACTGCTGATTTAAAAATTGATTTAATGTAATGTGGTTTTGATGTATTTTATCAATAGTAACTTCCTCTTTATGCTCGTGATACAGTACTTTAGATATATGTTTAATGTTTGTATTATTTTGTGTGAAATTTAATATCAACCCATAGAAATTTACTGATAGTTCTATTGGAACTTTATTATAGGTACTTTTATTTACCAAAAATAAATTACCAATATAATTGCGAGACAAGATTGTATGTGGGCTCCAGTCGGGCTTAAAATAGGGTGTTATCGTTTCATCAGGAAGTAATGTATCAAAAAAATCATTATCGGAGTATATAAACTGCGGATCTCCTGATTTATTAATTTCATTCACAAACTCATACAAACAATCTTCTCTTAAGATGCAATTTAAATTAGTGAATAAAGCGTAATCACAAATTAAATCGGGCTTATCGGAACTTTCAATTATTGTATAACGATAATCATTTTCAATGGTTTTGTTTAGGATGTAATTTATTTTCTCCGACTCATCATCAACAATAAAACTTACAAAAAAATGTTGGTAAACTTGGTTTTGTAATGCGTTTAAAAACTGATTGAGGTGAAGTAGATTTTCTTCATCAACCTTGGCAAAAATTTGCACATGTGGTTGCTGTTTAAAATTAACAATGTTTTGCCCCATGGCCTCAAGGTCAACCTCACGAGGAAACCGCTTTTGTTTAAACGCTTTATAACCCGTATGGTCACTATCCTTTTTTATACTAAGTACATAATTAACTGCCCCAATAATTATTGAAAATAGCTGCTTAAAAAACTTGTAAATTAACAATAAACCTGGCTTTGAAAACAAGAAAAAAAGTCGTTGAATAAAAGGCCAACGTGTATCTTTTAAATAACTATCACTAGTTAAAATGAGTTTAGTTTTTGTGAAAAACAAATACATTTTCCAATAAGAACTGCCCTCAATTTCCTTGATACGCTCTTCGTAATTTTTTACGGTGTTTAAAAGTGCTGTGTACTCAGCCCTTTGTAAACTATTTTTAGGCAGTATGTTTTTCTTTCTCATTTGCTGCTCTAAAATAATTTTGAATATCGTTCACCAACTTCATCAATATCTCCAATAAAATCAATGGTACCATTGTTAACCAACACACCCTTACTACACATGCTTTTTACTTCATTAAAGTTGTGAGAAACAAAAACTATGGTAGCACCCTTAGCTTTAATTTCTTCTACCTTTTTTAAACACTTTTTTTGAAAACCAACATCACCTACAGATAACACTTCATCTATTAATAAAATATCAGGCTGCTTTATAATGGCAATGCTAAAAGCGAGTCGTGTCATCATACCTGTACTGTAACGTTTAACTTGCCAGTTAATAGCTTCACCTAACTCCGAAAACTCAATAATTTCTTGAGTATAATTTTTTATTTCTGCTTGCGACATGCCCATTAAAGCGCAAAGTAATTTAATATTTTCTAGGCCTGTCATTTCATACTCCAATCCAACACCTAAACTTAATAATGGGGCTACCACTCCATTTACTTCAATCTTACCTTTTTCAGGTTCAATTATACCTGACAACACCCTTAATAGCGTACTCTTACCAGATCCATTTTTTCCTAGCAAGGCAATACTCTCTCCATGTTTTATTTCAAGGTTGATGTTACGAAGTACAAATTTTTTATCTAAGAAAGGTCGTTTACCCAAACTAAACAGTAATTCTTTTAAAGATACTGCACCAGTTTCTCTGACATAAAAACAAACATCTACATCTGTTAGTCTGATTGCAAAATTCTTATCGCTTATCATATATTAGATATAAACCCTTTTTTGTATTTGGTAAATAAGGTATAACCCATAGCAAAAGCACTAACAGCTAATAAGGAGCAAATCAAAAAATTGAAACCATCGGGTTGTTTAAACCTGTAAAAAATATCATGAAACGACTCAACAAAATAATAAAACGGATTAAGCTTAAGCAGGTGGCGTGTGCTTTCAGGGACCAAATCGGGTGTGTATGCTATAGGTGTGAAGTAAAAAAAAGCAGGTATTATGGTATTCCAAAGTAATTGGATATCTCTAAAAAACACGTTCAATGTTCCTAATATCATACCAAAACCCAATACAAAAATTGAAGTGACAATTATTAGTGGAATAACAAAAATGATGGTATAGTTTAGTTGGAAATGAAGAAAAAACATAATGATGAAAAATGGTATAAACGTTAGAAGTAAATTTATAACCGCAGCAAAGATTGCTGAAAGCGGAAAACTAAACGGGTGTAAATTTACTGATTTAAGAATAGACGCATTATCGATAAAAGAAGTGAGCACCTGAAGTATGGATGCTGAGATGAAATTCCAAAATATTAAACCACTTAGCGCATACAAAGAGAAGTTCTCGATATGATTGATTTCCTTAAAAACAACCGTTAAAATAATTAAAAACAATAGTGGATTGAGCATACTCCAAAAAATACCAAGAAAAGAGTTTTTGTATCTTAACTTAATGGTTTTCAAGGCCAAATTAAGTACGGCATTTCTAAATCCAATATTTAACAGTGTTTTCTCCAATGTCTAAATTTTTACAAAAGTAGGTATTTACACTGTTTATTCCATATTTATAAACCATACGGGTAGTCAACTATTTATAGCGTATTGTATTGATATTATAATTAAAGATGGAAAAACGATTTTATAAACCCAATCGGTTTGCTATTTTCGCCCACAGATTATTTTAGTGCTTTTACCGTTTATACTTGAAGATAGAATAGTCATGAATGATTTAGAAATTAATAATGATTCGATTGCAAAATCATCTTCTTTGTAAAAATGGTCTCGTAGTTCAATGGATAGAATAGATGTTTCCTAAACATTTGATACAGGTTCGATTCCTGTCGAGACTACCGAAACGGAATCCTCAGTTAAAAGCTGGGGATTTTTTTTAGGCTGTTTGCAAACCCTAAATTTTATTAGCCCTTTGCGAAGAAACAAATTGATTCCAGTAGTTCGATAACCAAGTTTTTTTCGGTCGAATACCAAAGCATTACAAATCAAGTCATGGGCATTAAAAAAGTTTGATTATCACAAGTTGAAATATTTAGATGAAAAGTTCATTCAGTACCATACCAAAAAACATTTCTAAACTGAACTTCCAGAGATGGTAGTGATGCACATTTGAGTTAGTTATCACTATATGAAATAGTTCTTATGTTTTTCAACCATTTACATTTAGATATATCGAAACATCAAGAATTATCAAACTTTATATGGGGTATCTGTGACGATGTTTTGAGGGGTTGTTCAAACCTCACGAATATGGTGATGTAATACTTCCTTTTGTAGTACTAATAAGACTATCTAGATTTTGTATACAAATTCTGGCCGTATGAAACTTATCCTAGAGAATATGTTTACATATCAAAAAATAAAATTGCGTTTATTTTTTATGGATTTATATTCACTCTTCCTTCAAACTAACAACACCTGACTGAATCAGTCAGGTGTTGTTAGTTAAATATTGAAGCTTATAAATTCTTATTTTATTAGCTTAACTGTTTTAGTAATATTGTTACATGTTACTTTCAGATAGTAGACGCCCGCATGATAGTTATCAAGGCCGCTCAACTCAAATGAATTTGTTTTAGCCTGCTCACCTTGCTGCAGCAGCATGCCACTGGTATTATGTAGACTCCATGAAATATTACCATCAATCTCCTCACTGAAGTGAATTTTCACATTGTCCTTAAAAGGAATTGGGTATACACCCAAATTCAAATCCGATGTGTACGATTGTAATGTTACTATTTTTGAATAGGCAATGGTCTCATCAAAATCTACCTGCTTAATTCTGTAATAAATAAACTTATTGGCATCCTTATCATGGAATGAGTAGTTTCTTTGAGTCTTGCTTTCGCCTGCTCCTTCAGTAAATCCAATATCTTCAAAATCAACACCGTTAATTGACCTTTGAACAAAGAAACCTCTGTTATTGGTTTCGGATGCAGTTGCCCAATCAATGATTGCACCTGCCCCTTTGCGGCTAGCCGATATATTTATAAACTGCACAGGAAGTGCTGTATTACATAAATTAAATACAAAACCTAATAATACCGGGTTAGCATTTACTCTTGTATATGTACGGTTAAATCCACCAAATCCATTACTTATAACGCATGAGCGTTGTGCAGGATTTGGGAAGCTTTCTTGGTTACCAACTACGGAACTGTCTCCATTAACAAATTTATACTCAAACGAAGCAGGACAAACATTGTTCACTATAGCCTGAAAGTGATTTGGCAAACCTGCAATAGGTGTCATACGTATCGCACCACTTATCCAGGTGGCTGTTCCAAAATTACCAATTACATAAATTCTGCCAAGCGGATCTGGTGACTGTCCGGTTAAATTAACTGCAAATGTTATATTAGATGGAGGAGGAATTGCTGCACATGCAGCTGTAGTGCCAAAGCATGGTGTGCTTAGCGTACTATCTTTGTTTGGAACCAATTCTCTGTTTCCTGAAGATGTTGAAAAGGTTCCTTCCCAGTTAGTAGCACCATTCCTATGAAAACGAAACTTATACTCAACCGCAACTCCGGAATCAAGTTGCAATGTTCTGTTATAAACATTTGTTGTTCCTACCCTATTAAGTCTATGTCCGTTGCTCCAAATTGACATAGCAACAACAGAACCAGTAACTGTAACAGAATCTATGCCTGAACAATTACTGTTCGAAACGTCAACCGAGAATGTAACATTGTATTTAGGTATAAAAGCAACAACATAATTGTTTCCTCCATTATCATTTACCTGTAGGCAGCACAATGTTTTGTCTAATTCAGTTAGCTGATTTAACCGGGAAAGAGGCAACGTTGAAGTAAACGCATAATACCTGATTGAGGTACCGGGAGCCTGCGAAGGAATAGCTGCCTGCCAGATTGTATTAGCTGGAGCATTGGTTGATGTTGCCTCTACAATGTTAGTGGTACTGGAAGATGCAAAAGTTGCAGCACTAGTATATCTAACAAATACACGTTCACCCGGAGATGGCGCAGCAGATGTAGTAATATTCACAAGTACACTATTATTGGCTTGTATGCTTTGCGAAACGTTTGTTGTTATCACGGGATTATTTAATGTATAGCCAACATAATATCTAGCATTAACACTGGTATAGCCACAATCATTAAATACAAATGTATACCTGCCAGCTGTGCTCATATTTAATCCCATATCCTGACCTGTATTATAAGCATCCGCAATATTGATAGAGTCTCTTCGGGCTTGAGCAAC
>CANHBJ010000059.1 GCA_947459075.1 Bacteroidota bacterium
AACCTTGGCAGGTAACATTACTAATAATGGTGGTAATGCGGTAACTGCAAGTGGTGTGGTTGTTGGTTTTTCGCCAAACCCTACACGTGCTACAGCAGGTGTTACAGACTCAACAACTAATCCTGTAATTGGTAATGGCACATTCAGCTTAAACATTACTGGCTTATTACCTTCTACTACATACTATTACCGTGCTTATGCAGTTAATGCGGTAGGTACTTCTTATGGTGCAGATAGCACATTTACTACACCTGGTGCAGCAGTAGTTCCTACTGTGTTAAAGGTTGCTGCAACAAACGTAACAACAACAACAGCTACAGTTGGAGGTAATATTACCTCTGACGGTGGGGCTGCTGTAACCGCAAGCGGTATAGTTTATGCCACAACAGCAAATCCTTCACGCGGTAGTTTTGGCGTTATCGATTCTACTACAAATCCTTTGGTAGCTTTAGGCGTATTTACAATAAACCCTGCAGGATTGGCGCATTCAACTAAATATTATTACCGTGCTTATGCAGTAAATAGTGTAGGTACAGCTTATAGTATTCAAGATAGTTTCATTACCTCTCCTATTGTTAATGCTTTGCCTTATAATCAGAATTTTGATGGTGTAGGTAATACGGGTTGGAGTTCAACAGCAATAGGAACTGGAACAAATGCTTGGCAATTAGGAACACCTGCAAAAACTTTCCTTAATGGAGCTTATTCAGGAGCAAATGCTTGGGTTACCCGTTTAGTAGGAAGCTATTTAGGTACTGAAGATTGTGCCGTAGTATCTCCTCAGTTTGATTTCACTTCATCAACCAATACGCCTGTACTTCGTTTCCGCCATAAAATGGATGTTAATGCAGATGTAAGTTATGATGGAGGTGTAGTTGAAATATCAATAAATAATGGAGCTTGGACTAGACTTGACAACACGCTTGGTACAGGTACCAATTTTAATACTGCAATTGGGTATGCTTGGTATAACGATGCTCAAGGTCTTGGAAGCTTAGGTGCTAATATTTTCTCTGATATTACTACTTCATACGCGTCACAAACGAATGGTTGGATTGAATCAGCTGTTCCTTTAACTGGTGCGTTAGGCCAAAATAACGTTAAAATCCGTTTCCGTTTTGTTGCAGATGTATTTACTGACGAAGGTTGGGCTATTGATGATATACAAATAGTTGATGTAGTTACTCCAACAACTGCAGCCAGTAATGTTGCTGTAACACCAAGTGCTACAACCGCAAATGTTACATTTACTGCAGGTAACGGCCAGGGAAGAATGATTGTTGCTCGCTTATCTTCAGCTTTAGCAGTTGCGCCAACCAATAACACTTTATATGCAGCAAGTGCTGTGTTTGGATCCACTAATACTACAGGTACGGGTAACTTTATTGTATACATGGGTTCTGGTACAAGTGTAAACGTAACGGGCTTAACCGCATTAACTGGTTACACATTTGATGTATATGAATACAATGGTAAATACATGCACGTTAGATTCGCTAATGCAATAAGTAACAGTACTACAACAACTCCGGTTAAATTAGTAAGCTTAAAAGCTACTAAAATAAACGAAGATGTATTGGTTAAATGGACAACTGCAAGTGAATTAAACAACCGTGGGTTTAATGTTGAACGCAGTGTAGATGGAAAAACGTTTGAGTTTATTGGTTTCGTAAAAGGATCAGGCAACTCGAGTGTAACAAGAAACTACACGTTACAAGATGCTAATGCTTTTGTATCAACAGGAGTAAATAAATTATATTACCGTTTAAAACAATTGGATAACGATGGTAAATTTGAATACAGCCAAGTTGTTACCGTTGAAAACAATAACGATTTAACAACAGAAATTGTAACTTATCCTAATCCGTTTAGCGACAAGCTATCAATTGAGATTAAAGGTGCAAAAGCAGCTAATGCAAGTATCCAAGTTATGGATATCAGTGGCAGATTAATTATGTCATTCGATAAAACAATTGTAGATGGTAATCAAACATTAACATTAGACGGATTAGCACCAATATCGCAAGGAGTATACTTTGTGCGTGTTAGTGCTTCTGGTTTAAATCATGTTACTAAGTTGATTAAACAATAATATCTAATAATTATTAGAAGAAGCCTCGGGAAATTCCCGGGGCTTTTTTCGTTTTTAGTTGTTTATTTGCTGCTTCATTTAGCATACTTTTTACATATGAATAAAAATGCATTAATCGAGTGTGTTCCTAATTTTAGCGAGGGTGTTGATTTAGGAATCATCAAACAAATAACCGATCAAATAGAATTGGTAGATGGTGTAATGTTGTTAGACGTTGACCCTGGCAAAGCAACTAATAGAACCGTAGTAACTTTTGTAGGCCAACCTGATGCGGTAATTGAAGCAGCATTTATGGCTATTAAAAAAGCGTCCGAATTAATTGATATGGGTAAACATAAAGGGGAGCATCCACGTATGGGTGCTACTGATGTTTGTCCTTTAATTCCAGTAAGTGGTATAACAATGGAAGAAACCGTTTTATACGCTCAGAAATTGGGCAAACGTGTAGGAGAGGAGTTGGAAATTCCAGTATATTTATATGAATCTGCTCAGCCAAACAAGTCGCGTAATAACCTATCTGTTATTCGTGCAGGTGAGTACGAAGGTTTTTTTGATAAAATTAAATTACCAGAATGGAAACCTGATTTTGGTCCTGCTAAGTTTAATGCAAAATGTGGAGCCACTGTTATAGGTGCCCGCGATTTTTTAATAGCTTATAATGTAAATCTAAATACAAAATCAGTACGTTTGGCTAATAGTGTTGCTTTTGACGTGCGCGAGGCAGGACGTGTAAAACGCGAGGGAGATAAAGTTACTGGCAAGGTATTAAAGGATGCAGATGGAAATGATATACGTATTCCGGGTACTTTAAAAGCAGTAAAAGCTATTGGTTGGTTTATTGAAGAGTATAACGTTGCTCAAATTTCTATGAACCTAACTAAATACAAAACAACATCGGTACACCAAGCTTTTGATGAGGTTTGTAGAAGTTCACAAAGCCGAGGTATACGAGTAACTGGTAGCGAATTAGTAGGGTTGATTCCTTTAAGTGCCATGCTTGATGCTGGAAAACATTACCTACAAAAACAAAACCGAAGCATTGGTGTAAGCGAGCGTGAGTTAATACACATTGCTGTTAAAAGTCTTGGTTTAGATGAGTTGGCTCCTTTTGATCCAGAGAAAAAAATAATTGAATACAAATTACGTAAAGCAGAAAACGAACGTTTAATCCGTATGGATTTACGTGCATTTGCCGATGAAACTGCAAGTGAAAGTCCAGCACCTGGTGGAGGAAGTATTAGCGCTTATGTAGGAAGTTTAGGTGCTGCTTTGGGTACTATGGTGGCCAATTTAAGTGCGGGTAAACGTGGTTGGGAAGACAAAATTAACTTGTTTAGTGATTTTGCTGCACAAGGTCAACAAGTAAAAGATACTTTATTGACATTGGTTGATGAAGATACCAATGCATTTAATAAAATTATGAATGCGTTTGGTTTACCAAAAGGAACCGATGAGGAGAAAAAAGGAAGAACACAAGCCATAGAAGATGCTACTAAATATGCTTGCGAAATTCCATTTAAAGTAATGGAAACAGCTTATAGTATTTTACCTATGTTATCCGCTATGGTTGAACAAGGAAATCCAAATAGCATTACCGATGCGGGTGTGGGTGTGTTATGTGTTAAAACTGCTGTGCGTGGGGCCTACTTTAATGTATTGGTAAATGCGCAAGGATTAAAAGACCGTGCATTTGCCGAAGATATTAAATCGCGAGCTAAACAAATTTTAGATAAAAATCATGCCGATGCCGATTCACTAATTGCAAAGGTTGAAGCTGCAATTATGTAATAGATTTAATTGTAAACAACAATGCCACATCAAATTTTGGTGTGGCATTGTTGTTATTAAGGATGAAGTAATTTGTCGTAGTTGGATGAAAATGTTTCAATGGCTTTTCTAATCATTTTGTCTTCACTACTCAATACGGTAAAGTAACCTTCATCACGCCAAACTTGTCTTGCAATCATGGCCTTTATTAAAAGCCTTACCTGTTTTTCTGATTGCTTAATTTCTTGATCTGTAAAATCACTACTGCTGTTTGCTTTGATATAGGAAATAAAATTATTCCATAAAACATCATTCACATAAAATGATGCATTAAATGTACTTGCATTTTGATAAGTTGATGTTAACTTTTTACGGTTTGCATCCATGTAATTGTAGGTAAACCTACTTAATAAACTTTGTTCAAATAATGCACCATAAAATTGGTTGATGTAACTGGTATCAACGGCTACAAAAACATCGGGAGTAATACCTCCACCACCATATACCTTTCGTCCGTTGGTGGTTTTATATATTGTACTGTCTTTAATTTTTAGTTTCGTTTCATCGCTTACCTCACCATCTTCATACCTGTTACTTATTTCATGCTCGTAGGCAACTAAACCATTTGTATAATCTTTTTGTATACAACGTCCAGCTGGCGTATAATAACGCGATACCGTTAATCGTATGGCAGAACCATCATTTAACTTAAAAGGTTCTTGCACCAATCCTTTGCCAAAACTTCTTCTTCCTAATACCACACCACGGTCCCAATCTTGTACAGCACCACTTACAATTTCACTTGCACTTGCACTGCCTTCATCTATTAAAATAATTAATTTACCGCTTTCGTAATTACCAGGGTTCTCAGCCATGTATTCAACGCGCCTTTGTGTGCGCCCTTCGGTATAAACAATTAACTTTTTATCATTCAAAAATTCATCTGCAATTTCTGTAGCAGCACTTAAATATCCACCAGGATTGCTACGTAAATCCAATATCAAGTTTTTTAACTGTTGGGCCTGAAGTTTTTCAAGGGCCTCTAAAAACTCTTGGTGTGTACTAGCGGCAAAACGTTCAATTTTAATGTATCCTGTTTGGTTATTTAACATTAAAGCAGCATCAATACTGTAAATAGGAATTTGCCCTCGTAATATGCTATAACTTATTTTACGTTTTCCGTCTGGTCTAAATAACTGCACCAATACTTTAGTGCCCGCTGTTCCTCTTAATAATTTAAATACTTGGTCGTTTTTAATGCCAATACCAGCAACGTTTGATGTATCTACTTTAATAATTCTATCACCAGGTAAAATACCAACTTTCGATGCCGGACCATCTTTTAACACATTAGCCACCATAATCGTATCATCCAAAATACTAAACTCAATTCCTACACCTTCAAAATTACCTTCTAAACCTTCGTTTGCTTGCTGTAAATCTTTTGCAGGAATATAAACACTATGCGGATCAAGTTGGGTTAATAGTTCTTCAATTGCTACATCTTCAAGGCTATCCAAATCAATGGTATCTACATATGCCTCGTTAATAATACTAAGTATTTGCCCAATCTTGTTTTTACTTTTAAATAAAAATTGCCCACCTTCTGTATTTGGTTTTAGCCATATGCCCAATATTATGCCCACAACTATTAACAATGCGTATATAAATGGTTGCCAAATTGATTTGTTCATGTATGTTATTCGTAATAAGATTCAAAGATAACAACCACACCAATGCAAAAAAGGTTTTTGTGGTTGGTTTTTGATTAATATAACTAATTGATAAAGTTATGGCCACAAAAAAAACTTCAGCCAAACCGGCAAAAAAAACCGCTAAAAAAGTCGTTAAGAAGGTTGCTATTAAAGCAGATAAACGCACTACTGAACAAAGTTCAAAGTACAATCATTTAGAAAAAATGAATACTAAGGAGCTGCTTAATAATATTAACACAGAAGATAAAAGTGTTCCTTTAGCTGTAAATAAAGCCATACCTAAAATTAAAAGTTTGGTTGATGCAGCATACGAGCGTATGAAAAAAGGTGGTCGATTATTTTATATTGGAGCTGGTACAAGTGGCCGTTTAGGTATTGTTGATGCAAGTGAATGTCCACCAACATTTGGTGTGCCGTTTGGTTTGGTTATAGGTTTAATTGCAGGTGGAGATAAGGCCATACGTAAAGCTGTAGAGTTTGCCGAAGATGATGAAAAACAAGGTTGGAAAGATTTAAAAGCATATAAAATTTCGAAAAAAGATGTATTGATAGGCATTGCCGCAAGTGGTAGTACACCATATGTTGCTAGTGCATTAAAAGAGGCTAATAAAGCAGGTGTTTTAACAGGATGTGTAGTTTGTAACAAAGGCAGTAAAGTAGCAGAAGCAGCACAATTTCCTGTTGAGGTTGTAGTAGGCCCAGAGTTTGTGACGGGTAGCACCAGAATGAAAAGTGGCACTGCACAAAAATTAGTATTAAACATGATAAGCACAAGCCTAATGATTAAATTAGGTAGGGTTAAAGGAAATAAAATGGTGGATATGACTCCAACCAATAACAAACTCATTAAGCGTGGCGCAAAAATGATTATGGATGATTTAAAAGTAGATGAACCTAAAGCAACCTTACTTTTAAAAACATATGGAAATGTGCGTAAAGCAATTGCTGCAGTTAGAAAGTTAGATTTAACTAAAGACTAAAGCGCTAAACCCCTATATTTGCTAATAGCATGAAAGAACTGTTGGCTAAATATATTGCTGTAATTTTAACCAGTGCAGTTAAATACTTGTTTGGAGTATTTACCGCAATAGGTACACAATTAAATTTTATCGAAACCCTATTATGTACTGTTGGTGGTGGTATGTTAGGTGTTGTTGTATACTTATACTTGTGGGATGGTATTTTGTTTCTATATCACAAAATAAGACCGCCAAAACCAAAGGTTCATAAGCCTGTTGGAAAAAACCGCAGGAAACTTTTAAAGTTTATCATTAAGTACGAAATTTTAGGTATCGTAATTCTTACTCCAGTTTTATTATCTGTTCCAGTAGGTACAATTTTGGCTGCTTCTTTCGAAGAAAATAAATGGAAAATAAAACGGTATATGTTTTTTAGCTTTTTAGCTTGGACATTACTTACCTATGGCTTATACGCGTTGTTGGATATTAAACTAACCGACTTATTCTAGTACTCACTTTTTTCTAGTAGCTCATACAATATTCCATCCTTTAAACCTGCACTTGGTGCAAACAACTTCTCTATATTCGCCCACTTTAATATTTTAAGGTATAAGAATGCCGAGTGTTCCATTACATCAGCTCTATCTGGGTTTAATTTATAAGTTTCTATAAGTTCTGTAATGCTCATTTTTTTGATGGTGTGATAAAATTTATCTAGCTCATCAATGGTAATAGATGGTTCAGTTAAAGTTGGATTTATAATGTTGGCTATTTTATTTATGGTTCCACTGGTTGCAATTGCACGCGAATGTTCAATTGCTTTAATATGATCCTTCACATAAGATTCTAATGCATTCCAATTTTCTTTTTTAATAGCATTGTCTAATAACCTCACCGTGCCTACATCAAAACTTGCACTATCGTATGCTTTTAAATTTTGTATTACAGTCATCTCTGTACTTCCTCCGCCTACATCTATTGTAAGGTAATTGCGGTCGGGTTTTAAGTAACGTGTTATCGATTTTAAAATTAACTCCGACTCACGTTTACCATCAATTATATCAATGTTTAAATCAAAATTTTCGGCAACTTTTTCAACTATTTTTTTTCCGTTTTTAGCTTCGCGCATTGCACTAGTAGCACATGCCATGTAACTATGTACGCCAAATACCTCCATCATTAACTTAAAGGATTGCATAGCTTTGTAAAACATTTGTCGTTTCTCTTTGCTAATTTTTCCTCTGTTAAAGGCATCATCACCCAACCTAATTGGTATGCGAACAAATTCTACTTTTTTAAAAGGTTCAAGTGGGTTTTCGTTTAGGCGTGCAATTTGTAGCCTAACAGCGTTACTTCCAATATCTATAGCTGCAAATTTCACCTTGTGGTATTTTTAAGTTGATCACACAAGTATATACAATAACACTAAAAATAGTGTTATTTTTTTAACAAGTTTATTGGCCAAGGTAAACGGTTGGCTATTAATCTGTGGTAAGGCACTAAGAGTGCACCAAATCCACTAAAAAATCTACCCACACCCTCAATATCCGAACCTTCAAAATCTAAAACGATATTCTGTTCACTGTATTCATCTATCAGCCTATCAAATAAAAAGTACATCGCTCTTAAATCACGACCTACATTATTTGAAGTGCCTATTTGATATATCATACGGTTTTGATGAATATAAAAAGCTACACAAGCAAGACAATTTCCTTCGTCATCTTTCACTTGTTTGCAAATTACATATCCTCGTTTATTCGCTTCATCAAGAATCTTATTCAATCGGTTGTAGTCTTCTATGCTTACTTTTTCGGTATCGTTTGCTTTATTTTCTATATAAAATTCAACAACATGTTCGTGATTGGTTTCACTTACCGTTAAGTTGTTTTTTTTCGATTTATTTATGTTTCGTTTGTTGTGGTCGCTAAATCCTTTATATAATTGCTCATATGATTGATGAAGATAGAGCAAATAATTATTACGTCTCTTAAGTTGAAAATTTAATTTCGCGCCACTATCATTCTTCTCGTTCAAACAAATATTAATGTATTTGTAATCTTTAGGTATGGCTTCAAAAAAATCTATTATACCTGCTTGCAATTCATAACCAGTACCAATAAATATACCTAATTGTTGCGTAAAAAATGGTTGATAAGCTACGGTATAAAATTTTTTAAGAGTAGGAAGGGGCATCACTGCATGGTAATCACCTAAAACAATTGCATTCCAAGCGGGAGCAGCAATATCTAAATACCAACTGTAGCCATATATCAGACTATTGTTTGCATTTTTTATGCATTCATCCCACTTAGTTTTATCTATTTCTTCGTGCTTAAAAAATTTAATTAATTTCAATTTTTTCTAACAAATTACAAAATGATTGCTTTACGTGGGGTGATACAAATGTATTATTGTGCCACAACGTTACATAAAGTCCGTTGTAATTTTTGGCCGTATTCAATAACTTTTTATTAACTTCTTCTATTTGTTGCGCACTATATTTTAGGTATTGAATAGCTGTGGTATCCATAAAGCAAGTTGGATAGCAAATAAGTTTGGTTAATTGGTTAAGGTTTATGTCAAAAAAATGATAAGGCATACAAGTACTTGCCCTAAATCCAATCTGCTCTGCATAGGCCATCGTATAGTCTTCGGCTATGTTTGCATCAATTAAATTACGATACGTTTGTGGTAGGGTTAGTTTTAAAAAATGATGTCGACTGCAGTCAATTTTTTGCGAAACCATATCACTTAAATTACCCTGTTCTTCAAGTAACATCTTAAAGTTTTGGTTCGATGCATAGGATGGGTGTATTCCTATAAAATCAGAATTTTGATAGAGGTGTTTAACAAGTGTTTTAAATGCTTTCCCGTTAACTTTTATATTTTTATCGTAGCCTCCATTATTGCTCATCAAAATAAAATAACCTAATTTACCTCTTACATTTTCTCTAATAAATTGATATGTATTGTATGGATCGTGTTTCGCATTTAGGGTTGATTTAACTTGAATTAGTAATGCGTTCAAGTCAAATCTTAGAACAGATTTAACTAGTTTGCCCATCCATCTTTTTATATCTAAACCATGGTATAAATAGGCAAAATCAATATCAACAGTTGTAATGGATTTAAACTGGTGCTGTTTAAATTCAATGCTTGGATTAATTGCTTTTAATTCTTTTTTTAGCATCTCACACCAGTGATCTATCAATGGAAATTGAAGGAAATCATATTTAGACGCGATGCTATTCTTCGCTTCAAATCGTCCGTGTTCATCTCTTTTTGAGTGTTCGTATTCCTCATACCTGCTTAGTAAATAAAATGATGCAGCAAATACATCAAATGGTATTTCACATGTTTTATTTGGCCATAAAATTGTATGCCACGTTTCATCATTTGCAACATCAATCTTTTGTTTATTTATGTTATTCTCAAACAATAAATCTATAGGTATAATTTGTAGGCTATTTTCTTGTTGGGTTGAAGTGTAGTTTATTTTAACTCCAGTAGAAGCATTAAATTCGTTAATATTTGTGGTAACAGCATAACTTATACCAAGGCGATTACCCAATAGTTCAGTTAAAATGTATTGTAACCTTTCGGTGTATTGTGTTGTTAATACGGTAACCAATCTTAGTTTATTTAATATGCAATTTAATAGCAGTTAAGTATAAACGGTAATCAGTGGCTTATTATTTCAGCTTTAAGGCTAATGTATGTTTTTTGCACCCATCTTTGTTATTGATAAGCAGCTCTTTATCTTTAATTTTTAAAAACTGTTTAAAGCCCTTAATTTGCGACAGATTATGAGCGAAGAAATATTTAAAAAAGTTGTAAGCCATGCAAAAGAATATGGCTTTGTTTTCCCTAGTAGTGAGATTTATGATGGACTTGGAGCAGTATATGATTACGGCCAAAATGGTGTTGAATTAAAAAATAACTTACGCCAATATTGGTGGAAAGCAATGGTACAAATGCATGAAAATATTGTAGGTATTGATGCCGCAATTTTTATGCATCCTAAAACATGGAAAGCTAGCGGACACATAGATGGCTTTAGCGATCCAATGATTGACAATAAGGATAGTAAAAAACGTTACCGTGCCGATCAATTATTGGAAGATAAAATTACCAAATACGAAAAAGAAGGTAAAACTAATAAGGCTGATGAATTACAAGCTGCGCTTGATAAAGTTACACTTGATAATGATTTGGCAGGGTTTAAATCATTGATTGAGCAATATGAGATTGCTTGCCCAATAAGTGGAACAAGAAACTGGACAGATGTACGCCAATTCAATTTAATGTTTAGTACCGAAATGGGTGCGATGGCCGAAGATGCTGATAAAATATATTTACGCCCCGAAACAGCACAAGGTATTTTTGTAAATTTTTTAAACGTACAAAAAACCGGCAGAATGAAAATACCTTTTGGTATTGCACAAACTGGTAAAGCATTTAGAAATGAAATTATAGCCCGTCAATTTATTATGCGTATGCGCGAATTCGAACAAATGGAAATGCAATTTTTTGTTCGTCCGGGTACACAAAAACAATGGTACGAGTATTGGAAAGAAACCCGCATAAAATGGCATAAAAAATTAGGGTTGGGTGATAACAACTATCGTTTTCATAACCATGTAAAGATGGCCCATTATGCTGATGATGCCGTTGATATTGAATTTAATTACCCATTTGGATTTAAAGAATTAGAAGGTATTCACTCGCGTACTGATTTTGATTTAAAGAATCATCAGGAATTATCGGGTAAAAAAATGCAATATTTTGATGCCGAATTAGACGAAAATGGTAAAGCATACGGTAACTATATTCCTTACGTTGTAGAAACATCAGTTGGTTTAGATCGTTTGTTTTTATCTGTTTTATGTGCATCATATAAAGAAGAAGAAGTTGGTGAAGGTGACAAAATAGACACACGTGTTGTGTTGAGCTTGCCTGCAATTTTAGCTCCTTATAAAGTGGCTATTTTCCCACTAACTAAAAAAGATGGTTTACCAGAAGTAGCACGTAAAATTATTGATGAATTGAAATTTGACTACAATTGCTTTTACGAAGAGAAAGATGCCATTGGTAAACGCTACCGCAGACAAGATGCACTTGGTACACCATTTTGCATCACGGTTGATCATGAGAGTTTAGAGAATCAAACTGTTACTATTCGATACAGAGATACTATGGTGCAAGAACGAATTCCTATTGCTAAAATTAGAGAAATTTTGGCATCAGAAGTTAATTGGAGTAAACTTTTAGCATAACTAATTAAGCCCTTTGTAATCTTTTGCAAAGGGCTTTTATATTGCTGCCATCAAAAAACAAATTACATATACAGGTTTAATCAGCATCATGTTGCTATTGCTTATGGTCGGTAATCTGCCTGTATCGTTTGCTGCTGTTTTTAAAGAAAGTATTTGGGTTGATGTTGGTTTTATCTTAACCGAATCAGCAGGTAAATATGGAACAGCCGCTATCATAATTATTACAAGTTGTTGTTATACGATTAGGTTTGAATCCAAAAGAATGAAGCTGCATACTTTTATAAAATCTTTTGTGGCAGTTAGTTTATTTATTGGAGCCTTAGCTTTTGTTAACGAGTACCTAACCAAACCTTTATCAAAAGAAGTTCGACCAAGTCATTATTATATTACTAATCAATTGGGCGTAAGCCATCAACTCGATTCGGTTTATCTATTAACCAAAACACAACGTAAACATTATTTCGATCAACTCATTCAAAATAATGAAACATACTTTAGTAACATTGATATTAAAGTGCTACATCATTGGATAGAAGAAGCAGGTTATTCATTCCCATCTGGACATTCGTTTAATGCATATTTATTGGCAACCATCATGGCTTTTAGTATATTTAATGCCACTAATAAAAAATGGAACAGATATTTCTGGATTCCCTTTTTGTGGGCCTTTATTGTTGCCTTATCAAGAGTTGCAATTGGGGTACATAACCCATTAGATGTTGTTGTGGGTGCTCTTGCAGGATTTGCCATCTCAGCGGTTTTTATCTACTTTGATACCACTCGAAAATTACTTATTCATAAAAAAGAGTAACATGAAAATTTTATACGGAGTACCTGGTGAAGGTATGGGACATGCAACGCGTAGTAAAGTAATTATTGCTCATTTACTTCAAAATCACGATGTACAGGTGCTGAGCAGTTCAAGGGCATTTAAGTTTTTAAATGAATCGTTTGGTGAGCGTGTGCATGAAATTAAAGGCCTGCATTTCGCATATAAAAATGCCAAAGTAAGTAAGTTAGGCACCTTACTACTCAATTTAAAACACGCCCCCAAAAACTTAATTCATAATGTATCACAATACTTAATTATTAATAAAAATTTTAAACCCGATCTTGTTATTTCTGATTTTGAGTCGTTCACCAATTTTTTTGCTAAAGCACATAATCTGCCCCTAATTAGTATAGATAATATGCAAATGATTAATAGGTGTAAATTAGATGTAAAGATTCCTAGTGATGAAAAGGAAAACTATAAATTAGCAAAAGCTATAGTAAAAACTAAAGTTCCAGGCTGTAACCATTATTTTATTTCCAGTTTTTTTGGTGCTGATATCATCAAAAAAAACACAAGTATTCTTCCACCAATTATTCGTAAAGCAATAACAGATGTTAAACCTAAACAGGGAAATCACATCCTAATGTATCAAACATCTAGCTCTTTTGGAGAAGTAAAAAATGTACTCAAACAGATGCCCGATATTACCTTTTATGTATATGGTATGAAC
>CANHBJ010000060.1 GCA_947459075.1 Bacteroidota bacterium
ATTACCAATAAGCCGCCTAGCTGGTAGATTAATGTCGTACGCCTCATATAATAGGAAAGAAGAAGGCAGTGTACTTGGTGGCTTAGGAAATATACTAGATGGTGATGGCCGATGGTAATTAGAATTTTAAAAAAATAAAAAGTGGTGTGCAATTTACTTTTGTACACCACTTTTTGGGTTTGGTTATTTCATAGAAAAGTTTCTTCCAATACTTACACCGAACCAACTCTCATACTTTCCATCACGAATAAAAGGTGTGTAACTCATCCTAAAACATACTTTATTGGTTTCAATCACCCTAAATCCTATAACTGCTGTTGGAACAATTTCTCGCTCGTTTACACTTTTATTTATCAACGTAAATCCAATTCCAAGTTCTATCTTTTCTTTACGTTCTCTACTTCCCAAAAGAAATGAGGTATTAAATGGTGCTAAAACTGCTCCCTTATCCATATCAATTTTATTAAGCAAACGGCCATCAGAAAAACTATATGCCACACCTACCCTACCAACCCAACCTAATGAGGTACTTTTGTATAGTATTTTTTCATAGTTTAATGAATATAAAAATGCTGCACCACCCAACTCTACATACCAGTTATTTAAACCATCAGGTTCGCGATAGGGTTTCTCTTGTGCAAGAATTTTTAATGGAATAATACATATACTTAACCATAAACAAATAGTAACTTTGGTGATGTAGTTGTGCATGAAATTAATACTAAATAAGCTTTTGCAATATTATCAAATATTTTGCAACCTTAGCCTAGATGTTGTAGGTGGGGTTATTTGTAATATGTTGGCTATAACTTACTGCTTTAACATCAACGCCCCAAAAGCTTGGTATATTGCTTTACCATTAGGCACGTGGCTCATTTATTTAGTTGATCATATAGTGGATGTAACACGAACTAATAAGGATTATCCAACTCCAAGACATCAATTTATTAAAAAGTATCTTAATAAAATAATTACCCTAAGTGTTTTCATTTTACTCCTCATCATTGCTACTGGCATCTTATTTTTTGATGAGAAACTAATAATCATTGGTTTTATCATGATAGGTGTAATTATATTTCACTTAATTTTAACCAAACAAAATCCGCAATCAAAAAGTATTATTAATAATAAAGAGTTTGGTGTTGCATTTATATATGCTACTTCTATTTTTATTTATCCATTATTTAACGGTTTTTTAACACTTTGGTTTGATGCAATATTTTACCTCTACATCTTTTTCTTATTAATAACTTACCAAAGTTTATTGCTTTGTTCAATTATAGAATACCCAATTGATGTGCTGATGAACAATAGTAGTTTTATCAGAACAATGGGACTGCAGAAAGGCATAGTTGTTTTTCAAGGCATCACCTTATCTGCTTTAATTTTATTGCTATTTATCATTATTAGGCTAAATTTCTACAACCCTGCTCTACCTGCATTTTATTTTTTGATACTTGCCGGTAATTACCTTATTTACCAGAACAGAGATAAATTACAGCAACATTTCATGTACAGTAAAATTGCTGAGCTACTTTTTTGGTTACCTGCTTTAGCGTTGTTGTATTGAAGTAATTTTTTACCACGAAGTTCACAACGTTTTTTTTTAAAAAAGTACACAAGGTATGTCAAATCACAGAAAACTTAGAATAACACAGAAACGTTGAACGTTGTATACTTAATTTAAGAACGATAAGCTGCATATTACACCCTTTAAGGTTGGGGTATGCATAGGAATTTGAAAGGTACATTTTTTACAGCTAACCACTGTTAGCGTTAACTCTCTTGCTGCAGGCAACCGCTGTAGTCTTAGTGTTTCCCTTGTAATCGCTGTGGTTAAACCCCAAAAAAAAACGCTTTAAAATTTCTTCTAAAGCGGTTTTTAAATTATTAAAGTTTGATATTTATTTCTTTCTAATGGGTTGTTTAATATCAACACCACGTGCTTTCGTCATTTCTTCTAATTTCTGTTGAAATTTACTTTGGGTAACTGGCTTCTTTTTATTCTCCTGAATTTGTGCGTGCATTTTAGCATCATCAACAAAAGCCCTGATTAACAACTGTTGACCGATGGTAAATAAATTACTTACAAAATAGTAATAGTTTAAACCTGCCGCAAAACTGTTTAGCATAAATAAGAAAATTACTGGCATAAAATAACTCATCCATTTCATTTGTCCAGTCATACCACTTTGCTCGTTGTTATATACCGCATAAACAACAGATGAAATTGTCATGAGCAATGCAAACAAACTTACATGGCTTCCATAACCTGGGATACTAAATCCGAAATCCAAAATGCTATCATAAGTACTTAAATCTGGTGCCCATAAAAACGCTTGTTGACGTAATTCGAATGCACTAGGAAAAAACTGAAACATGGCAACCAATATTGGCATTTGCAACAATACAGGAACACAACCACCCAAAGGATTTACACCTGCTTGACGATACATTTTCATGTTCTCTTGTTGTATTTTGGTCATGTCATCGCCAAACTTTTCTTTAATTTCTTCCAACTCTGGTTTTAACACACGCATTTTTGCGGTTGACAAATACGACTTGTAAACCAATGGGAACAAAATGGTTTTAACAATCAACGTCAATAAGAAAATTATCAAACCAAAACTACTGATGTATTGGCTCAAAAAGTAAAATACGTTTACCGTTAAATATTTATTTACCCAACGGAAAATACCCCAACCCATAGGCACAATTCGCTCCAATTGGCTTTCGTCTAACTTTGCCAACGTTTTATAATGGTTAGGACCAAAATAAAACTTCATACCAAAAGATTCATTTGAAGTATGGTTATATGGAACTACTAAACTAGCAGTAAGTTGTTTGATGTATTGTTGTGTAGCATCATTTTTAGTTTCAACTTTTGCACTTATAAATTCTTTTTCGGCAATTAAACTGGCATTGAAATATTGTTGCTTAAATGATACCCATTTTACTGGAGTAGTTAAATCAACTGCTTCTTCTTTTGTTTCCGAAATATAATCAGGCTCTTCAGCTGTAGTTTTGTAATAAACAGTGGTGGTGCGATGTTCGGCATCAAAAGTTTTTTCTTGCTGACGAATTTTAGCAGACCAATTCATATCAATAAATTTAGCTGTAGCTGCAATACTTTTATCCATTCCAACCAAGTTTAACTTGTAGCTAACCATATTGGTTTTATCACTAAAAGTATAATACTGCTCAATGTATTGGTTAGCGCCAATTTCTAATTTCATGCTCAAGCCCTTACCATCAGCATCAGGTTGTGGAGTAAAATACAAATCACTGGTATTAATTTGTTTACCATCTTTGGTTTTAAAACTGTAGTTTAATTCCTCATTAGTGCCATCAAATAAAACAAGTTCAGTACCATCATATTTTTTATGATTTTTAAGAACCACCTTTTTTAAAGCTCCACCTTTATTGCTAAAGGTTAATAGCATATCGTTGTTTTCTATGGTTGTAAACGATTCTTTTCCAACGGCAGCAGTTGCAAAAGTGCCATAAGATGCTTTAATAGTTGTGCTATCGGTAGCTTGAACACTATCTACTTTTGCTTTTAACGCCAATTGCGCTTTAGCCTCAATATCTTTTTGTTGTTGAACCAATAGAATCGAATCTTTTTGTTGTTGCAACGTTTTTAATTCGGCTTCACTAGGTTGATTAATCCAGGCAAAAGTTACCAAGATTACAAAAATTAAGCCCAGTCCTATAATTGAATTTCTATCCATTGTATTTAATTGTGCTTCTTTAAACAGCGTGCAAAAGTACTAATTTTTAAGTAGCTACCACACAAATACACTTTGTTTGGCTGTTTTTTAGATGAAGTGCTATTTTACAGCAACTTAAGCACTTTATTTAAGCTTACTTGAGTCATACTATATACAATTATCTTAGCTTTGCGGCATGTTAGGATTAAAATTAGTTACCGACCCACGTTGGGCAAATGCTGCAGAAAAATCGTTAGAAGAAGTTTTGATTGACCATGCCTACTGCGAGCAAAAAGCTGCTACAACAGGAATATCGCTAATTGTGCAATACCCCGAGTTTGAAAAAATGGTAAAAACTTGCACTGCCATAGTTGCCGAAGAATGGGGACATTTTAGAAAAGTATTAAAAGAGCTGGATAAACGTGGTTTTAAATTTGGACCACAGCGTAAAGATGTTTACGTAAATGAGTTGATGAAACTGATAACACGTGGTGGCGATAGAAACGAACAAGTTGCAGAACGTTTGTTGTTATTGGCCATGATCGAAGCTCGCAGTTGTGAGCGATTTAGGGTTTTATCGTTAAACATGAGCGACCCTGATTTACGTGAATTTTACCACGAGTTTATGGTAAGTGAAGCCGGGCATTATGTAACATTTATTGATTTAGCCAAAGAATACAAAGGCGAAGCATACGTAAAAAAACGCTGGCAAGAAATTTTAGATGGCGAAGCGGAAATCATTAAAAACATGACACCGAATGGGGAACGGATACATTAGTTGGTTTAGAAAACTCAAACAAAAAAAGCCGAACATTACTGCTCGGCTTTTTTCAATAATTATAAATTAATTCCTGAGTGTTCGAATTATTTAATTTTAAGCAATATCTCATCTGTAAAAAGACTATTGTGTATGTCTTTACAAGTATTTGTTAATCCATTTTTAAACAAAGGTTGAGCTTGACCAGGATTTGAAATGATTGTTTGATAATCACTCTCTCCAATACCATCAGCTTTAGAAATTTTAACACCATCCAAATAAAGAGTGGTTTCGTATTCAAAACTTGAAAAATACCCACGATTCTTAGTCACCCATTTTGGTCTCATACTCTTGACAATTAGTTCTAGCCCTTGATTAGACAATGCTGTATTAGAGTTTACTTTAGTAAAATTATTTGAAAAGGTGTTTAAGAGTGATGATAACAAACTATTCCTGAAGTCAGTTACTTGCATACCATACATACCCTCAATACTAACAACGGGACTATTATCAATATTATCGGAGATTATTATTGTTATTGGTATTGTGACCTTACTATCAAAAGTTCTAGGAATTGGTGTCAAACTAAAAAAGCCAAGAGGTTTTAAGTGACCTGTCATGGCACAACCAATTAATGTGATACTGATAATAAAAATACTTAACTTTTTCATTGTCTTGAAGGGATTAAGTTAAACGTAATTTAATCCAACAAACTTATAGATATTTTACTTATTTCCTAATTATGGCTACTTTACAAAAAAAGTACTAACTCTCTTTTACTCAAGCCAACTCCAAATTTAAACTCACCTTAGCTCCCAATGAATCAAATACTTTTATATGGTTTTGAAAAATGCATTTTTATGCATTTACTCATCTTTTCTTTGGAGGTGTGCTTCAATCCAAATTTTGATATCATCAAAACGTGCCTCTCCTTTACTTGCAGATATTACTATTTGATATTTTTCCTCCTGTGAGGCAACAATGTCATAACCATCATTAATAAGAATAAGCCTCATTAAAACATAAGCCGTACGTTTATTACCATCTACAAATGGATGATTAATTAAAATACTTTCAAGGATAGCAGAAGCTTTATCTGAAGCAGCTGGGTAAAGATTTTGATTATCGAAAGTTGCAAATGGTCTATGAATCGCAGACTCCAATGAACCTTGGTCACGAATACCTTTGCTTCCACCGAATTTATCAATAAGTAAATTATGTATGTTTAAAACATCCCTTATTTCTATCATTTAGCAAGCTTTTCAAGAAGGTCTTTATCCTCAGATAGAATTTGTCGTAAATTATTAGTCAGTCTAATCTTATCTGCCGGTTGATTTTGAAGCGCTTTTAAAAAGTCCAACACATCTTGCAACACACTTTCGGGCACGCTCTCAAGAACCTTCTGTATTTCTGATTGTATTTGTGTTTTGGTCATATTCAAATATACAAAAAGACTTTTAAGAAATTACCTCTAAGTACAAGAGTTATTGGTTGCCTTACTTTGCATCAAACAAAAAAAGCCGAACATTACTGCTCGGCTTTTTGCTTAATATGACGCGTTACTCAGATTTATCCCAAAACTCATTTGTTAAATAAAATACGGTATCAATAAAATACAAGACACCATTTTTTGTTAAAACATTCTCATCATGTAAATCTTCAAGAATAATTCCCAAATCTTTATTTATGTAATCGTTATTTCGGTTGTTCTTAAAACCATTTGCTTCAAGAAATGCTTTAACTTTTGTTAAATCAGTCACATCTGTTATGGTAACAAATTGCTGTTTAACTACAGCATATAGATTTTCATTATCCTTAGTGAATCCAACAAGCTCATAGGCCGTGTCTGGGAAAAAGAAATTATGGAGTAAAAGATTATGGAAATAATCAATCCAACTACCATAATAAATTGCATCATTTAACTTGAGCACATGTTCCGAATCCTTCAAGAAAACTCTTTGTTCGGCCCCTTCACTCACGTATTGAGAGAAATCAATGTCCGTTATCCAAAGACATGACTCTGAAACGAATTTTTCTAGCCTCTCTGTTTCTTGTTTTCTGATTTGCTTTGTAGTTTCAGCTTCAATGCTTGATTGCGCGCCATCTGTAAGGTAACGGGCGGCTGCTTGGATAATTGCTCCAAAGCTAATCTGGTTCTTTCCTGAAATGATATGGTGTAATTCATCTTTAAGGTGATTATGCATCAAGGCGAATATACAAAAAGACTTTTAAGAAATTACCTCTAGTACAAGAGTTATTGGTTGCCTTACTTTGCATCATACAAAAAAAGCCGAACATTACTGCTCGGCTTTCTTAATATTATGAATTGCTGTAATCCATTGCGGCTTTTACAAACCTAACAAACAACGGATGTGGCGTGAGTACCGTACTCTTGTATTCTGGGTGAAACTGCACCCCTACAAAATACGGATGATCTTTTATTTCTACAATCTCGGCCAACTTGGTATCTGGGTTAATACCTGTTATGCTCATTCCTGCTTTTTCAAACTCTTTGGCAAACTTGTTATTAAACTCATAACGGTGGCGATGACGCTCGGTTATTTTTGTTTTCTCGTAGGCTTTGTAAGCCTTACTATCTTTACTTATCTCGCATACATAAGTACCCAAACGCATGGTTCCGCCTTTAGCAGTAATTTTCTTTTGCTCAGGCATCATATCAATAACAGGATGTTTGGTTTTGGCATTCATCTCGGTACTGTGTGCATCTTTATAACCCAATACATGACGGGCAAATTCTATTACACAGGTTTGCATACCTAAACAAATTCCGAAAAATGGAACTTTATTTTCACGCACATACTTAACGGCAGCAATCTTCCCGTCAATACCTCTATCACCAAAACCAGGGGCAACCAAAATGCCATCCAAATGCCCTAATTTATTTTTAGCATTTTCATCAGTAATTAATTCACTGTGTATGTACTCTAATTTTACCTTACACTCTTTACTTGCACCTGCATGTATAAAAGCTTCGGCAATACTTTTATAGGCATCAGGCAACTCAACATACTTTCCAACTAATCCAATTTTAACTTCGTGTTTAGGATTTTTATGGCGGGTTAAAAAGTTTAACCAACTATCCATGTCGGGTTCATTCTTAGCAGAAAGTTTTAGTTTGGTTAAAACCGTTTTGTCTAGCCTTTCTTTAAGCATGGCCATTGGCACATCATAAATGGTTTGCATATCTAATGCTTCTATAACCGAGTTTGGTGTTACGTTGCAGAATAATGCAATTTTCTTTTTAATATCTTTATTGATGGGGTGCTCGGAGCGACAAACCAAAACATCTGGTTGTATTCCCGATTCCAACAATAATTTTACCGAGTGTTGTGTAGGTTTGGTTTTTAATTCGTGTGCTGCACTTAAATAAGGTAGCAAAGTAAGATGCACCACCATACAATCTTCTGGCTTCAATTCCCATTTTAATTGACGAACAGCCTCTATATATGGCAACGATTCAATATCACCAACGGTTCCACCTAATTCGGTTATAATAATTTCGTATTTACCCTTATCACCAATAAGCTTCATTCTACGCTTAATCTCATCAGTAATATGAGGAATTACCTGAACAGTTTTACCTAGGTAAGCACCTTCACGCTCTTTTTCAATTACGTATTGGTAAATGCGTCCGGTGGTAACATTATTTTCTTGCGAGGTAGGTACATTTAAAAAACGCTCATAATGACCTAAATCTAAATCAGTCTCTGCACCATCATCAGTAACAAAACACTCACCGTGCTCATATGGATTTAGTGTTCCTGGATCCACATTAATGTATGGATCAAACTTTTGAATGGTAACAGAGTAGCCACGTGCTTGAAGCAACTTGGCCAGAGATGCGGCAATAATTCCTTTCCCTAAAGAAGAAGTTACACCACCTGTAACGAAAATATATTTTGGATTGTGCGTCATGTTTTTACTGCGAGTTAAAAGCAAAAGCTGGCTTTCAGTTATTGGGTGCGAGGCACTTAACTTGCAAACCATATAGCATTTTTAACTATATGGGATACAAAAGTAACAAATAATTAGTTGCTAAAAAGTATTTAGTTCGTTACCGTTCAAAGTATTTTTCAACACAAACGTGGGTAAGTAGCTAAGCGCTGTTTGAATAGCACTATACAGAAATTTAAAAAGTGTACTTACTAAATAAATTTAGCTAAAACTTTAGCCAAATCATCAGGTGAATCTATGGCAATTGTTTCCAAATCCGTTTCCTTCAATATTATTTTATACCCATTTTCAACCCAACGCAATTGCTCTAAACTCTCCGCTTGCTCAAGATTGCTAACACTCAATTGGGTAATTTCGGCCAAAATTTGTTTTCTATAACCATAAATACCAACATGTTTAAAATAGTTAATTTCTATACCTGGATTTCTGCGATAAGGAATAGGTGAACGAGAAAAATAAATGGCTTGGTTAAATTTATTGGTAATCACTTTAACCACATTTGGGTTACGTAATTCATCTTCGCCATTAATTTTTTTAATAAGGGTAGCTATTGGGGTTGATTCATCATTAAAAGCAGACGCCAATAACTCAATTTGTTTTGGATCTATAAAGGGTTCATCACCTTGTATATTAATTACGGCATCACATTTACCATCGTATTTCATTACCACTTCGGCACATCGATCTGTACCACTTTGGTGTGTATCAGCTGTCATCATTACTTTCCCGCCAAATGCAACAACATGGTCAGCAATACGCTGGTCGTCTGTTGCTACAATCACATCACTTAATACAGAAGTTTTTACGCACTGCTCATACACCCTTTGTATCATGCTTTTACCACCAATATCAATGAGTGGTTTGCCTGGGAATCGAGTTGATGCATAACGTGCAGGTATAACTCCAATAATGTGTATCATAATGTTTGTTGCTAAAAATGCTTTTCAAAAATAGCTGAAAAAAACGGAAGTCAATTATATTCGCACATGCATGTTTTTTATCAAACCAATTTAAATCAAAACCAAATTTCACTTAGCGAAGACGAATCGAAACACTGTGTGCGTGTTTTGCGTTTAAAAATTGGTGATGAAGTAGATTTAGCTGATGGCAAAGGCACGCATGCTAAAGCTGTTATTATTGATGATCACCCTAAAAAATGTGTATTACAAATAACACAAAGCACCCTGCACACGCAAGCTGAATCGAGTGGCCGAAATTATTACTTGCATATGGTGGTGGCTCCTACCAAAAATTTTGATCGCATGGAGTGGTTTATCGAAAAAGCCACCGAAGCCGGTTTTGATGAAATTACTTTTATAGAAAGCGAAAATAGTGAACGTGCAAAAGTGAATTTAGAACGATGCGAAAAAATTGCTGTAAGTGCCATGAAACAAAGTAAACAATGGTATTTACCTAAAATAAATGCTCTACAAAAATTTACTGATGTAATTAAACAAGATTTACCAGGCGATAAATTTATGGCTTGGTGCGAGGCTGATGATACTGCGCTCATCAACCAAAAAATAAACCAACTAACAAGTAACCACATTACCATTTTAATAGGACCCGAAGGTGATTTTACAGAAGCCGAAGTAAAGCTTGCACAACAACATCATTTTATTCCGGTATCACTAGGCAAAACTATACTACGCACCGAAACCGCTGCGTTGTATGCTTGTTTCACCGTTAAGGCAATCCTAACAATGTAATTATATTCGTACCATGTTAAAAAAGCTAACACTTATCTTTTTAGTTGCACTCACTTTTGCATTTGCACCACCCACTATAAAAATGGCTAAATTAAAATACAATGGTGGTGGAGATTGGTATGCCAATAAAACTTCATTGCCAAATTTAATCAGGTTTTGTAATCAAAATATAGGAACAAACTTTACCCCCGATGAAGATGTGGTAGAGGCAGGTAGCCCTGATTTATTAAATTATCCTATTGTACACTTAACAGGGCATGGAAATATTGTGTTAAGTAATGCAGAAGCCGACAACTTACGTAACTACTTGGTTGCAGGAGGTTTTTTACATGCAGATGATAACTACGGCATGGACAAATTTTTCAGGCGTGAAATGAAGAAAGTTTTTCCTGAATTAGACTTTATAGAGTTGCCATTTAACCATCCAATTTATCATCAGAAGTTTAATTTCAATAACGGTTTACCTAAAGTGCACGAGCACGATGGAAAACCAGCTCAAGGTTTTGGATTGATTTATAAGGGCCGCATGGTGTGCTTTTACAGTTACGAATGTGATTTGGGTAACGGCTGGGAAGATGCAGATGTGCACAACGACCCCGAAGTGGTTAGACAAAAAGCGTTACAAATGGGAGCCAATATTGTACAGTATGTTTTCACAAAAGGAAACTAAGTTTACCTTTTCATAAAACGTTTACGGCTAATACCTTTTTCTTGGGTAAATATTTCTATAATATAAATACCGCTTTGAAGTTCTTGAACTGAAATAGGTGAATTGTTATTGGTTTGGAATGATGAAACCAAATTGCCATACATGTTATAAATGTTAACCTGCATACTGATGGCTTCATCGTTATCAATAAGCAATACATCTTCAACCGGATTAGGATAAACTGCAAAATTATCGTTGATGGATTGATGCATCAAACCAACTAAATTTAAACTATCCATTGCTTCGTGCAACAAAGCAGTTAAACCTAACTTAGCAACCGATATAAAGTAAGGAATATTCATGGTGGCAAGCGAATCACTTGGGCGATGCCAATGGGGATTCATTAAAGGACCATCATAAATTTCGTTAATACCAACTGCAGTTAAATTGTTTTGCCAAAAAGCCCCATGATCCGTATTGGGGTTACCCGGATTCATTAATTTAGGTTTAAGTGGAACATTGTACAACGTAATAATATTAATTACACGTTGAGCCAGTTCAATAGAATGGCCCGATGATGCAGTATGTATTTCAACTACACTGTCGTTGTTTAAACTCCATCCAATCATATCGTGGTTTATGTATCCCACGAGTTTATTCATGTAATCTGGTGCAGTATATTTGCTACCCACTAAATTTTGCTCTTCTTCATCCCAAAAAGCTAAATGTAAAGAAATCGGAAATTGGTATTGGGCACATACCCTAGCAGCCTCGAGTAAAGCTGCTGTTCCACTCGCATTATCATCTGCACCCGGATAAAAAACTGTAATATCAGGATTGGCAGTTCCAACAGCATCAAAATGTGCGCCCATCATCATTACTCTGTCTGTTCTTCGACCAGGAATTTTTGCGATAATATTTTTACCGGTTGAACTGAAAATAACTTCATCAAAAGCTACACCCCAACTGGTTAATTTTTGTTTAATAAATTCTTCTGTCTGGGTATTACCCGTTGTACCTCTGTATCTGGTTTTAATAATATCTGAACCAATAGGGAGCAAACCAGTAAGTTGTTTTACATAAGTAACCAGTGAGTCTTGATTAACCTGTTGTGCGATTTGCTGCACAGTAGCATGTTGGGCAAAAACATTACTCGCAATTAAAAATACGACTACAAAAACCAGCTTTTTCATGATACTAAGATACATTTATGTTGATTAAAGATGCATACTAAACTTATTTAAGTTTTTGTAACTCTTTGCTCGATTTTACTTTGATACTCTCGTGATACTCTGCTTTGGTATACAATTCAACCCTACTAAAATGCGATTTTGCTATTTGGCCAAATCCCATTTTTTGATAAATATACCCCATGTGCAAACAAGCATAAGGAGCAAAATAATATGTAGTATTTAAGGGTGCATTTTTAATAACATAATTATAATAATCTATGGCTTTGTTGTATTTATTTTGTTCATGCAAAATGCGGGCATAGCGATAGTTGTATTCCAGTTTTTGATAATCTGTTTTAAGTTGATCTGGATTACGTTGTTTAATAGTTTCTTCGGCCCGCTGATAATATCCACCATCAAATAATAAACGAGCTTTTAAAATCACCAAATCATTCGTAAATCCTAATTCAGTTTCACGCAAAATATTTTTATCTTCTTCACTGTTGGCAGTGCCGTATCTTTTACTCAGTTCACGATAAATTTTAAACTTATCCAAATCGTTTTTTAATAAATAATACCAGCTAATTCTTCGGTATGCATCTTTCATGTACAACTTACCTTTGTAAAAAGAAACAAAACGCTTTAAACTTTGCTCGGCATTATCATCTAGTCTATTTAGCTTAAACACACCCAAGTAATAATCCAAAGCATAAAATGGCTCGTAATCTGAAAATTTAGGTCGATGCTGAAGTACTTGAATGGCCTCATCGTTATTACCAGTTTTACTCGCAGTATATGCCCTTAAATATACGCTCAACAAATTGGTATTGTGATCCGTTGTATGTTCATTACAAAATGCCCATGCTTTTTGCTTATCACCAAAATTGAGCATAAACAAGGTGTAATAAAACTCAGTATTTTGTTTATCAAGAATAAATTCTTGATGGGTGTCACCTCTGAAATAACGTTGTAACAATTGCATTCCGCGATCAAAATCACCACTTAAACCCGTAACTCCTAATACCCATTTATAGTTACTAGGAATGGTTCCTAATAAAGTCCTGAACATTCCCACTGTTTTCATACTTGGTTTAAAATCAGGGTATTTTTCAAAATTTTCTTTGGCCAATTGGTAGGCAATTCTAAAATCAAGCATTGCGCCCAAATACTCTTGATTAAAACTTTTTAGAAATCCCCATTGTAAATGCATTTCACTTTGGGTATACAAATAATACGGAGAGCTC
>CANHBJ010000061.1 GCA_947459075.1 Bacteroidota bacterium
AAAGTTTGGTACACACTGTGTTGCGCCTGGTTGTCCCTCTATACGCCAATAAGACGCACTATCACCAGTTGAGTTATTGATGAATGCATATGGGCTATTTACCCATACCGTGTCTATACCTTTATCATATGCAAAGCTTGAGATGGGTGGTAAAAAGAATGGATTGCCGCCTCCACCTCCGCCTGTTATAGGTGATAGGTTAACAAGCCCCGTAAAAAATCTCGGATTATTTGCTCCTCCATATCCAACATTTTGTGCTGCAATTTGAACATCACCAACACTCAAAGAAACACCTCCTGAGGTAAATGTGTTTGGAGTACAAGTACCCGCCCCTGTTCCACTGTATCTGTTGTTACCTGTAGTAAAGAGCGCAAAACGATAAGTTGTATTTGCAGGAATTACGAAAGCAATATTTGATATTACCGTATTAACTGATAAAGCGGCACTAGTTATTCCTGAAACAAGAGACGACTGGATTGTGATCCAAGTTGGCCCAGCAAGGGTAACAGGACCACTTAAAGAGGTAGTTGAATACCACAGAGTTGAAGTAGTATTATTATCAGTAATGTCAGTCCAATTACCAACAGAGTTAAGATTAACAGGGTAGCTATTTGTATTTGTGATTACAAACGTGATGAAAGAACCTGTTCCGCTGCTATTAGTTCCAGTATAACCTGTGCTTGCTATGGTTGTATTAAGCGTTATTTGTGCACTAGCTACAAAAAAACAACTGACCAAAACTGTTAGTAGTAAAGTAAATTTTATTTTCATAATTCACATAGTTAATTTCTATACCGAATATCGAATTTAATGCGTTTTTTTAAAAAAACAACAACTTTTACCTTGTGTATGGGCTTAAATGCAATCATTTTATTGTAAAAAATAAACTTACAAACGCTATGGAAAATTATCCATTGATTATCAGTGGATAGCACTTAGCCTAATGGTTTAAAAATATTAATATAAATAGGGTGTTTTTTTCAATTAAGAGAACGTAAGTACTTTAAAGCAGAATTACTTCCCAAATCTAATATCTGATATGTAGGAATAATCATCCAATGTTTTTAAGAAGGCAATTAAATCTAATTTGTCTTGCGGACTTAAATTCAACCCTCCTTTAGGGTGATTTTTAATGATGTTTAAATCTGTGGTTGGTCCATTTTTAGTTCCACTATTATAAAATTCAATCACCTCTTCAATGGTTTTAAATCTACCATCATGCATATAAGGAGCAGAGAAAGAAAGGTTGCGCAATGATGGCGTTTTAAATAAACCCATATCTTCTGCTCTACCAGTTATTCCTCCCAAACCCAAATCTGTTGGAATAGAATCAAGGCCATTGTTGTGAAATTTAAAATCGGTAAAAAATGGACTTCGATCATTGCCATGACAATGAAAACAGTCAGCGCCTTCAGTAGTATATAAGGTTAATCCGCGCAACTCCGATTCGCTGAGTTGAACCTCTCCACGTTTAAATTGATCAAACTTAGCATTACCTGAAATTAATGTGCGCTCAAATTGAGCTATTGCAAACATGATTAAACGTGTAGTAATACTGTCTGTTCCGAATGCCTTTTTAAACAAAGCTGGGTATTCTGCATGAGCACGTAATTCTTTTTCAAGCGCTGCCAGATTTTGATTCATTTCTCTGGGATCCTCAATAGGTGCTAATACTTGATTTTCTAAAGTACTTATTCGTCCATCCCAAAAAAAGCCGTGACCACCTTTTACCAGAGTTGGGTCTTCAAACCAGCCTAAATTAAATAAAGGCATTGCATTACGAATACCCAATTGACCATTTACACCGAAACTAAACTTTTTAGAATCTGAAAATGAAAAACCTTGTGCATGACAAGAACTGCATGAAATGGTATTATCAGCTGATAAGATGTTATCGTAAAAGAGCTTTTTACCTAAGGCAACTCCTTCCACAGTAAGTGGATTATTAGCAGGAATTTTTAATCGTGGCCAAAGTAAACCTGTTGGATAATTAATGTTGTATGGGGTTGGTGTAATATCTGGAAGTGGTTTAACAAAAGCAGGAGGCTCAAGTTCGTCATTAACATTACAAGCACTAAAGCATTGTATAGAAAATAATAAAACAGCTGTTATAAATATTTGAACCCGATTCATATTTAAATTTTAAGTTTACTGAAAACTAATTAACGAGAATGCTCCTGTTTCGATATTTTGTTTTAACATGGGGGCATTGGGATGCAAAGCGCTATGCATAATTGAAGAAACAGAATCTAATTTATAATTGTTAGGTGTTACAAAAACATCAGCAATATTAAAATTTATATTTGCAGTAGCTGAAGCACCTTGATTTATAACTTCATTTATTGGCAATTCAATTATAGGTATATTTTGTACTCCACCCATATCAATTGTCATGGGTTGATTGTTGTTAAAACGCCCCTGCATTCTAATAAAAATATATCCTGTTGCCCAACTCCAAAACATACCGTTTGATGGATTTAACGCACCTTCTTGTGCACCACTACTATTGGCAATGCTATCAACCCCAACTAAAAACCGCATTTTTTTGTAGGTGCCACCTGGTAAATTTGCAATATTTAATTTTAATGATGCTTGATCTGAAAAATCAACCAAATTATAGTTACCTAAATTTACCCAATTACCCGCTTCATTTTGTAACGATATGTTGCTGATGTAATAAACAAATTCTGAAAACTTGATGGTATCTTTAAGGTTAGTCACAAAATTTGAGCTGAAGTTGAATGGTTCTTGATTAAAGGTATGAACAAGATTAACAGTTAAACTTCCATTTAGAGGAGTTGGATTATCTATTTTACCATTATCGTTACAACTTGCAAAAACAATTACTAAAAAAAATGTGAGTATTGCCCCGTATTTCATAGTTTGATTATTTATTACTCAAATGTACTTAATTTAGCGGCATATTAATTCCTAAAATTTACTTTATGGCAAGCTTTGATATTGTTAATAAAATTGATTTACAAAAAATTGACAATGCAGTAAATACTGCAATAAAAGAATTGGTTAATCGATATGATTTAAAAGATGAGGATTGTGAGATTGAACTTGATAAAAAAAATAAACTGATTAAGTTACAAGCCAAACAAGAAATGGCCATACAAAGCCTTATAGATGTGGTTTTAAGTAAACTTACCAAACAACAAATAGATCCAAGAATACTTGATTTAAGCAAAGAGCCCAACCCAAGTGGAAAACACATGCACCAAAATTTACCAATTAAAGAAGGTATAGACAAAGAAACGGCTAAAAAAGTGGTGAGTTATATAAAGGATTGTAAGCTAAAAGTACAAGTAAGTATTATGGACGACCAAGTTAGGGTTACCAGTAAAAGTATAGACGAGTTGCAAAGTACTATGGCTAAGGTAAGGGCACATGAATTTGATGTGCCGCTTCAATTTGATAACATGCGCAGCTAAATTACATCCAGCCTTTGCGTTTAAACCAAAGATAAATAATAATAGTTACTAAAATCATTAAGCCAATAACTGCAGGGTAACCAGCAGGGTGGTTTAACTCGGGCATGTGTTCAAAATTCATCCCATATAACCCAACAATAAATGTTGTTGGTAAGAAAAATGCAGTAAACACAGTTAGGGTGCGCATCACTTCATTATTGCGCTGAGAAGAGATAGAAAGATAAATATTCATCAAGTTATTAATATCCTCATGATTTGATTCAACCATGGTATCAACCTTTAAATAGTAATCTTTTAAATCTTGAAATACTGGCCTGCTTTTTTGAGACTGAGCAATGGGCGCTAAATGTTGAACAATTTCTTCGGTTAAATTAGAAATCTTTCGAATCAAATACACCTTCCGTTTAATTGCATACAAGTTTTTTAGCAGATCGGGAATACGCTTTTTTAAAAAAATCCGACTCTCATAGAAATCAATCTCCGAGTCTAGCTTAATACTTGGAGTTTCATAAGTTGATAAAACCGCTTTAACAATTTTACAAGTTATTTCAAAAGCATTAAGTTGATCGTTGGTTGTGTACTTTTGTATTAAAGCCTCATAAGTTGGAGATTCTTTTCTATGAATGGTTAATACCAAATCCTTTCTGTAAAAAATCGCTAATTTTCTGCTTATTTTAGAAATGCTATCCGCTTCCTTCTCCGCATCCGTGTCGTAGTACCTACAAATAATAAATTCTAAATCGTCAAACTGTTCTGCTTTTGGCAGGTGGTCGGGTTGAAGCACATCTTGCAGGGCACTTGGATGAAAATGATAAGTTTCTGCAAGCAGTTGTAAATCGTTTTCCGTTGGATTTAATACATCTATCCATACAAATCCATTGTTAGAATTGGTTTTAATTATCCGCTGCATACAACCAAAGATATTTATTTTTATCGAAGTTGTATGTTCGGTATTAATTAAGTTTGGTTAAATGATAACTTATTAATGGTTTCTTCCAATTGCGTGCACCCGTATTAATTTTGGCTTGAAGTATATTTAAAATGCTGTACAAACCAAAGTATGTTCGATTAATGTATAGTGCATGCTGCGAACCTCTTCCCTCTTTTGAATTTTTTAACTCATCAATTTTACTCACCTCTTCGCCTAAGGCGTATATTTTATCAATGTATTCATTGTTGCCAAAATCAAACTCTGCTGCATCAAAAGGATTGCGTAGCAAAGTTGTCATTTTGGTAAATGCATCGGTAATAATCTGCTGTACACGCTCACTATCATTTGCTGTTATAATTTGTTGTTGCAACATAATATTGCGCATGGTGGTTGCACTTTGCATAATTTCAGGTATCAGCAACGCGAAATAATTTAAATAAAAATCTTCAGGAATTTCTTTCACGCAACCAAAATCAATTACACCTAATTTACCATCTGTTTGAATTAAAAAATTACCCGGATGTGGATCAGCGTGCACCGCTTTAAGCTCGTGAACTTGCATATCATAAAAATCCCACATTGCCTGTCCTACTTTATTTCTTAATTCCTGAGATGGATTGGATTTTAAAAAGTCATCTAAATGCAAACCATCAAGCCAATCCATGGTTAACACACGATTAGACGAAAACGCTTTGTGGTAATTTGTAAACACAAGGTTAGTAATGTGCTTACATGCCTCTGATATTTCTATGCTGCGTTTAAATTCTAAGTCGTAATCTGTTTCTTCCAATAATTTTGACTCAACCTCTTTAATATATTTATCCAACTCTTTTTCGTTCATGTTTAATAAACGAAAGGCAATTGGTTTTACAATTTTTAAATCGCTTTTAATACTTTCGGCTACACCAGGATATTGAATTTTAACAGCCAACTGTTTGCCATTTAATGTTGCTTTGTGCACTTGTCCAATACTGGCGGCATTACTTGCTTTCATTTCAAAAGCATCAAAAATTTCCTGTGGAGTTTTACTAAAGGCCTTTACAAAAGTTTGTACAATTAACGGCCCTGAAAGCGGAGGCGCGCTGTATTGAGCCATTTGAAACTTATTGGTATACTGTCGAGGTAAAACATTTTTTTCCATGCTCAACATTTGGGCAACTTTAAGGGCACTACCTTTAAGTTCGCTCAAGGCATTGTAAACATCATTTGCATTGTTTTCATGTAGTTCGTCTTTGGTTAATGACGAATCGACCATTTTTTTTGAATAATGTTTGATGTAATTCCCACCAATTTGCGCGCCTGTTTTAACAAAACGCATGGCACGTTGAACTTTTGTACTTGGAATACTATTTTGCTCCATACTGGATTGATTGTAGTAATATTTTTATTTATTTTGGAACAAAAACTTACCGAAATCAAGAGCTGCATCTAAAGCACTTTTACCCATTAAATCTACAGCTAAATTTACACTTTTTTCAATAGCTGCATCTGTTTTTTCGAAAGCAGGACTGCTATCATCAATCCAAAACTTTAGTACAAACAAAAAGTTTATCCAAAGTCCATCAGCGTATTTACCATCCAAATACTTTCGTTCAGCAATTTCTTGCGTTGTTATACCTTCTGTTAAAATGGGTTTTATGTGTTCTAAAAAACTGGTGTGTAAACCGTTTAAATAGGCTGGCCATTTGGGCAATGATTTGAAATCACGATCCTTTAAAAATTTAACAAAACTTCTGTTTGCTTTTAAGTTTTCAATAAAGGTGTAAAATACTGCCAATATTTTTTCACGGGCACTGTAATCATCCCAAGGCGAAATTGCGGTGCATTTATTCATAGCATCTTCAAACCACGTTTGGTAAATCTCACTTTCTAACGACTCTAATCCTGAAAAATGATTGTAAAACTCTTGTTCGCTTAAATCAACAGATTTTGCAAACAAATAAACGCTTTGAGGGGTTTTGTTATGCTCAAGTGTGTATTGGATGTATTCTTGAATCAATTTTGCTTTCATACTTAATTGTAACGCTAAAAACTTGTAAATGTTTTTAGTGCACGAAATATGCGCGCATTTTCAATAACAATAGTATATTCGGGGGTTGAAAATTAAATATGAAGTCGACCCGATATTTATTATTTTTATCTATACTATTTGTAGCAAATTTAAACCTTGTTAATGCTCAAACATTTGAAGTTACAGATGGAGATACCATTAACCTCACCGATAAAAGCGGTAAAAAGCAAGGTTTCTGGCGATATTTCTGGTCGAACGGTGATTTAAAATACGAAGTATATTACGAAAACAACGAAAAAGAAGGTTTAGAAATTCGTTACTACGATACACAAGACTGCATAGAATTTAGCAATACTTATAAAGATGGCATGTTATCAGGACCAAGTGTAACCTTTTTCCCTAATTGCAGCACCAAAGTAGAGGAAGGTTATTTAACGGGAAAAAAACATGGTTATGAGCGTGCTTATGATGAAAATGGCTTTTTGCTTACTGAAGCTAAATTTGATAAAGGAGAATTAGAGGGAAGCTACGCGCATTTTGATAAAAAAGGCTACGTAACCTATGAGAGTCCTACCAAAGAAACTACGTTAAAATTCGACAAGTTTTTAACAGGAGAATACAAAATAAAAGACTCTACTATTTTTAGGGTTTTTACCCGTAACAAAGAGTGGAAAAAAGTAATGATGGTAGTTGATATGACTGGTAGCATGTTTCCATACATAGGCCAAATGTTAGTTTGGTATAAAAAGAATTTTGAGGGAGAAAAAATTAAATACTACGCCCTTTTTAATGATGGAGATAATATTCCCGACAACAAAAAAGTAGTAGGCCGAACAGGTGGTGTGCATACTTTTGAAGCAAAGGATTATAAAAAGTTTAAAAAGGATATTGAAGATGTGCGCAAAATGGGAGAAGGCGGAGATGATCCTGAAAACGACATTGAAGCCTTGCTTACTGCAATGGTTGCCTACCGCGACTACCAAAGCTTGGTTTTATTAGCAGACGATAGTGACATACGCGACATGAGCTTATTAAAGCGTATCCGTAAACCAGTGCACATCGTGCTATGTGGAACTAAACGCGGCATTAATCCACAATACATTAAGTTGGCCATACAAACCAAAGGAAGCATACATACAGCCAATAATGATGTTTATATCAAAAACCTTAAAGAAGGCGAAGAAATCATATTAGATAATGATATTTTTATTTGGCAAAATGGCGATTTGGTTTTGGTTGATGTAAAAGAACAATAACAATCGTTATGGTTAAATCACCCGAAGATATGCAACCCCTATTGGCTTCAAAAAACATAGAAAACATGTTTTTTAAAAAGCACTTGCGTAATTTTAAAAGTGAATTAATTGACCAAAGTATACACACCCTTAGCAAGCAAATAACATCACAAATAGATTGTACCACTTGTGCAAACTGTTGCAAAAAATTAGAACCAGGATTAGAAGAAAATGAAATAGTAAGACTAGCTGCAATTAAACAAACCGAACCACACGTATTTAAGCAGAATTTTGTTGAATTTGATGGAGAAGCTCAGTTTTTAAAAACTAAGCCTTGTATGTTTTTAAACGATTGCAAGTGCGGCATATACGAGAGTCGCCCTAATGCTTGTGCAGGTTACCCACACTTAGATGGAAAAGACATGAAATACAAACGCAGCTTATGGAGTAATTACACCATTTGCCCAATTGTATTTAATGTAATTGAGGCATTAAAAAGTGAATTAAAATTTACTTATGGTAGTTGAATTATTTAGTGAATTTATTCAGCAAATTGGTGCGCAAAAACATGCAATAAATGCCTCACCATTTCATCTATATTTTTTTGAAGAAAAAAAACTACTCATACATTTTATTGATTTAAATTCTTATAAGAAAAACAAATTATCCGAAACCTTTTTTTCAAATTTAAGTAGCAATATAAATCTCAATCATCATCATATTATACATGTATGGGAAGATATTTGGATACAAAAAACAGACTTGGTAAAACTTCGTATACAATCTATTATCGGATTGGCTAAAAAAATTCATGCACGCAAAACCGAAATTGTTAAACTGAATAAACTACAAGCTGGTGATTTTCTGAACCAATATCATTTGCAAGGAAGTACATCTGCCTATTACAAATATGGATTAATACATGAAGATGAATTGGTTGCTGTGGCCACATTTAGTAAAGCCAGAACCATGTATGATGGACCCGTGTATTACAGAAGTTATGAATTGGAACGTTTTGCAAGTAAAGCTGGGATAAACATTGTTGGTGGATTGAGTAAGTTGTTTCAGCATTTTATTAAAACCAATCATGTTAAACATATTATGACATATGCTGACAGAGACTGGAGCACTGGAGAGAGTTACTTAAAAATTGGTTTTAAGTTAATAGAAGAAACACACCCGCAATGTTTTTATATAGACGAAACCACGATTACCCGATATACAGAGAACCAAATTTTAACCCCTAACAATAAACTTAAAATATACAATTCGGGAAGTTTAAAATTTATTTGGGACAATAGATAAGCCATTCTATTTATTACTTTTGCCTTGTGCTATCACCATATAATTTAATTGTAATTTTAGGACCAACAGCTTGCGGAAAAACAAGGTTAGCAGCTGCATTGGCAGACCATTTAAAAACACACATTATTAGTGCCGATAGCCGACAAGTATACAAACGAATGAATATTGGCACAGGTAAAGATTATGATGATTACACCATTAACCATCAAACAGTGCCTTGTCATTTAATTGATATATTAGAACCAGGTGAGCGTTATAATTTACATGAATTTATGCGCGATTTCTTTGCAATATTCATGCAACTTAGAGAACAACATATTACCCCAATTTTATGCGGTGGAACTGGACTATACATTGATAGCGTATTGCGCAACTTAAATTATGCAGCTGTTCCAAATAACCATGATTTACGGAAATCTATTTCGCATTTAACACACCCAGAACTCGTGGCGTATTTTAAAAAAATGCCAAAAACCGATTACTTTACTAAAGCTGATTTATCAACCTTAAAAAGAACCATAAGGGCTATAGAAATAAACCACTATTTGCAAAATCATATTTTAGAGAAGTCAACATCGCCCGAAATTAAACCGCTTATCATTGGTCTTGATGTTAGTAAAGAAATTCGCAGGCAGCGCATTACCCAACGTTTACAACACAGACTTAAAAATGGGTTAATTGAAGAGGTTGAACAATTACTTAGCGAAGGGGTAAGTCACGAACAATTACAGTATTATGGCTTAGAGTATAAATTTGTATCGCAATTTTTATTGGGGTTGATGAGTTACGAAGCATTAGAAGAGTTGCTCAATAATGCCATACAACAATATGCTAAAAGACAAATGACCTACTTTAGAAAGATGGAAAAAGATGGCCAAATTATTCATTGGGTTGATGCCACAGTTGACATTGATGAACAATTAAAACAAGTAATTGCATTATTAAATGGGAACAATTAATAAGCCGTTTGTTATTTTAGCGTTTTAATTAACACCAAAGTTATGGCCGGATGCGGATATGTATGCCCACAATGCGAAGGACGAGGATTCACGGAAAATGGTGAAACCTGCGACTGGTGCTCAGATAAACCCGAAGCATCAACCCAAACCATAACTGATGAACAATGGATAAAAGAAGTGCATGAAGGGAAATGTTGCGCAGATGAGTGAACAAGAATTTAAGTATTATGCCATTTTTAAACCATTCGGTTATTTAAGTCAGTTTGTTTGCGAGCACAACAACAAAAAATTACTAGGTGATTTATATCAATTAGAAGAAGACGTGATGCCCGTTGGCCGATTAGATGAACATAGCGAAGGACTTTTAATACTGAGCAACAACGGGAAATTCCACCAACATTTATTGGCACATCACGTGGAAAAAGAATATTGGGTTTTGGTTGAAGGTGATGTAAGCGATGAAACCATTAAACAATTGGAATTAGGAGTTGGTATTTCGCACCAAAGTATCATATACCAAACCAAACCTGCCAAAGTAAAACGATTAGAAAATATAGAATTTCCTGAACGCTATCCGCGTGTTAGGTACCATAAATACAAACCACATACTTGGTTAAGCATTTGCATTAAAGAAGGCCGCTTTCGCCAAGTTAGAAAAATGACTGCCGTAGTTGGTCATCCCACATTACGATTGGTGCGCGTGCGTATTGGAAAATATAACATTAACACACAAACCACAATTGGCAGTATTACGCCAATAAACCCTGACGACATCATGGATTTATTTAATTATGATGCAGGTTAAATATTTGCTAACGTGATACATAAAAAGTAAATTGCTATATTTGAATGATTAATATTATTAACATGAAAAAATACGTACTTGTTATTTGTTTACTATTTATTGCAGCAGTAACAAAATTAAATGCACAGTGCATACCTGATCCTAAATTAAATAGTACAGGATTTACACCTGCTGAATTACCTTATTCTTATGTTGGCGAACAATACAACCAAGTGCTAAGTTTTAAAGCACCACTTGATACTTCAGCATTTTTTAATGGTACATTAGTTAATGTAGTAATTGACTCGGTAATCATGATAAACTTAAAAGGTGTGCCCGCCAACTATGCTTACCAATGTTTAAACCGTTGCGCCATTCCAGGTGGTGGTAAAGGATGTGCACTGTTAACAGGCAAAGGAGATTCATCTCAAGTTGGAGCTTATCGCATTGCCATTTTTTTAAATACTTACTACCATCCTAAAATATCACCTAATACTAGGTTAAACAGAATAGACTCAGGAGACAGTTACCAATTTAGAATATTTTTACCTACTGGTTTAGGAGGTATTTTCCCTGCCGATGCTCCTGTAGAAATTAAGGCCTATCCTAACCCAAGCAAAAACGCCATAAATTTTGATTTATCGGCTTTACCACATCACACCAACGGCAATTATAACATTGTTGATGCACTTGGAAGATCTGTTGCAGAAGGTAGTTTTGCTAATAATTTAGCTCCTGCAATTAATATCTCATCATACCAAAATGGTATTTATAAATGCGTGATTAAAACAAACGATGGTGTATATTATACCAGTTTTTTAAAGGATTAAAACACCAAATACAATTTATAAAAAAGACAGCCTGTAAAGCTGTCTTTTTTTATGCTATACAAATTGGTTAATTAAATGTTCGCTTTTGTAACGATTTAATTAATGAATGTTTTTAAATTTTAAATCTCATTTGCAAGTTAAATGTTCTTGGCGGGTCCATCCTAGCCGGACGGGTAGCATATTCTAAATTCATTACGTTATTTACAATAAAACTTACCGTTAAATTAGGGCTAATGTTCACTCCTATTCGCGCTTGATGAACCCAATCGCCACTACCTACGCTAGTCATAAACTTTGGTAAACCAGGGATGATGATATAAAGTAATGGATCTATGTTTTCAAACTTACTGTAATACTGCACACCATAGCCTATGTTAATTTTACGGTAAGTTGCTTCTATATCAAACTTAACCAAGTGGCGGTTGCGATAAGGTAATAATTTTGATGCCGCATAAGCACTATCAACCCCACCAAAACTTTTAGCAAAATCTTTTATGTAGTTGCTAGCTTTTTTTGCCGAAGTATCTTGCGCCAAGTTAACAGGGTAGCTATAGGTATATCCACCAAGTACGTTAATAATTACCTCGCCAATGGCACCACTACCGCTAATTGATGCTTCCATACCAGCAACCCTTGCTTGCTGCAAATTTAGAGCTTTAAAACCAAATGTACCCATTGGATTTTCTAATGTTGCAGGTTCATACTGATCAAACTTAAACTCAATTAAATCGGTATATTCTTGCCAAAACAAGGCATAATCTAATTGGCCATTCCAGTTGGCAATTTTAAATCCTTGTTTAATACCAAACTCGGCTGTCCAACCAAACTCCGTTTTTAATTGTGGATTAGGGAACACACGTAATAAAGTAACCCCATCATCAACATAACGTTCGCCAATGGTTGGGAAACGATAACCTTCACCATAATTTAAACGGAAAAATGTTTTTTCGGCTGCTTGATAATTAACCCCAAATTTTAGTAAAGGCCTGCGGTTTTCTTCAACTGTATCAATTCTATTTACTTCATATCGTGCTCCTGCACTTAAATTCCATCGTTTGTGGTTATAATCTGCCTGACTAAAAAACGCATAAGAATAACCTTGGAATCGGCCAATACAAATTGAGGTATAAAAGAGAGCCCTTTTTTCAAGGCGAGAATTTTATGATCCTTAGTCTGTTGTGGAAAAAGATAATTGGTCCAGCCATCATTCAACTCAGAATTTTTAATGGCAAAGGGAGTGAGCTTAAGCTGGAGCTCTTTTTCCTTCCAGTTCTTTAATAGTTCACTCATCGTTTCACGATAAAAACTTTCAAAACTCTTATTCGTAAGATCCAAAAAAGCATTGTAAAAAGTTAGAGGATTATAAGAGCGCTCAGTTGCTCGGTTTGATACTTTGGATAGAAACAGATCCCCATATTTATTTCTCATAAATGAGGTATAGAAATAGCCATACAGATAATGATTAGGAATATAGTCTTCATAAGAACCCAAATGGGCCTTATCATAATCATATTCTTTACCTTCTAGAAGAAGTGCCTTTAAATCTCTTTCAAATAGAGGCAATCTTCCCCGCCCGCCTTTTGTGACAGCAGTTTCGATACCAACAGCATCTCCTTCGAGGAACCAACCAGGGAACGAAAGTCCGATTCCAAGGGCCTGCCCCATTTCTCCTAGGAATATTTCAAAGACA
>CANHBJ010000062.1 GCA_947459075.1 Bacteroidota bacterium
AAGCATTTTGATGCATTCAGGAAACATTACAATACTGCATTTAAAGCTAAAGTAGATTTGTTTAATGAAACAATTTTAGCTCATGGTCGCACTTACATAAAAGGTTTAATGGAAATGAACCCAAGTAAAGAGTTTTATCCTGATGCAAATTCATCATTACGATTAACATACGGTAGTATAAAGGCATATGGTAAATATCCTTTATTTACAGACTTGGATGGTGTAATAGAAAAGAATAAGAAATATGCTGGAAACAATGAATTTGATATTCCAAATAGATTGAAAGAATTACACCAAAAGAAAGATTATGGAAGATATGCCATGAAAAACGGCAAATTACCTGTGGCTTTTTTAAGTGACAATGATATTACTGGTGGAAACAGCGGAAGCCCTGTAATTGATGGCGAAGGCCGAATTATTGGCTTAGCTTTTGATGGAAATTGGGAAGCAATGAGTGGTAATATCCATTTTGACCCTAAAAATAAACGTACTATTAGCGTTGATATTCGTTATGTATTGTGGTTGGTTGAAAAATACGGCCAAGCACCAAACATTGTTAATGAAATGACTATTGTACAATAAATAAATAGTAAAAAAGAAAGGGGCTGCGATGATCGCAGCCCCTTTTTTTATGAAAATAAAATCATTTAGTGGAAAAAGTTATGTCTATTGACAACCCAACATAAGTTTAACTTTTTTATCGGTTTGATCAGCATTAGAAACATAATTCTTTTTGCGAACTGTAATTTCTAAATCTATCAATCTAAAGCCTGAAGGTATAATAAGAAAACGATCAGGTATCATCGTTAATTTAAATTTACCATCACTCATTTTTTTCATTTTCAATTTAGGATTGTCCGTCACTTTAAAAAACTTATTCGGTTCAATGGTAACTTTTGTTCCCAAACTATCTTGTGCGGTAGCTATGATGTGCATGAAAACATCACCATCAATAAGGTTCTGCATAGTTGTTTTAGGCTCATTTGGATTATCGTAAATTAGCGTTGTAATTTGGTCTGAAAAAATCGTTTTTGGAAGTGAATATAAAATTCCGCGATCAACTGAAGGAGGATCAATGGTTATAGATAAGTCCTCTGTTTTTACATCTGGGTCGCCATAACCACCGCCATCTTTTGGCTTTACAAGTAAACTTATACCTTGCGAGTATACTACAGTTGGATCAACACCATAAAATTCTGTTGGAATCATTTCGTAATACCATACGTTAACACCTTTGGTATCGTCCTTGGTCATCTTTAAATTCTCATTACTATTTTTCCATGGTTTATCGCCAGTTCCATTCACTAAAGAATCGGCACGAGCCTCAACCGGCTTCCATGTCCAAATATAATATGGACCATCAGTATTTGCTTTCATTGCATCTGCAGTAGCTGCTGTAGCTTTGTTAATATCACAATATATTCTTATAGGTTTAGTTACGTCTGGCTTCTTTGGCTCAACCCAGGCAACCTGCGCATTCAAACCATTAACTAATAATAGTGTGATTATAATAATTGATTTTTTTTTCATGATTAATTATTTTTTTACAAATGAAATGCTGTAAGAAATTGCCTTTTCGGTTCCACAATTTACTCCATCAATAAAACTAAGTTGAGGAGTTGTTGACAAAAGATTTTTACTAATGTTGATATCAGTGATTACATTATTAGAAAGATCTAGCAACGTTATTTTTGATGGGTAACGATCGTCATCAAATCGCCATTTACCATTATTAACTTTGAAGAAATTTTTTACAACCCCAGTAGTATCTATAGTAAAAGTATTTTCACTTGTTTTGAAAGTGATGTTCGGCACTAATCCAGTTTCAGAAGTAAGAAAGTCTGAAATATCGATTGATTCCTTAACCAAAGATTTCTCATCAACTTCTGAAGCAGAATTCATATACCAAGTGCCTTCTATACTTGCAGCTATTTTTTCTGGTGTAGAAATTGGTGCTGCTACCTCTTTATCATAATCATAAGGCTTTTTACAACTATTAAATAAAGCTAAAACACAAATAATTATTCCTATTTTTTTCATCATTTTCATTATATTATTTAATTACAACCACCTTCAATATTAAAGACAAAACCTTTTACAGTTCCGGCAGATGCAGGAAACTGAAGCACCAAACCTGCACAATTCCAAGGTGCATTTCTGATAACTGTTGTTGGTGTATGAAATGCGCCAACACGTTTTAGTTGAGTTAACCTATCGCCTTCTAGATGCATCTCTAACCTACGTTGTAAACGAACTTCATCAATTAATGCTTGACCGGACAAGCTGGATAAAGAAACAAGTTTAGCACTTCCGAAACCATAGGCTCTTTTTACAATCAAACCTAAATCGGCAATTGCAATAGCATAGTTAGATTGAATTGCATGTATTTCTGCTCTCATTAATAACATATCAGTAAGAGTTAAATAAGGCGTTGCAAAATTATTTAAATTATATTTGGTACTAGCCTTAATTTCGTTTGGCTGGCCAGGGTTAATCAAAGTAACGAATTTTTTACGTTTATCTGAAGTGTCGGCCATAAGTAAGTTGTATAATTCTGATGACACCCCTAAAACAGGAATACTGATATCGTTACGATAGTTAGATTTAAAAACCGAGCCACGTGAATTTATATCATATGCAGAATTAGTGGTTACGAACCCAAATATTATTTCGCTTTCTACCTCTTCTCTTTTAAACCTATTTAAACTATCACTTAAAACATAACCAGCACCAATTACATCATTTAGTAAAGGCAAAGCTGCTGCATAATTACCCATTGTAAAGTATACTTTAGCCAATAGTGCTTTAGCTGCATTTTTTGTGGCATACAATCCATTATTTAGCGGTAAAAGATTAATAGCATTTTGTAAATCATCTATTATCATTTTGTAATTATCGGCAACGCTCGATCTAAGCATTACTTCATTTTTGGCACGACTGCGTTCTATTATTCCTAAGTGGCTGTTATCTGTTGTAAAACCAGCAGGCTGAGCCCACATTTTTACTGTTTCGAAATGACACAATGCTCTAAGAAATGCTGCTTCACCTTGCAATCTTTCCTTTTCACCAACATCAAAAGCAACTTGTTCGTAATACAAATCCATTACATTAACCCTGTAAATTGTATAATAAGGTTGTGCGTATGCTGAGTTTGTTAATCCATTAAATTGTGCTACGCTTCTGTTATATACGGCAGTTGCATTCCCATCGTTGTTTAAAGGAGCAGTTACATCATCACCCAGTAAATCAGAAATTACCTGAAACTGCCCACTCATCATATTAGCACATGCATCATAACAAGAGTTTAATAACTTTTGCATATCACTTGCCGACTTAATTGCTTCATTAGGATTCAAACCAAATGATGGGTCTGGCGAAACATCTAAATTTTTTTCACATCCTGAGAATGTGATCATCAAAATTGCTGAAAATACAACAACTAATAATTTATGTGAATCTATTCTGTTCATTATGTATTAGATTAAAATGTTGCAGTGATTTGAATGTTATATGTTCTTTCTTGAGGCGCATTTAAATAATAAGTGCCTTGAGACTGCATATTTCTGGATGTATTGATATTACCTTCACCATCTCTAGCGATTTCAGGATCGAGTCCGGGATAATTTGTAAACACAAACAAGTTTGTACATATTACAGCAACCCTTGCGCTTGCCATCTTTGCTTTCTTTGTCCATGAGCTTGGAAGATTATAACCAACAGTTAAATTTCTTAAACGAAGAAAACTTGCATCATAAAGCCACATTGGAGTGTTGTATTGCCAATAATCAGGTAAACCATAAGTAGAAGGGTTTAAAGTTAGGCGTGGAAAAGCTGCCTGATCACCTGGCTTTTGCCATCTATCTGCTATTTCAGGGCGGGAGTTCCAGAAGCTCATCACACCTAATTGTCGCTTAGCAGATGCATCATAAATATTCCCCCCAATTTGATAAACAAATAACAAGCTTAGATCCCAGTTTTTATATTTAAAATTGTTAGTAAATCCTCCAATAGCTTTAGGCAAAATACTTCCAACTGGCACACGATTATTAGCACTCCATGTAAATGTTTGATTACCATTTTTATCTAAGTATACCGGACGACCTGTCTCTGCATCTACATGAGAAAAACGTACGAGGTAATATGTTCCTACAGGCATTCCTACAACTACCCTAGTATCATTTGTACCTCCACTAACGGCCTCTTCTGTGTAGGCGCCTGTACTTGTTATTTCATTATAGTTACGAGCTATATTCGCCATTATATTCCAAGAAAATTTAGTTTTTTGGATTACGTTATACCTTAAGCTAAACTCTGCACCATAGTTATGAATTCCACCTACATTATCATAGTAGTTACCGAAACCAACAGAGGGATCTAAATTCAAATTCATAATAACATCTGTTGTTCTTTTATCATAAATATCAAATGTACCTGTCAATTTATCGTTGAAAAATGCAAAATCAATACCAGCATTGAAAGTCCAAGAAGTTTCCCAACGTAAATTTGGATTTTCCAACTGAGTTGGATATAAAGTTGGCTGACCATTATATGTTATTGCTGATGATGCTTGAAAGAAGCCGTATCGGGCATTTGGATCAAAGTCTGAATTTCCTGACCTTCCGTATGATGCACGCAATTTTAGGAGGGTTAGTTTTTTAAACCTATCCATAAATCTTTCTTCATTCATAACCCATCCTGCTGATATAGAAGGAAAGAACCCATATCTATTATTATCGCCAAAACGAGATGATCCATCATAACTGAAAGCCATATTTAAAAAATACTTATCATGACTATTAAAGTTTACACGACCAAAATATCTTTCAAATTTCCACTGGCTTGGCACGATGTACATCTTTAGGTTATTAGCTGTTTGCTCTCCGTTAGTAATAAAACCAGAAGCCGATCGCTCATATATATTATAACCTTCAGTAATTGATTGCTGGCGCTCAAAACCACCAACAATGTCAAGTTTATTTAACTTGTTAATCTCATATTTATAGGATAGTTGTGCCAAATAATTAAAATTATTGGTGTATCGTAAATTCTTGGTAGCAATTGATGTAGTGTCAGAGCCAGTGGTTTGATTAAGTTCTTGTGGAGAAAATTGATCATCTGAAATGCTCTGATAATCGTAGTTACCTTGCACGCGAGCCTTTAAATTTTTTGTAATATCATAGTCGAAAGCTAAATTACCAATAGTACGTTGCTCATTGGTAACCCATTTGTATAAATCCAACATCATTAAAGGATTTGTTCTAAAACCTGCATCTGAGTTATTAAACAAAAAGTAGGTTCCATTAGGATTACGAACAGGATAAAAAGGAAGAGCCGATGACATGAGAAGCCCGTATCCACCGCTCCATCCACTGTATACTCTATTATTATCTGCATTAGTGAATGAAGAACCTAATTGCATTTTAAGTTTCTTACTTATTTGATAATCGAGATTTAAACGCCCACCTAATTTGTCGTATGAGTTTCCTTTTATAAAAGTTTCATTACGATTGTATGAAAGGCTGGAAAAGAGTGACACATTTTTCCAACCTTTTGATAAGGTAATGTCATGCTGGTTTTTAATCCCAATTTGAGTGAGTTCGTTATACCAATCTGTATTGTATTTTCTAGTATCATCCCATGTCATGTTTGCTATACCAAACTTAGTTAAATCAGGCTTACCCGTATTGCCATCATTTATCCATGCTTCTTCCATTAAATTCAATAACTCATCACGACTAACCAAATTTGGTTTTGCTGTTGGTGTAGACAGGCCTGTTTGGCCGGTATAAGTAACCCGCATTTGTCCTTTAGTGGCCCTTCTTGTTGTAATTAGAATTACGCCATTAGCTCCCCTTGAGCCATAAATTGATGTTGCTGCAGCATCTTTCAAAACCTCTATACTTTCAATATCATTCGGATTTATTGAAGATAATGGATTAAAGTTTGTGCCCCCTGAGTTTCCAAAAGTTCCATAATCCTGTGTCATTGGTATACCATCAACCACGTATAATGGATCCCCACCGGCAGAAATGGAAGAAATTCCCCTTATTCGAATTATACTAGGTGATCCGGCCAATCCACTGCCTTGAGTAACTGCAACACCTGCTAATTTACCTTGCAAGGCTTGTTCAAAACTTTGAACAGGCAAATCATTTAATTCCTTCTGGCCAATTTTAGCAATGGATGAGGTTATCTCACGTTTTCGTTGCGTGCCATAACCAATTACAACTGCCTCATCTAGTTTATTTGCATCTTCTTTAATAGTCATGTTTACAACTAGAGTTTGCCCTTCAGTTAGTTCAACATTTTTAAAATCTGTTAGCATACCGATATATTGAAAACGTAAGCGATATTTACCAGGCTTTAAATTGCTAATTACATAATCACCATTAAGGTCTGTTTGTGCACCATTTTTTGTGCCTTCTACAAAAACAGTTGCACCTATTAATGGTTCAGATTTGTTGTCGATTAGTTTCCCTTTAATTGTTTGGGAGTTTGCTCCTGTATACAATAAGAAACTTAAAATAGATAATAGAATTGATTTCATTACGATTTATATAGAATTATTTTTTTTAACACTTTCTTTAGATGAATTAGGTTTTAATATGTATGAACAATTAGATAAATGACCAATTGAAATTGTACCTGATACACCAATTTCATCTTTCATAACTATTCTACCAACCAAATCTGTTAATTCAAAATTGTTGATCAGGTTTGGTGATTTCAATTGTATAATATCTTTGGTAGGTTTTGGAAATACTAATACATCTATATTAGTCTCTGAAAAATTTGTAACAGCTGTTAAAACCTGAATATTTGGCTTTTCTAATCGTACATCCGTTAACAATACATACTTGCCATCACTTAAAGCAATAAAAATATTTGACCCATCGCTGTTTCTGCCAACCATACTGCCATCTGCATTTCTAAACCCAAAGGATGATTTTTGAACGCGTTCAGAACTAGGAACACCATAAAAATTAGCATTGTTAACCGATAGTTGGAATGTATTATTCCCCATAGATGTCATTCTCACACCTGAATAATCTGTCCCCCAATTTTCTTGTACATATCTCCAATTTGTTGCAGAAGTGCTTAAATTGTTAATTACTCCAGCATGAGCGTATACAATGGATTGTCCGTTCAAAGCACCGTTACCTTGTAATGCGTCATATGTTATCACAACATTATCTGATTGTGTAGGCAATGTTGGTAACAACGAAACCGCTTGAGCATTTGCCGTTGACAAGCAAAAACCAATTACCAAAATAATAAAGCATCTTATCATATCTTTTTTATGCATCCGATTCTCTTGAAGTAAGTGCGAGTTAAAAAAAAGAAAGTGTATTTCCTACACTTTTTGTTTTTTGTTCATAATTTATTTATATTCGTTTAACTTAATTTAACAAATAAACATGAAAAAAATTCTACTATTAGGTATAACTCTTGGACTGTTTTCAGGAGTTTACGCGAAAAAAGTAAAGGTTTCAGTTGATATGACCGGACAGACAGTTAGCGCAAATGGCGTTCATGTTGCTGGAAGCTTTCAAGGTTGGAACCCTGGTTCAACCCCATTAACTTTAGAATCTGGAAACATCTATTCAACATTCATAGATGCCCCAGCAAATCAAGTTATGCAATTCAAATTTATTAATGGTAATACATGGGGAAATGCAGAAGGAGTTCCAGCATTAAATCAGGTTGGATACCAAACAAATGGTGGTCAAAATGATAATCGTTGGTTTTATGTAGATTCAATTGCCAATGACACTTCTGTTATACCGGCTATTGTATTTAGCGGAAACGCGCCAGCAGGAAAATTTGCCGTTCGCTTTGCGGTAGATATGCAATTACAAACTGTTGGATCAAATGGTGTTCACATTGCCGGAAGTTTACAAGGTTGGAATCCAGCATCTACATCAATGGCTAATCTGTTTAATAATAACAAGGTTTACGAATGGATAGCCTATTTAGATTCGGGTTCTTATGAATATAAGTTTGTAAATGGTAATTCGTGGAATTCACCCTCTGAACCAGAAAATATCCCATCTACGTGCAATGTTAATGGTAACAGAGGCATAAGTGTAAATTCAAATACAAGTACAAAAGTATGTTTCGGATCATGTACATCATGTCCTACAGCTCCAATTCCAGTATATAAAGCTAATTTTATTATTGACATGTTAAACAATGACTGTAATGGTGGATTTGATTCAGTATCAGTAGCAGGTGGTAGATCACAAATAACCAATTGGGGTAATGGGGTTAAATTAAATAAAATTGGAAATACAAGTTTTTATGGAGTTTCACTTGACATGGATTCTGGCGAGTTTGAATTCAAATTCCGTTTTCATAAAAATGGAAATACCAACTGGGAAGGTATAGCAAACCGTAAATGGATATTATCTTCAAATGACACACTAGACTTAACTTGTTTCAATTCAAGCACTCCGGGTGCGTGTATTCCTAAACCAGCCCCATCGAATGTAACTTTCATGGTAGACTTGAGCAATGAAACACCTGACGGACAAGGACGCATTTATTTGATTGGTAACTTTACCACACCAAACTGGCAAGGTGGTGCAATTCGCTTGAGCCCTGTTGCTGGAAAACCAGGATTTTTCTCAACTACAGTAAACATTTGCCCTAGTACAATTGCATACAAATTTATGAATGGCGACTCATCTCTTACAGCGTCAGAAGAAAACTTCAGCGACTCAACCAAACGCGAATGCGTTACACCTAATGGTATTGGAGGATTCAATCGTACGTATACTCGTACAAGTGCAAATCCTGTAACATTAGCATACGTGTTTAGTACTTGTACTTTAGCAGATACTACTACAACAGGGATATTGGAAAGCAACAGTTTAATTAACAATGTTAAACTTTATCCTAACCCAAGTAATGGAATCGTAAACATTGAGTTTAATGATTTAGCTAAATCACATGATATATTAATTATGGACTTGGCAGGTAAAAGAATTGCTAATTATACTGGAGTTACTGATGATAAACTTACATTTAACAGTAACGAATTATCAAAAGGAATGTTATTCGTTAACATTACAAACAACCGTGGAGAAAGCAAAACATTGAAATTAATTGTTCAATAAACAAAGGAATAACTAAAATTCATCAATAAAAAAGCCCGAATATTCGGGCTTTTTTATTGATTTAAATTTATTTAACCTTAAACCTATAAAGTTTCGATGGTTTGAACATTGTACCCTTTTGCTTTTCACTCAATTCAAGAAGATGATCCTCCTTCTTTATACGTTTGATGAAATTGCGCTTGTCTAGCGTAGTATTAAAAATTACCTCGTATAAATTCTGTAAATTTTTGAGTGTAAACTTTTGAGGTAACAACTCCTTCGCAAACATATCAGCATCAAAATCACGTCTTAAATTTGAAGATGCTTGCTTAACAATCAAGTTGTGGTCAAATGCAAGTGCAGGTATTCTTTTTGTATTTTTCCAAACAACATTTTGTGCAAATGAACCTGGCATAGGTCTGATCATTTCTTTACGAACAAGTGTGTAATAGGCTACTGTAACAACGCGAGCATCAGGATCTTGACGATATAAATGTAACCATTCTTTATCTTTTTCTTGTTTAACACGCATCGGATCACCAAAACAACCAAACTGACGTAAGTTGAGACCTGACACATTTGTTAACTCGTTAAGAACACGTTGAGCTGATTCATCCAAATTTTCTTCATCGTTTACTAAATCACCAGGCAATGCGAACTGGGGGATGAAGGATTGATGACCTTTTTTATTGGGATTTTTCTGTTCAATTAAAAGTACTTCTAACTTATCATTCTCCTCATCGTAACCAAAAATGACGCAATCAACAGAAATGTGTTTTTTAAATGTATTTTTTTTCATGATTGATGGGATTTCAAATATACTCAAAACATATGAATATAACAAAATAGTAGATAGTGTATATAATACACTTTTACATTAAAATTGTTAGTTTTATCATTTTACATACTATATTTACGCACATTTCAATTTATACAATTCATGAAGAAATTACTTTGCATGTTAATTCTAGCTGCTTTTACATTAAGTATAAAAGCGCAATCGCTAAACAATAGCTTGTCTGACGTTTCGGCTATTACAGAAAATGAAAATCATATTGTTTTGAAAACGCCCAATGGAAATGTCAAAATTCAAGTATACTCGTCTACCATCATTCGTATACAGGCAACAAAAGACAGCACATTTAACACATTTAGTTATGCAGTTATTGCAAATCCTGCCAATGGGCTTTTCAAACTGATTAAGCATGACAATAAACTAACTCTCAAAACAGATTCTTGTGAATTGGACATTTATAAAAATCCTTTAAGGTTTGTTTTGAAAGATAATGAAGGGATTATTTTGAATGAAGACGAACCTGCATTTGGTATAAGTTGGATAGGAGAAGAGGTAACAACGTACAAAAAAATGCAAGAAGATGAGCGATTTATTGGACTAGGTGAAAAAACGGGAAATCTTAATAGAAAAGGTGAAGGATACACCAATTGGAATACTGACTTTTTTGCATATCCAAGCAATGGAGATCCACTTTATGCAACAATTCCTTTTTATATCGGCTTACATCATAAAAAGACATATGGTATATTCCTTGATAATACCCACAAATCACATTTCAACTTTGGGGCGTCTAACAACCGCTTTTCAAGCTTCACTGCAGAACTTGGAGAAATGAACTATTACCTCATTGCAAATTCAACTGTAGAAGGCATCATTAAATCATACACAGATTTAACAGGAAGAATGGAAATGCCATCATTGTGGAGTATCGGATTTCAACAATGTAGATATAGTTACTACCCCGATAAAGAAGTTATATCGCTAGCAAAAACTTTCCGTGAGAAAAAAATACCTGCAGATGTTATATACTTCGACATTCATTATATGGATAACTACAAGATTTTTACTTGGGACAATAATCGTTTCCCGCAACCCAAAAAAATGCTTGATGATCTCGAAGGTATGGGATTTAAAAATGTAGTAATTGTTGACCCGGGTATTAAGGTAGAGAAAGGATATAAAGCATTTGAAGAAGGACTCTCTAAAGACTTATTCATCAAGTATCCAGACGGAACAAATTACACCGGACAAGTATGGCCGGGTTGGTGTCATTTTCCTGATTTCACAAATCCCAAAACGCGAGAATGGTGGGGTAGCTCTTTTAAAGGTTATATTAAAGATGGCATAGATGGTTTTTGGAATGACATGAATGAGCCTGCAACATGGGGACAACGCTTCCCTGATTTAGTAGAAGCGGATTTTGATGGACAAAAAACATCACATAGGGAATGGCATAATGTGTATGGAATGCAAATGGCGCGAAGCACTTTTGAAGGATCTAAGAAAATAATGAATGGCAAGCGTCCATTCATACTAACGCGCGCTGCATATAGTGGAATTCAACGCTATTCTGCAATTTGGACAGGAGATAACAGACCAGAAGACGACCACATGATGGCTGGTGTAAGGTTGGTAAATAGTTTAGGGCTAAGTGGAGTGGCCAACGCTGGGTATGATGTTGGAGGATTTGCAGGAGAAGCAAGTAAGGAACTATTCAGCAGATGGATGCAGATAGGGGCTTTTTGTCCATTCTTTAGAAGTCATAAAATGATTGATGCTAAAGATAGTGAACCTTGGAGTTATGGAGAAAAAGTAGAGGAAATTGTACGTAATTATATTTCGTTCAGGTATAAACTCATGCCATATTTATATGCTACTTTTTATGAAGCTACGCAAAACGGAATGCCTGTTGCCAGAAGCCTTGCTATTAATTATACCCATGATCCTATGATTTACGATTGGAAATATCAAAACCAATACTTGTTTGGTCAATCTATTATGGTTGCACCAGTTGTAAGTTACAAAGAGATTAATAAAGTATATTTACCTGAAGGCGATTGGTATGATCTAAATACAGAACGTAAATATAGCGGCAAACAAGAGTTATATGTTGAAACCCCTATGGAAACTTTACCTCTTTTTGTAAAAGGAGGTTCTATTATACCTATGCAATCTGTTGTTCAAAGTGCAAGTGAAACACCATACGATACAATGTATCTGCACGTATATATGGGCAAATGTAATAACACTTTTGTTTATTATGAAGATGCTGGTGACGGTTATGAAAACCTAAATGGTAAATCTTATAAGCGGAATATTTTGTTTGATGCTAATACCAAACAAATAACCTTCGATAAAGTGGAAGGTACTCATGCTTCCAAGTTTAAAAATATAAAAATAATTTTACATGGATTCACCGCTCAAAACACATTTAAATTGAACAACACAATTATTGAATCGAAACAAGAGTTAATAGAGTTAATACCTGGTGTATCTCAGTTCGACCCAATCGGAAAAAGCATTGATGGAAAAAAATCTACTGTTTTATCTTTAACGACTAAAAACGAAAGTGGTAAATTTATCGTGAGTTGGTAAAAGTTTGTAATTCAAAAAAAATAGGCTGTCTCTATAAGACAGCCTATTTTTTTTATATCAATCACAACATGTAATATAAGTTATCTAAACGATTGACCGATAAAGATAACCAAATAAAAAAGGGAACCTTTTTCGAATAGCACC
>CANHBJ010000063.1 GCA_947459075.1 Bacteroidota bacterium
GCTCCTAAAAGTAGCTCTGGAGCAGCGAAATCAGCAAGTAAATCAAGATTTAGTAAAGACGATAAGCCATCATTTGGTGCAAAAAAATCAGGTTTTGGCTCAACACCCGCAAAGCGCAGTTACACGCGTAGTTCAGGGGATGACAAGCGCCCAAGTAGATTTGGAAACGAAGGCGGAGACAGAAGACCGTCAACACGTCCTTACACCAAACGTACCGAAGGTGGAAGTGAAGACAGACGTCCAAGCAGATATGGAAACGAAGGAGGAGATAGAAGACCGTCAACGCGTCCTTACACCAAACGTACCGAAGGCGGAAGTGAAGACAGACGTCCAAGCAGATTTGGAAACGAAGGCGGAGATAGAAGACCGTCAACGCGTCCTTACACCAAACGTAATGAAGGTGGACGTGAAGAAAGGCGTCCAAGCAGATTTGGAAGTGAAGGAGGAGACAGAAGACCAACTACACGTGGTGGAGGAAATGAAAGAGGAAGTCGCTTTGAAAGAAATGAAGACAACGAACGCAGACCAACGCGTACAAATGGAAAATCTGGTCGACCGTATATGGTAAAAGGAGCAAAAGCGCGAGATTTAAAGGCTAAAAGCGAAGAAATGATGGAGTCTTTGTCTCCTGAGATTGTTCGTTTAAATAGATACATATCTAATGCAGGAATTTGTAGTAGAAGAGAGGCTGATGACTTAATTTCTGCCGGTTTGGTTTCGGTAAACGGAGAAATCGTAACAGAAATGGGATATAAGGTTTCCCCGGGTGATGAAATCAGGTACAATAACGAAAGATTAAGTTGGGAAAAAAAGGTTTATTTATTGATGAATAAACCCAAAGACTCCATTACTACTAGTGATGACCCTGAAGGCAGAAAGATAATCATGGATTTAATAAAAGACCCACGCTTACCTAGGGTTTATCCGGTTGGCAGACTAGATAGAAACACAACAGGCGTTATTTTATTAACCAATGATGGAGAATTGGCCCAGCGTTTAACACACCCTAAATATGGCGTAGTAAAAGTATACAAGGCTGTATTAAATAAAAGTTTTTCAGCAAAAGACCTCCAAGAATTGGGCAACAACGGGGTTGACCTAGAGGATGGACCTATAAAACCTGACGGTGTTGGTATTCCGAGTGCCAGCGAAAAAAATGTAGTATTGGTTCAAATTCATAGTGGCCGTAATCACATTATTCACCGCATGTTCGAGGCTATGGGTTATTTGGTTGACAAGCTGGATAGGTTAGAGTTTGCTGGACTAGAGCGAAAGGGTTTAGACAGAGGGGAGTGGAGGCACTTAGATGATAAAGAAATAAAGAAACTGAAAAAGCTGGTTCAAATGAAGTAGTTTTTACCGAAATAAAATTTAATTTTGCTTACTTTTATACGTATATATTATGAATACATCATTATTGTTTATAGGTAATTTAGGTGGTGGCGAATGGATCGTTATCATTTTAGTTGTGGTGTTATTATTTGGTGGTAAAAAAATTCCTGAGTTAATGCGTGGCGTTGGTCAAGGCATTCGCGAATTTAACGATGCGAAAAAGAACGTTAAATCTCAAATTGAAGAGGGGATGAAAGAAAAGGATAACCAACCGAAATCAACAACAAAAGAATAGTGGAAAACTACAACTCACTAAAACACATACAATCCGATATTCAACAAAACAAGACTACCCTGCGTAGTCTTGTTTTGCATTATTTGGGTAACATAAGCGCTCGCAAAAACTTGAATGCATTTATTGAGGTGTTTCAAGAGGAGGCCCTAACTCAAGCAGATGTTATTGACCAAAAAATAAAGCAGGGAACTGCTGGTAAATTAGCAGGATTGGTTATTGGCCTTAAGGATAATATTTGTTACAAAAACCATCAGGTTACCGCATCGTCAAAAATCTTAGCGGGTTTTGAATCAGTTTATAGTGCCACTGTTGTATCTCGCTTAATAGCCGAAGATGCAATAATTATTGGTCGTTTAAATTGTGATGAGTTTGCAATGGGTGCATCTAACGAAACGTCAACATATGGACCAGTAAAAAATGCATTTGATGAGACACGTGTTTCTGGTGGGTCTTCTGGAGGTGCCGCAGTTGCTGTGCAATCAGATATGTGTCAAGCAACTATTGCAAGTGATACAGGGGGTTCTGTTCGACAACCTGCTGCATTTTGTGGCGTAATTGGCATTAAGCCCACTTATGGTAGGGTTTCACGTAATGGTTTAATTGCATATGCTTCTTCTTTTGACCAAATTGGCCCGATAACCAAAAGCATGTATGACATGCAACTGCTTATGGAGGTAATATCTGGAAAGGATGATACAGACGCAACAAGTTCCTCAAAACCAGTTCCTGAATATTCTTCAGCTCTTATGCCAATCAAACAAAAAATTGCGTATATAAAGGAGTGTGTTTATCATGAGGGTATTGACCCTGAAGTGCAAAAATCAACCCTAGATGTAATTGAAAAATTAAAAAAACAAGGCCATGAAGTTGTAGAAGTTAGCTTTCCTTACCTTGAACAATTGGTGCCAGTTTATTACGTACTTACTACTGCTGAGGCCTCTTCAAACTTATCTCGTTTTAGTGGTTTAATGTACGGCCATCGCAGTGCAAGCGCAAAAGACCTAGAAAGCACATTCCGCAAATCGCGTAGTGAGGGCTTTGGTACAGAAGTAAAAAGAAGAATTATGCTCGGCACATTTGTGCTTTCTGCAGGTTCTTATGATGCATATTATACAAAGGCACAAAAGGTAAGGCGTTTGGTACAAGAAAAAACCAATGAATTGCTTAGCCAATATGATTTTTTACTTTCGCCAACAACACCAACTACTGCGTTTAAATTTGGCGAAAAAACAGATAATCCAATTGCTATGTATTTGGCCGATATATTTACGGTACACGCTAATATAAGCGGGAATCCAGCTATTTCTGTTCCTATGGGCAAACATACCAATGGTATGCCAATGGGAGTTCAGTTAATGGCTAAGCATTTTTGTGAAGGCGAAATGATGCAACTTGCATCAACAATCTAATAGGCGCTAATTATTTTATATTGAAGTAAAATTTGAAAAAGATACACAACATATTATTGGGTATAATGCTGTTATTAACCACAGCAGTTAAAGCGCAAAACGAACAAGTTTATATTCAGCGACTATCAACCCTTAAATCGCAGGTTGAAATGACCTACAATCCAGCAGTTAAAAAGCACATTGATGCATACTTGGCCAACCCAGAAAGGACCCGGGAACTAATAGGATTAAGCAAGGTTTATTTCCCCATGATAGAACGTTCGTTACGTGCCAAAAACATACCTGTTGATATGAAATATCTGGCGGTGGCTTTGGCAGAACTTGACCCCATGGTTCAAGCTCCTAGCGGAGCAAGTGGCATGTGGATGATGCCTTACAATGTATCGAAAATGTATAAGTTAAAAGTAAATTCATACATTGACGAACGCAAGGACCCGACAAAATCAACCAACATTGTTGCTACACATTTTAAAGATTTATTTTCGATTTATCGTCAATGGCCTCTAGTAATTGCTGCATACACATCTTCTCCTGTAATGTTAAATAAAAGCATACGTATGGCAGGAAACAGCATGCATTTCTGGGATTTGTATCAATACATTCCAGAAGGCACAAGAGATGTTTATCCTAAATTTATAGCAGCAGCCTACATCTGTAATTTTTATAAAGAACACGGAATAAAACCGTCACCAGCCGCATTATTTAATGAAACAGACAGTGCAATGGTTCGTAAATGGTTGTCGTTTCAGCAAATTTCAAGTACACTTGAAATACCGATTGAGCAATTAAGAAAACTGAACCCAATCTTTAAAAAAGACGTTATACCCTATACATTAGAAGGGTATTTGTTAAAACTTCCCAAGTCTAAAGCGAAGTATTTTAACTTACTAAACGACAGTGTTTACAAACCAATCGTTAGTCCTGGAGATTTTGCCCCTGTTGTAATACAACGCATTCCTGGTGACACACCCGGATCAGCATCTAATGGCATTAATAAGCCAGACCACACTGTTGTTAATCGCAACGAGCCAACTCCTGTTTTTGATAAAAAACGGGTGTATTACTCGGTTAAAAAAGGCGATATGATTGCTGATGTTGCCGATTGGTTTGATGTAACAACACGTGAAATAAAAAGTTGGAATAAGTTAAAATCGGAAAAACTGCGTGCTGGACAAAAGCTGATTATCTGGGTTAAACAAAGTAAAACAGGATATTATAAGCGCATCAACAGCATGAGTGCAAGCCAAAAGAAAAAGCTTAAACGTAAAGACTAGTTCAATTTAATCTTCGAATAACTCTTGTGGTGAGGGCACTTTAAATACTAAAAAATTAGTTCCTAAAAAGTTTATCACCACATTTATACCTATTGATAATACGTTGCTAACAAATGTTCCATTAAGTAACAGCCAGGCGCTTATCTCAGAAAAACCTAACCACTCTACAATAGGAGCAATTGTTGTTTCGGGGTGTAAGTAATGATCGCAGGCGTAATTAAAAGCCAAATAAACAAAGAAAGTAAATGCATATACAATAATGTACTTTAGCAAATACTTTTCTCCATCTTCTGCTTGGTCTACGTATGTCCAAATCTTGTTTAAAGCAAAGCCAACAAAAAAACCCATAAAGTAACCAATAGCCTTTGAAATTAAGTTGTATTGCGGAAATTGCAGGGCGATGAACCAAAACACCATTAAGCTTGCAATGGTACTTGCAACGCCCACAAAACCAAATTTAATAAATTTGTGTAGGAAGGGGAACCGCCTAATCCATTTGCGAAATGATTTAATATAATTCACGCACCAAATGTATAAAAACTAACTATTCCTAGCAACAATCGCAATTCAATAAATAAAAATAATAATTAAGACGATGCTTTTATATTTTATAATTGATACGCTATATTGCCCCTTTAATTTTACACACCGCAGTTGATATAACATGGAATACGATCCAATAAAAAAAGACCTGGGAACAGTATTTAATAAGTCGCTTTTTTTGCGCAAACTATTTTATAAGCTTTTAGATTTATTATTGCTTCGTACTTGGCATATACATCGCGAATTGAGAGCCTGGCCTAATTTTAAAGGCTCTTTCAATATGTTAGATGCCGGCTCAGGTTTTGGGCAATATAGTTTTTACATAGCCAACAAAAACAACAAATGTGTTATTGATGCAGTTGATGTTAAAGATGATCAAATTGCTGATTGTGCCCAATTTTTTAAAGCTTGCGATATAACCAACGTTAATTTTGCGCTTGGTGATTTAACTAAACCACATGCCACCAATAAATACGATCTGGTTTTATGTGTTGACGTAATGGAACACATTTTAGAGGATGTTGATGTTTTTAAACACTTTAATCAAAGCATGAAGAGTGGTGCTATGTTGTTAATATCAACACCAAGCGACCAGGGTGGGAGTAATGCTGATGAGCACGGAGAATCTTTTATTGGCGAACACGTGCGTGATGGTTACCCGGTAGAAGAAATGCGTGATAAATTAAAGCAAGCAGGCTTTAACAAAGCCGAAATACTATACTCTTATGGCGCTCCAGGAAAAATTGCTTGGAAACTAAGCATGAAATACCCAATGAGTATTTTAAATGTTACCAAAGCGTTTTTTGTTTTGTTACCTGTCTATTACATCATAACTTATCCGTTTGCTTATTTATTAAATTGGGTTGATACCTATACCACCCATAAAACCGGAACTGGACTTATTGTTAAGGCCTGGAAAGACTAGTAGATATTGTTGATACGGGGTTATACTTAAAGAAAAATTACCGTGAACCTGTCATTTACCATAGCTAAAAGATATTTTTTTTCTCGTAAACATGGCGGAGGCTTTAGTTTAATTACTTTAATTTCGGGAATATCTCTTTTAGGCTATATAGTTGGAGCCGCAGCTTTAATTATTGTATTAAGTGTTTTTAATGGATTTGAGCAGCTTTTTTCTTCGTTGTACACCAACTTCGATAGCGACTTAAAAATAACATCAACTACTGGCAAAATAATCAATCCTGGGCAAATTAACTGGGCCAAATTTGAGTTGGTTAAAGGCGTTGAAACTTACAGCAAGGTTGTGGAAGAAAACGTGCTACTGCGATACAACAACCAACAAAGCATTGCAACCTTAAAGGGTGTTGACATAAACTATGTTAATGTTACAAACTTTGATAGCATGTTGGTTGGTGGTTATGTTGATGTAAGACAAGATAGTATATATGCCATTGTTGGTCAGGGTATAGCTTACCGCTTATCAATAGACCCTAATGATTTATTTAAAGCATTGGCTATATATGTGCCTAAACGTGATGTGCAAACCATCATCAATCCAGATGATGCTTTTAATAAAGCGCTTGTAATTCCTAGTGGTGTTTTTGCTGTTCAAGAGGAGGTAGATAATAAATATGTAATTTGTCCGCTCCATTTCGCACAAGAATTATTGGTTCGTAATGATGCATTTACTGCAATTGAAGTTAAACTAAAATCCAATGCAAATGCTGATGAAGCGAAAGAGGCAATACAAAATGTATTGGGCCAGGGCTTCACCATTAAAAACAGATTTGAGCAACACGATGCTTTTTTCAAAGTTATGCGCTCAGAGAAAGCCATTAGCTACATCATTTTGTTGTTTATCTTGCTTATAGCCGCATCAAATACCATAAGCTCTTTATACATATTGGTAATGGAAAAAAAGCGCGATTTACAAATAATGAAAAGCATGGGGCTTACAGAAAATCAAGCGGCTAATATCTTTAAGTTAGAAGGGTTGATAATCGCTTTCGTTGGGGGCGTTTTAGGTATAACACTTGGTTTATTATTGTGTTACTTACAGGATAAATATGGTTTTATAGCATTACAAGCCTCTTCAAATGTAATGTTTAGCTCGTATCCAGTTCATGTTATTTGGAGTGATATAGTATTAGTGTTTTCAACTGTTTTGGTGTTAGGCTACATCACCACCATTTATCCAGCTAGTCGTGCCAGACAATCCGTTTTAGGCTGATTTTTTATCATTTCGTTTTTTGATGTAATTGTTAATAATGGGTATTGATGTAACTACAATAAAACCAATCACAATAAAGTCTAGGTAATTTAGTGCATCGGGAAAAATTGAACCCACGTAATAGCCTGCACTAGTTATGGTAAGTGGCCACACTAATGCGCCAATCAAATTAAACAAAAAGAATGTTTTGGGATTTACCCTTACTACTCCAGCCAAAATGGGGGCAAACGTGCGCACAATGGGCAAAAACCTGCCTAAAATAAGTGCAACACCTCCATGTTTTTGATAAAATTCGGCAGCGGTGTAAATATATTTTTTCTTAAAAAATAGCGAGTCTTCTTTTTTGTAAAGGTTCTGTCCGGTTTTAAAACCAAAAAAGTAACCCGCATAATAACCGGCAAAAGCAGCTGCAGCTATACCCAGTATTAAGGCGGCTAGCTCCACGTCCAATACTTTTAAATAACAAAGTAACCCAACAGTAAATAACAAAGAATCACCCGGCAAAAAGAAGCCGAAAAACAGCCCATTTTCAATGAAAATTACCAGCAGTACTAGTGTTAGTCCACCAAAATCAACCAGTGCCTTTGGTTTAAAAATGTCCCAAAAATTTTCCAAGGGGTTAAATACTTAGTTGGTAAACATAGGCAACAATTATAATAAAGCCAAAAAAAAGGCTTTCCAAATTTGGAAAGCCTTTTAATAAATATTTTAAAATGGTAATTTATAAATTACTTTTTTGTGGTTGGCTTTTTAGCGCCAGACTTTTTAACTAAAACTTTTTTAGGCTCAGTACCAATTTTAGCAATAACTTTTGCTAATTTACTTTTCTGATTCGCAGCTTTATTTTTGTGAATCACATTTTTCTTAGCTAATTTATCCAATAGAGAAGCTACTTTACTGTATAAAGACTGTGCTTCTGCTTTATCAGTGCTTGTGCGTACTGTTTTTATCAATGTACGGGTAGTTTTAGCCTGATATCTGTTTCTTAAGCGCTTCGCAGCGTTAGCTCTAATTCTCTTTTTTGCTGATTTATGATTAGCCATCTTTCTGTACGTTTTTTCTTAAAAAGGACTGCAAATATAAGGCAATATTTTAAAAATCAAGTTTTTCAATAAAAATTATCCTCAAACTGCAAAACTTTCACCACAACTGCATGTGCGCGTGGCATTTGGGTTGTTGAAAGTGAACCCTTTACCATTCAGCCCATCAGAAAAATCTAATTCGGTGCCAAATAAATAAAGGATACTGCGCACATCACAAACCACCTTAACGCCATTATGCTCAAATACTTGGTCACCATCTTTGGTTTGGTTGTCAAAGTCTAAATCATAAGATAAACCAGAACACCCACCGCTATTCACACCAACACGTAAAAAGTGTTCTGGCGAATAGTTCTGTTCTATTTTTAAGTCGGCAATACGTTTACTTGCTTTTTCTGTAACTGTAATCATATACAAAACGATTTGTTGCAGCAAATTTACAATTATTAAACCACACTGCAAGTTGATTGTTTTTTAACATGTATTGGTAGTGTAAAATGATGTGTTTTTAATAATGCAGCGAAACCGCTTAATATTGCATATGGTATTTATACTTTGCATTGAAACTGCAACTGAAGTATGCTCAGTAGCGGTTTTTGGTAAAAACGAATTGTTGGTTATTAACGAGATTAAGGAGGGTAATATGCATGCATCCGCACTTACTATGTTAATAGAAAAGACCATCAATGAAGCTAACATATCACTCAAACAGCTAAATGCCATTTGTGTGAGTAAGGGCCCAGGATCTTATACTGGTTTGCGGGTTGGTGTATCAACGGCTAAAGGCTTGTGTTACGGGCTAAATATTCCGTTGTTATCTGTTAACACATTACAGGGTATTGCAGGATTTTACATGCAACAAAACCCAAACAACAAAATACCGCTTTGTCCGATGATTGATGCCCGCAGGATGGAGGTTTATACCGCTTTGTTTGATTTTAACCTGCATGAGGTAATGCCAACGCATGCGGCTGTTATAGATGAAAAAAGTTTTATTGATGAGCTAAACCAACACCCCATATTGTTTTTAGGAAATGGAGCTGAAAAATGTAAGTCAACCATTATAAACCCAAATGCTGTTTTTGTTGATGGTGTGCAATGCTCTGCTGCAGGTTTGGGCCAATTGGCTTACCAACAATATTTGTCTGGTAAATTTGAGGATACCGCCTATTTCGAACCTTTTTACCTAAAGGACTTTGTTGGAACGGTGTCTAAAAAAAAGCATTAATTATAGTTTGTTAATTAATGCGATAAATAAATTGGTTAGTTTTAATTCTGCCCCTGCCGCAACGGCAATAATTTCTTTGATATCAACAGGTTTTAAATTGTCTGGATCGCATTCGTCTGTTAAAACACTAACAGCAGCGCATGGCAAACCCATGTGGTGTGCAGCTATTACTTCGGGTACAGTACTCATTCCTACCGCATCAGCACCAATGTGCTTTAAGTAACGATACTCTGCTCGTGTTTCTAACATTGGCCCAGGTACCGAAACATAAACACCCTTGCGTAAAGTAATGTCTAAGTGTTTAGCTATGGCTTCCATTTTAGCATTGGTTGGTGCATGGTAAGGTGCGCTCATATCGGGGAAACGTGGCCCTAATTCATCCAAATTTTTACCAATTAACGGATTAGATGGTTGTAGGTTTATGTGGTCGTCTATCAGCATTAAATCGCCTTTTTTCCAATTTAGGTTTAAGCTACCAGCCGCGTTTGATAACAGTAAAAATTCAACACCCAAAAGTTTCATCACCCTAATGGGTAATACAATTTGTTGCATGTTGTAACCTTCGTAATAATGAAAACGCCCTTGCATAGCCAATACGGTTTTGTTGCCTAGCGTACCATATATTAATTTACCGGTGTGGCTTTCTACGGTTGATATAGGAAATTTGGGTATGTTTTGATATGGTATTTCTTTAATTACATTGATGTGTGATGCCAAGTGGCCCAAACCCGTGCCTAAAACAATGCCAATTTGTGGTTGGGTTATACCTTGTTCTTTCAGGTAATTGGCGGCTTGTAATATTTCTTCCATATACTATGGGTTTGATGTTAAGCAGCAAAGATGTAATGATATTTTTGATTAGCAAATGATGTTTGTTATCACGACATTTTAATTTGGTATAGCGTAAAAATATGTATTAATATTGATTGATGGTTTTAATAAGGAATGAAACCTAATTAAGATTAATAAGATGAATAAAGGCGTTGATGTATATTTAACCGAAGGCTGTGGCAGATGCAACTTAGTAGGCACACCCAAGTGTAAGGTTCATACTTGGAATAATGAACTGGTTTTATTGCGTACAATAATACTTGATTGTGGATTAACCGAAGAGGTGAAGTGGGGCAGTCCTTGTTATACTTATAACAATAAAAATGTTTTGATGTTGGCCGCCCTTAAGTCATATTGTGCCATTAGTTTTTTTAAGGGAGTATTATTAAACGACAGTAAAAACATTTTAGATAAGCCTGGTGAAAACTCGCAACATGGAAGGTTAATAAAGTTTACCAAAGACAGTGATTTAGCTGCTATGGAAAAAACCATTAAACAATACATTAAGCAGGCCATAGAAATTGAAAAGGCCGGCCTAAAGGTGGAAACAGTTCCTAATCCTGAGCCTATACCCGATGAGTTTAAACAAGTGATGGACGAAAACCCCGAGCTTAAAAGTGCTTTTTTTGCTTTAACACCGGGCAGGCAACGTAGTTGGATTTTACATTTTTCGTCAGCTAAACAAGCCCAAACCCGGATTTCGCGCATTGAAAAATATACGCCCAAAATATTGCAAGGCAAAGGTTTTCACGACTAGGTTTAATATAAAGGCAGCCATATATTTTCGCACATTTATTAAGCATCAATACACAGTTTTTTCTCAGTTTGTGCTAAAATATAGCTCTTAACACAAACCAAATGGTAGCCATGTAAAACGGTGCCAACAACAAGGTCAAACCAAACAATACTGAATCATAAAAAATGTTACCGTTAGTAGCTTTTTGCGTTATGGTTTGCATGGCTTTGTAATGCGGCCAAAGCCAAAAGAAAAAAGGAAATTTGGCGTTGAACAGTTTTGGTGTATTTGTATTTGATGTTAACCAAAACTCTTGCTTAAGCATAACCAAAATATCTTTTTGGTTTGATTCTGCATGTTGCCAAGCGTTTACAAGTTTAATGTGCTCTATACTTTGTTGTTTTATATTTGGGTTGATGTAGGCTAATTGTTGCAATTCTTGAACTATTTTGATATTAAAAAATTGCACAAAATCTGCTGCGTTGGTTTGTGTTTTAAAATCGGTTTGGTGTAATGTGTTGCCGTAATTTATCAAAACAGATTTTCCGGCTCCTTTAAAGTGTTCGTATGTTAAACCAACCGGAACAATGGTGGTGTTTTTTGCAGGTGTATCACTTTTCCAAGCTCTAAGTATAATGCGAGCCGCACCCTTTTTTTGTTTGCGCAAATCCCAATTATTTACACTTACGCCTTCACCAAAAATTAAAACCATTTCGTTTCTGGTTAATGCATCATGAACGGCATCAAAGGTTTCAAAATTTTTATCGAGGTTTTCTTTTCCTTCACTTATGCGATAAACGGGTAGCATGTTAAACGACCGGAATGCGGTTGCTAAAATACGATTGTTAAAAGCATCGCCACGGGCTAAAAAATGCATGGGTCTTTTTGCAAATACGGCAATTAAAAGCGCATCCATAAACGAACTTGGATGATTGGCCACCAACAAAACCGGTCCGGTTGCGGGTATTTGTTGCACATGGTTTACCTTGGTTTTTCGGTAGTAAAACCTAAAACCAAATCGTACCAATATTTTTAACAGCGGATAAATAATCATGAATGAAGTTTTGCTGCATGATGTTTTAGCAACAATACTAAAAATATTTGTGCAAGCAATTGAGCAATCAAAGCACCATTAATTGGCCAATGCGGTATAAACATCAAACAAGATAAAAATATAATGGCAATACTAATGGCACTTACTAACAATACTTTGTTTTGAGCATTGGCTTTGTATAGTTTATATAAATCAAAAGCA
>CANHBJ010000064.1 GCA_947459075.1 Bacteroidota bacterium
ACAAAATGCTACCCGATGTTGGTTCGTAAAACTTTAACAATAAACTGGCTATGGTACTTTTACCTGCACCACTCGGACCAACCAAAGCAATTTGCTCGCCATTTTTAGCCGTAAGCGTAATGTCTTTTAATACACTTACATCACTACGGCTTGGGTAACTAAACGCAACTTGCTTAAAGGTTACATTACCTTTTAGAGTGTATTGTGGTTCAATAACAGATTGAATAAGCTCAATAGGTTCGCCTTCTGCACGCAATATTTCACGCACGCTTTGTGTTGCTCCTAAAGTTTTTTGCAACTGACTAAACATATCGGCAAAGCCTGCAAAAGTGCCACCCACAAACATACTGAAGATAACAAACATGGTTAACGAACCCATGGTTAACTCTCCGGTTTGAATCATATTTGCACCATACCACATTACAAAGGCAATGGCCCCAAACACACTAAAAATCATAAACGAAATAAATGCCCCACGATAACGTGCGTTGGCTATTGCCGTATCAACCACAGCATATACACTTTTTACATAACGTGAAATTTCGTATACCTCGCTGGTAAATGCTTTAACAATACTGATGCCTTGAAACGTTTCTTGCACAATGGTTCCACTCTCGGCCAATTGATCTTGTGCTTTACGGGCCATTTTACGAATACGCATCCCAAATACCACAGCCAAAACCGCAATTACAGGGACAACAGCCAACATCACCAATGCCAATTTGGTGCTGATCCAAAATATAAATCCTAAGCCAATTATTAAGGTAAATATGCCACGTAAAAACTCAGCTAGCGTAAATGAAATGGCATCTTGTATTTGAGACAAATCTGAGGAGATGCGATTACTTAGCTCGCCTACCCGTTTTTCGGTAAAATAACTCATGGGCATACTCAGCAATTTACTGTACACATCTCTGCGCATGTCTGCCAGCGACTTCTCTCCCACTTCGGTTAACAAATAAACCCGCATAAAAGAAAATATAGTTTGAAAACCTAGCTGTACAAAAATTAGAATAAGTGTAAAATTTAAAGTCCATTTAACCTCTTTTAAGCCTAATCCTTCAATCATACTTGGTGCACCACCCATCATTCCTGTTGAACTTCCGGGTGCAGCAGCATCAATCATTTTACCTAAAAAAAATGGGAACAAACTAGTTGTAAAAGCTGATAGTGCAATAAACACCATACTAAAAATAAATTTGGTACGGTATGGTTTTAGGTAAGTAAATAAAACCAAAGCTTGCTTTAAACTCTCTTTGGATATTTTCACTTTCTCCACTTCGTCTTTTTGTTTTCCGTTGCTATTAAAATTACCTCTTCCGCGTGCCATGTATAATTTACTTAAATTAAAGTCCCGCAAAAAAACAGTATAATCAGTTAACTGTGAAAATTATTTTTAATATAGGCCTCAATATCTGCCCCAATTATACCTTGTGCAAGTAATAGATAGGTTAATGATATTCATTCAAATCCTGAAATTCAATCCGATTAACAATAATTCATATCCTAATTATCTGTTATTCAATTAAAATATCGACACAATAACTACTATAAAACATGATGATAAATTATTCTACGTTGAATTTTAAAAATGCCCTATAAATTTTGCAAATAAAATTATTGATAAGATGAATAATTTATCTTAATCGACATAATCCTGCAAGTAGCGATACTTATCCGTTAATTTGCCTGCATGGGCAATGGTGGCATTTTTTATAATGTGTTCTTTGTCGTCAATCAATAAGAATGGCAATACGTGCCGTATTAGTTGTTCTCCAAATTCTCTTGATGCATCAATTGGTAACTCGCAGGGTAAATTACCCACTGCTTGCACATCAATGCTTTCTTTCTTGAAGGGGTCAACCTCGGCATTTAAAAATGGATTGTAACCAAAATAAGGATCTTCAATGGTTGTACTTTTTATGGTACTTGGTAATGGGCCAGGAACATCACAACTAATATCAGAAATTACTTTGATATTAAAGTCGTTGCCTTTCATTTCTTCACGTGTAAAAAAGGGCTCAATACCTGCATGCCAAAACACGGCATTTATAAATACATCGGCTTTTTTATAGTAGGGAGCAAACTTACTGCGGTAATCTTCGGGATGTTTGTAAAAATCAGATTTATCCCATTCTCGTCCGTCTTTTCGTTCATAATAGTCTTCGCTGCGTAATTGCACATATACTGGGTGGTCATATTGATTTTCTATAAACTCCTCAGGAGTTACATGATGTATTTTTAGTTTTTTCATCACTTCTAATACCCCATGCGCAACACGTCCGTCACCACACAATACAATTTTCATGGCTGGCAATGTAATCTCGTTGTATTGCGCATACATGTCATTCATGTCAACACATTTATTGGCAGGCTTTAAATAATAAGAGTCATATTTTTTACCCCACATTAAAAAGGCGTAGTGTGCACCAACGATGCCCGCATATCGACCAAAGCCAATAATACGGTTACCACCATCCCATACCAATGTTTCATAGTCAACAAGGGTTATTTTTTTCTCTAAAACAGTACGCAATAACTTTCTATTATAAGCTTGTTTTTTAATGGTGTGCGAAAAAAATAAATACGTTTTATTAGCAATCAAAACTTCGGTTGGTACTTCTTTTACGCCTAGTAAAATATCCGCTTCCGAAATATCCTCCTTCACCTCAATACCCAAACTACGGTATGATTCGTCACTAAAACAACGTGAATCAGAGGTTTGAACAATAACTTTAACACCTGGAAATTTCTGTTGAACTTCCACGCAAGCTTGCGGTATTAAAGGAGTACGCAAATCTGCAGGTTGCTTTTGTTCACGTATAATTGCGATAGTTTTCATGCATTGCGAAAGTAATGGAACTGCAACTCAATACAAAAAAAGTTCTTCATTTGTGTTCCATACAAAAAGCTTATTTTCGCATTTAATGATGAGTACTACAAATTTTGCTGAAGAAATGCGATGGAGAGGCATGTTACATGATATGATGCCTGGAACCGAAGAATTACTAACCAAAGAAATGGTAAGCGGTTATATCGGTTTTGATCCTACAGCAGACTCGCTTCACGTAGGGCATTTAATGCAAGTAATGACACTTATACATTTTCAACGCGCAGGACATAAACCATTTGCTTTGGTAGGTGGTGCAACAGGAATGGTAGGCGACCCAAGTGGAAAAAATGCAGAACGAAATTTACTTAACGAAGAAACTTTAAACCACAACGTAAATTCTATACATGCGCAACTAGAAAAGTTTTTAAACTTTAACAGTGGTGCTAACAGTGCAGTTATGGTTAATAATTATGATTGGTTTAAACACTTTAACTTTTTAGCTTTTATACGTGATGTAGGTAAACATATTACCGTAAACTACATGATGGCTAAGGATAGTGTTAAAAGAAGATTAGAGGGCGATAACGGACTGTCATTTACTGAGTTTACCTACCAATTGGTACAAGGCTACGATTTTTATTACTTATGGAAAAACCATGGCATTAAAATACAAATGGGTGGCAGCGACCAATGGGGAAATATTGTAACAGGAACCGAGTTAATTAGAAGAAAAGACAGTGGTGAAGCATTTGCATTAACTACGCAACTCATCAAAAAATCAGATGGGACTAAATTTGGCAAAACAGAAAGTGGTGCAGTTTGGCTAGATCCTAAAAAAACATCTCCATATAAATTTTACCAGTTTTGGTTAAATGCAAGTGATGATGATGCCAAAATTTGGATTAGAATATTCACACTAATATCTAAACAAGAGATTGAAGATATAGAGATTGAGCAAGCAGCTGCGCCTCACACACGTGCCTTACAAAAAGCATTGGCAAAAGATATTACCATACGTGTGCATGGTGAGGTTGAGTATAATAATGCAGTTGAAGCCAGTAATATTTTATTTGGCAACTCAACTGCAGAAGCATTTGCACAATTAAGCGAGGAAACTTTCTTAGATATATTCGATGGTGTACCACAATTTAAGGTTAGTAAAGCTGAATTGGAAAAAGGAATACTTCCTATTGATTTTTTAGCTGAAAAAACACAAGTATTTCCTTCTAAGGGTGAAGCAAAAAAAATGATACAAGGTGGTGGTGTAAGTATAAATAAACAAAAACTTGAGGATATGGAGACACCAATAAATACTAAGTTTTTAATAAATGGTAAGTACCTGATAGCACAAAAAGGAAAGAAGAATTATTATTTGATAATTGCTATTTAATAAAATTGAATGTAAAAAACGCTATAGTAGGACGTACTGCTGGAGCGTTTTTTTTGCTTATTAACCGATGCTTAACATCCAAGTTAATTACTGCATCTTATTTCGTTTAACTAAAAATGGTAATAATACTTGGCTAAAATCATTGCCAACATTGGCTTCAATAAATTCAATTTTATACTGTGCACACTTTAATTTAAGTTGCTGCTGATGCTCATTTAAAGCAGCTAAGTATTGTTGTTTAACTTGTGCAGGAAATAGCTTCATTTGTTCTCCAGATTCACTATCTACAAACAAATAAGGTCGATTCACAAAGTCGAATTCGTGTTCGGTTTTGTTATCCAATACATTAAATAATACAACCTCATGCTTGTTGTATTTTAAATGTTTTAAAGCAGCAAACAATTCATCATTTTTTGATGCATTACCAAACATATCACTAAATACAATCACCAGTGATCTGCGATGTAAACGTTCGGCTAAACGATGTAAACTTTGGGCAATATTTGATTTAGTTGGTTTATGAGCGGGCTTTAAAAGCTCTTCCATTTTAGCATACAACATGCGTACATGAGTTTGCGAAACTTTACACTCACTATGATAATATAAATCTTCGTCAAATAATGAAAGTCCACAAGCATCTCTTTGCTTTCGAAGTAATTGCATAAGGGAGGCCGTTGCCAATACACTGAAGCGGATTTTATTTAAACCCTCCACGGGGTAAAACATACTGCCTGATGTATCAATAACCAAATGACAACGTAAATTGGTCTCCTCCTCGTATCGTTTAACAAACAATTTATCAGTTCGTCCATATAATTTCCAATCAATGTGTTTGGTACTTTCTCCGGTATTATATAAACGGTGTTCTGCAAACTCAACTGAAAAACCATGAAATGGACTTTTATGCAAACCAGTAATAAAACCTTCAACTACCTGAGTTGCCAATAACTCAAGATTGCTAGTATTTAAGAGGGTTTCGGGCGATAACATATGTTACTTAACTATTAATTACAACGCAAAATAAGTTAAAGGAACGAATTTATGCATAATTAATACATTGGTAACATAGGGGTAATGTGGGGCTAACAATTTTGCAATGATAATTACCAAAATTATGTCGAGTGAAGAATTGATTAGTAAAGATGCGTTGACTAAGGGATTAAAGTTACAAAAACTGAAGTTAGTCTCACTTGCACCATTGATTATAAAAGCATTAAAACTTGAGAAAGTAAATCAATTATATGCAAATCATGCTGACACAAGAGGAATGGAGTTTGCTGATGAAATATTAAATGAACTTCAGGTGGCTTATGAGTTTAATGCTGAAGAGCTAAAAAATATACCACAACATGAACCTTTCATTGTAGTAGCTAATCACCCTTATGGCGGTATAGATGGTTTGATGCTATTGCGCATACTTACAAAATCTCGACCCGATTTTAAGATTATGGCTAATTTTATATTGCAACTTATACCAGCATTAAAAGATAACATTGTGCCAGTTAATCCTTTCGAAACAAGTAATAAAACAGGTATAAATGTTAGCGGTATTAAAAAGTGCTTACAAGCATTACAAGAAGGTCATCCTATAGGAATATTTCCTGCAGGCGAAGTTTCTTCATTACAATTAAACAGTTTTAAAATTAGTGATAAGCAATGGAATCCTGTTGTTGGTAAAATGATTTTAAAAGCACAAGTTAAAGTTGTTCCATTATATTTTAGCGGACATAATAGTATTATATTTAATTTGCTTGGTCTGGTTCATCCTGCATTGCGAACGGCTAAACTACCATCAGAATTGTTTAATAAAAGTAATGAAAAAATAAAAATACGCATAGGCAAACCTATAAGTATAAAAACAATCAATGAATTTAACAATCATAATGAATTACTAAGGTTTTTACGTGCAAAAACATATGCTTTAGAATCTTCATTTGAGATAGAACACCAATCTTTTATTACTAAACTAAAATTTAACAAACCTGATGAGCCTCAACCAATAATTAATGAAACACCAACGCAACTTATTGAACAAGACTTGGCACAATTATCTGAAAATAGTTTGCTACTTACCCATGATCATTTTAAAGTATACATTACAGGAGCACGAAACATACCAAGTGTTTTAAGAGAGATATCGAGATTAAGAGAAATTACTTTTAGAGAAGTAGGTGAAGGTACGAACCAGAGTTGCGATACGGATGAATATGACTTAACTTACAAACACTTGTTTATTTGGGATGAACTTGAAAAAAAAATTGTAGGAGCATACCGTATAGGTTTGGGTGATGTATTACATAGACGTTACAAGAAAAAAGGATTTTACCTGAATGAGTTGTTTAAAATACATAAAGACTTTAGCCCTGTATTAAAAAATAGTTTAGAGTTAGGAAGGTCATTTATTACAAAGGATTACCAACGTAAACCATTTAGTTTGATGTTGCTATGGAAAGGTGTAATGGCTTTTTTAAAATTACATCCCAATCGTTATAAATACCTTATTGGACCAGTAAGTATAAGCAATAGTTTTACTTCATTATCAAAAGATTTATTGGTTGATTTTATAAAGAAAAACCATTTTGATGAAGCACTTGCCGAACAAGTTAAACCACGTAAAAAATATAAATATCAATACAAAGGCGAAGGAGCTGCTCTAAAAGACATGTCGAAAAACGATATTAAGGCATTAGACAATATGATTGCTGATATTGAATTAGCGCATACTAAAATACCTGTATTACTCAAGAAGTACCTCAGACAAAATGCAAAAATCATTTCTTTTAACATAGACCCTAAATTTAACAACTCATTAGATGGATTTTTAGTGATGGAAACAAGTGAGGTATTAAATGAAACATTTGAATTGATGATGAGGTAAATAAATGTTTTATTTTATAATTTGTATCAATACCTGTGACACTATTATTAATATTAATACAGTAGACAAAAAGAATACCTGAAATAACCATCCCTTAGGGTTTTTTGGGTTTAATTGAACAAGAAAAATACATGAAGTACTTATAAAATTGAGAACTTTTAATTGACCAATATTATTGATTATACTACATTTATGCTTAACCAATTACATGCCACATAAAATTTTCCAATAAAATTAAACAAAAAAGGTCGGTATAAAACCGACCCTTTTTAAAAATTTTATATCAAGAATTAACTGTTTGCTTTTTTGTGATCTGCTAAAAATTGTGCTAAGCCTTTATCAGTTAACGGATGGTTTAACAATGCTAAAATAGCGCTTAATGGACTAGTGATAACATGCGCACCGTATTGTGCCGATTTTATAATATGAATAGGATTACGGATAGATGCCGCTAAAATTTGCGTTTGATAACCTTGCACTGTAAAAATTTGTGAAATCTCAGCAATTAACTGCATACCATCATAGCTAATATCATCTAATCTTCCAACAAATGGAGAGATGTAGGTGGCTCCTGCTTTTGCAGCTAAAATGGCTTGGCCAGAACTAAAAATTAACGTACAATTGGTACGTATACCTTTTGATGAAAAATACTTAATGGCTTTAATCCCGTCTTTAATCATGGGGATTTTAACCACAATATTTTGATGCAATGCTGCAAGTTTTTCACCTTCAGCAATCATACCTTCATAATCTGTGCTAATTACTTCAGCACTTACATCACCATCAACAATGTTACAAATGTCAATATAGTGTTTTAAAACGGCTGCTTCGCCAGCAATGCCTTCCTTTGCCATTAAAGAAGGATTGGTGGTAACACCATCTAAAATCCCGAGGTCGTTTGCCTCAGTAATTTGAGCCAAATTGGCTGTATCAATAAAAAATTTCATTACGGTTAAATTTGCATACAAGATTAAGGTTTTTAGGTGTATAATTATAATTATTTTGAAATATGACAGATAAAGCATTTTGGGAATCCAAGTGGCAACAAGGCCAAACGGGGTGGGATTTAAAAGGAGTTTCGCCCGCTATAAAAGTGTACATTGATCAATTAACCAATAAAAATTTACGGATTTTGATACCAGGATGCGGAAATGCATACGAGGCTGAGTATTTACTGCAACAAGGATTTAATCATGTTACTGTTATTGATATTGCTCCAACATTAACCGATCTAATCAGTAAAAAACTTAAACCCTATATTGATAAGGAGAAACTCTTTTTAATTTGTGGTGATTTTTTCGAACATCAATCTACCTACGATTTGATTTTGGAACAAACTTTCTTTTGTGCAATCAACCCAAACTTAAGAGCCAGTTATGCAAAGCACATGTATGAATTGCTTACTCCTAATGGCAAACTAGTGGGTTTATTGTTTAATACCAAATTTGATGGTGGCCCACCATTTGGTGGTAATGTAACAGAATATGAAACCTATTTTAAACCTTACTTCAAGCACATCAGTTTTATGCCAAGTTTAAATTCTATAACGCCACGTTCAGGCAAAGAAGTTTGGATAGAAGTAGAAAAATAAAAAAACGAATCTGATTTTTAAAATTCGCTTTTAAAGGCATCTAATTATAATTTAACACCCAATCCAATATACCATAAACGCCCTTCAGCAGGCAATAAACCAGGACCTGGATATCCACCAGATCTTCGTGTAAAGTATTTGATATCAAAAACATTATTTATACCGCCACTAATGTGATAAGATTTTATGATAGTGAATTGAAACGACCAATCGGCAACTTGGTAACTTGGTATTAAACCTGCTGTAGCAATCGCATTGGGTTTAGTTGTATTTAGTGCATCTGCAAACGCATCGCCCACCATGCTATATTGTATTGATGTAGTTAATACTTTATAACGGTAAGTAATGCCAAAACGGTGAATATATTTGGGTGCGTTTTCTACTCGTTTTCCGTTTAGATTTTTATTTACATCAGGGTCGTTCCATGAAACATATTCGGCCTGAGTATATGCTAGGGTTGCAAATAAATTAATATGGCCACCTTTAAATGATTTGAAGAAATTGGTTGGAGAAATTTCAATATAACTTTCAATTCCTTTACTTTCTGAGGCACCAATGTTAGTTCGGTAGTTTTTGGTATTAACAATATAATTTCCAATACGGTTACCGTAATGCATGAAATATGCACTCACATCAAAACTAACAAAACGACCAACATTACCACGGTATCCTATATCGAAGTTATAACCAGATGCATCCTTTAAATCTTGGTTGATAGAATCTGTAGTGGCCACAGAAATATCGCTAAACAAAACTGGACGATAACCTTGCGTAATATTTGCATATGCATTGGTATTACTGGTTACTTTATATTGAGCGCCAACACCAAATAAAGCAAAACTGCGTGAGCTCTCTCTATCAACATTTTTTGAATCTAAAATACCATTTGCTGTATTTTTTAAATGCTCGTAACGCACACCTGAAGTTATGCTTAAACGTTTGCTGATATTAAATAAATGCTCGGCAAATAATGCCACGTTGTGCGTTTTAAAATTAAGGTTACGTTTCAATACGTTTCGTTCAGTTGATAAATTGTAATCTATTCCGCGGTTACCAAATTCATTTTGAATCCTATCTGTATTTCCTAAGTAATATCTTGCACCTACTGCTAACGATTGTTTTTGTTTACCTATACGATAAGTGTATAAATGTCGAGCTTCCAAACCATAATTATTGTAATTATCTTGATCAAATAAACGTAAACCATAAATACCATTAGCATCTTTTACATCAGCTGTATTTATGGCATTCATAAAACCAATACTTAAGCGTTCGCCCATCAAACCAAAAGCTTTAATGTTTAATTTATTATTGCTATTTATTTGATAGTCGAAGTTTAATGCTGCGATATTCCAAACCAACTTAAACCAATTGCGTGCACGGATAGATTGTTGTGCATTGACATTAAACATAGAATCGGTTAAACCACCGGGTTGTTGTACCAACTGATCCATGCGGGTATACTCTGCATTTATATTTATTTTTTTATTAAGTTGATAACCCAAATTAACATAACCATTCCAAGTGTTGTAGCCATTATTTTGTCTCCATCCATCTGATCTGCGGTAATTTATATTGGCGTAGTAACTAAACTTTTTATAGTTACCACCAATGGCATTAAATGTGCTAAACATACCATAACTACCCATAGTTTGTGTACTTTCAATACCTATTTTTTTACCACTAACCGAACGTTTTTTAACATAGTTAATCACTCCACCAAACTGCGGCCCATATTGTAAAGATGCCGCACCTCTTATCACTTCAATTCTATCTAACGATTCAACAGAAGGTGTATAATAAGCTTCTGGGTAACCAAATGGATCAGCAGAAATATCGTAACCATTTTGTCGGGTATTAAACTCCCACATTCTATTAGGACTTAACCCCCTTGAAGCTACACCCATTTGCACACCGCTGCCATCGCTCTCCCACACATGTATCCCTGGCACTTTTGCAAATATTTGTCGCGAGTTGTTTTGCGCTAGGTTGGCACTAGCAAAAGATAAACGAATAACCTCTGTTTTTTTTCCAGCATATATCACGTTATCTTTTATATCGGGCATTCGTTCAATGCCTTTGTTTATGATTTGATCTTTTATCTCTACTTCGGGTAATTGAATTTTATTACGTAAAATAACATTACCTAAGTCTACATCCTTCGTTTCATCTTTTATTGTGAAACAAATTAAAGTAACCAACTGTCCACCTACTTCTGTTTTTAACTCGTAACTGCCCTTTAAAAGAGATTGAAAAATAAATACACCAATAATATTTGTTGTGGTTTGCTCGCCATTAGTTAAATACAACATTTTGTTAGACTGCACAATCTGATTGTCGTTAACCAAAATGCCTTTAACATTGGCAGCGTATATTGAACCAAATACCAACAACAATAAAACGGTAAGAAGTACACCTTTTTTCATAAAGATAATTGCGTTTTAACTGGTACAAATATACTTAAATGGATTTAGTCTAAATAAGAATAAGCGTGATATTTATCAGTAAAAACGAATTGTTTGATATAAAAAAAGCCGCTAATAACATATTAAAAGCGGCTTTACAAAAAATAAAAAAATGAATATTTATTCAATATCCCAAGTATCGTATAGAATATTAATCAACTTATTTTCTGTTGATTGCATAGCTTCATCTGCCATGGCTACTTCCATTGCAAAGTGCGTTAGGGTATGACGTTCGTCTTCGTTGCTAATGGTATAAAAATGTTGGGCTGTTTCCAAAAAATGTTTCTCATGCTCTTCTATTGGAAGTGCCCTTAAAAAGGCTTGTTCTTTAATTAAATCTAATTGTCCATCAAAATGATCATTTAAAAAATCTATAACAACATCACTTTCTGATTGTTGAACTTTACCATCGGCCAATGATAATAACATCAACATATGAAATCCGGCCTCTACTTTACTCATTTTATTTATAAACTGCGTTTGCATAACGGATACTTTTTAATCAGGTAGGAAGGTAAAATATATTTTTTAATCAAACAAATAAATGCGGTTAGTTTTTGTTTGTATTAATAACAATTTCTGCTTTTCGATAATTTATAACGGCCTTAAATTTCATTAAAAAATCACTACCAAGTACACCATCAATAGGTGGTAAATTTATTTGCTTATAGGTTTGATTAACATGGCCAATTGGTAAAACTGCAACATCAATTTTTTTTAACGAGAACTTTCCTATTGTTACATTTTTTAACTTAACAACTTTAGTTTCCATTTCTGCTACACCTAAACCTACAGATTTGCTATCGTTTTTTTTTATTTTTTTTTCATGTACGAACTGTAACACACGTTCGCTATCAAAAACTGTTTTGCTTGCTCCGGTGTCTATAAGTAAACGTGAAGTTTGATCACCAATTTTAAGTGTTACAA
>CANHBJ010000065.1 GCA_947459075.1 Bacteroidota bacterium
GAGCGTGGTGGGTTGAAGTATGTGAGCAGCGAGGTAGGTATTGCTTAATGTTGAGTTATGAATTTTGAATAAGGTGTTTACCTTCATGATTCACTTTACATTTCATCTTAATGTTGGGATATTATTGTTGAGTTTTTGAAATTCAAAACACTATAAAGTATTAAGTGGCCGTATCGAGATGTTGTAACATTTCCATTCTCTATAACACCCAATTACCCTGCTCACTTGCAGCAATTGAGATTACAAATATTCATTTATAAAACTTTTTTTACTTTTTACCGCAGAGGTAAATGAGTTTTTCGCAGACCATCGGTGTAGACCGAAGCGTCTGTCAGTTAAATAGGGTGCAAAGTATACCGCTTCTGAGTAAAGGAGTTTGCTTCGCAAAGTATAAGCCTGCTCGAGTTCGCTTTGCATAGGCTGTGGTTGGCGCGAGTATCGAGAGCAGAAGTTTAGATAATAAATTAATTTTAACAATCCACTTCTCGATACATCCCGATTTGCAATCGTGACACTCGAAGAGGCTAATGCGTTCAAATATTAATTTATCTATCTTTAATTTAAACCTTCCGCAGGTATTGCTAGCAGACGCTTCGGTCTGTACAAATGGTCTGCGTACTCTCAATTTTGTACTTGACAATGCTCAAATCCTCTCAAGACTGTTCACCTAACTCTGCGTTAAATCTTTTATATCGTTTTGACGTGATTTAGGTGTGTGGATTTATTTATTATATCAAGTAAATCAATACTTCTTTATTCAATATTCAACATTCGATATTCATTATTTAACTTCTACCGATGTATACTTTCGAATTTCTAACGTTACTTGACATTCACCAACTCCACATCAAACAACAAGGTGGCATTAGGAGGAATATCACTTCCGGCACCGTTTGTTCCGTAGCCTAAATCAGCAGGAATAATTAAACGGTATTTATCGCCAATGTTCATCAAAGCAATACCTTCATCCCAACCTTTAATTACACTTCCTGTTCCTAATTCAAAACTAATGGGGTTGCCCCTTTCAATAGATGAATCAAATACTTTTCCATCAAGTAAAAAGCCTGTGTAATGTACATTTACCACCATGCCTTTTTCGGCTTTGGTAGGGTTATTACTTTTTTCAACCACTAAATATTTCAAACCGCTTTCGGTAGTTATGGTATCAGTTGTTTTGATGTCCCAAGGTTTGGTATTTATTACTTTAGGCTGTTGGTTACAACTTTGAGCAATAATGGCAATAAACAATAAAGCTACAAATGCGATTGATGTATTTTTCATGATTCAAATATATAGAATTGTCATATAAGGGGAGGATTAACCACAAGGCTCAGAAAGAATGCACTATGAACACAAGGTATGACTAAGGTATTTTCTGCTCAATTCCGTGGTTTCTGTGAGCGGCAACCATAGTGTACCTAGTGAAAATAACTTGTGCTCCTTGTGGTAAAGAAACTGTTAGAGATTATTCGCTAAAAAAAATCGGCCATTCAACTATTGCTGAACGGCCGATTGTTATATAAAATTTCGTGCTTCGAGTTTCGAAACGAAATTCAGCGTAGCTAAAATAGGAGTGAGTAAAAGTAATAATTTTAACAATCCCTTCTCGATACTCTCCACTGCGTTCCGAATACTTACGCTTCGGTCTGTATATTAAACTCGAAGAGGCTGTTACTTGCAAACATTAATTTATCTGTGTAAGTTAAACTCTCCCCAATGCCGCAGGCTTTGCTAGCAGACGCTTCGGTCTGTACCAATGGTCTGCGTACTCTCAAATCTGAAAGCGACTATGCTCAAATCCTCGCAAGACTTTTCACAACCCTCTGCGTTAAATCTTTTATATCGTTTTGACGTGATTTAGGTGTGTGGATTTATTTATTATATCAAGTAAATCAATGCTTCATTATTCAATATTCGATATTCATTATTTAACTTCTACCGATGTATACTTTCGAATTTCTAACGTTACTTGACATTTACCAACTCCACATCAAATAATAAAGTAGCATTTGGTGGAATAACTCCTCCTGCACCATTTGGTCCGTAAGCTAAGTTTGATGGTATTATTAAACGTAACTTATCACCAACATGCATTAAGGCAATGCCTTCTTCCCAACCTTTAATTACACGTCCTTGGCCCAACTCAAAACTAATTGGCTGGCCTCTTTCTATAGACGAATCAAACACTTTACCACCCATTAAAAAACCTGTGTAATGCACATCAACAGTTTTACCATTTTCAGCTTTTACTGCTTCGGGGTTACTCGATTTTTCAACTACAATATATTGTAAACCACTAGTTGTTGTTATGGTATCAGTGCTTTTTACATTCCAAGGTTTAATTGGCTCTTTTACGTCAATTAACTCCACTTCAAAAATTAAAGTTGCATTAGGAGGAATTGATCCTCCCGCACCATTAGCGCCATATCCTAAACTAGGTGGAATTGTAAACACAGCCTTATCGCCAACTTGCAACAAAGCAATACCTTCATCCCAACCCTTAATTACTTGTCCTTGCCCTAAATTAAATGTAAATGGTTGATTGCGGTCTCTGCTGCTGTCAAATTTTTTACCATCGGTTAATGTTCCTGTGTAGTGCACAGAAACTTTTGCTCCTGCTATAGCTTTTATTCCGTTACCTTTATGGGTTAGTTTGTATTTTAAACCCGATGCGGTGGTGTATTCTTTATTCAATTCCATTTTTTGAGTTTGTTTTGGTTTTGAAGGTGTTTGTTGTTTGGTTTTGTTACTGGTTACTTTTGGTTTAGTAGCCACTTTAGGTTGTTGAGCCAATAGGCTTGTACCTAATGTTACGAACAATAATGATGCAATAATTTTTTTCATGCCTTGTATTTATTTTAGTAATAAAAATTAAATATAAAAGTTATTCAACACTAATCAAATCTATATCAAAAATTATGGTGGTAAAAGGAGGAATTATATCAGCTCCACTTCCGCCATAAGCTAAGTATGGTGGAATAATAAATTTAAAACGCCCACCTTCACGCATGAGTTTTATGCCTTCATTCCATCCTGCAATTACTTCTTTACTGCCTAGTATAAAAGTATATCCATCTTGGTTGCTTTCAAATACCTTACCATTCATTAAATAACCACGATACTTAACTGTTACTTTACTTCCTGCTAAGGGTTGTTTACCTGCACCCGGTTTACTTATTACATAATATAATCCCGTGTGCGTTTTATTTATGCGTTGATAGCTTGAAATAAACTTGGCCGATGTAATAGAATCTTCGCGTGTTTGTTCCAATTCTTTTGCATATTCTTTTGCTGCAAATTCAGGTTCATTCATAATATCATGCACCTTAATGTAAAAGCGTAAACTATCACCTTGTTTTATGTATGGTGGTAAAGGTGCGTTGATGGTGTACTTGTAAAACGAGTCGGCCGAGATAACAATATTAACCCGATCTCCTTTTTTCATTTCTTTAAAAACACCCCTAAAACTAGGGTGTGTAGCAGGTACAGTTACAGGTTGATTTTTGGTGAACGTTTCGGCCAAAACAGAATCGTTAGAAGCTATGGACATATGGTAATCAATATCCAATAAATCATCAACTTTAGTTTTACGTTTATTTAAGCTATCGTTAACTGGAATAATATCATAAAATAAAACACCTGCCTTAGTAATGGCAGGCGCGTATTGGGCTTTTAAACTCACCAAATAACACAAACTGATTATTACTAATAACAGGTGTTTCATAAATACGTAGTTTTAATTCTAGTTAACTTTAACCAATTCCATTTCAAACACCAAAGTGCTGAAAGGAGGAATAGGTCCGTTACCACGGTTACCATAAGCCAAATTCCAAGGAATTACAGCCTTAAATTTATCACCCTCTTTCATTAACTGTAATATTTCATCCCAACCTGGTATAACTTGTCCTAAGCCAACTGGGAAAGATATGCCTTCATTTAAGTTCTCATCAAAAACTTGTCCGTTAAGTAAGGTACCTTTGTAAAGCACTTTAACTTTATCACCTTTTTTAGGTGTTTTGCCGTTTCCTGCTTTTTGAACTACATAAAATAAGCCGCTTGCAGTTTTCTTTGCATCAGGTAATGTAGAAATCATTTGATTAAAAGCAAGAGAATCGGCTTGTTGTAATTTCGACATGTCTTCTTGTTCTTTTTTCATAATTTCTTGTTGATTCATGATGTCAACAACCTTAACAATAAACTTAATGTTATCGGCTTCCTTAATCCAGGTTGGTCTGCTTTGACCAAAGCTTTTCATAAAGAAAGTATCAGCATTAATTAACAGTTCAGCACTATCTCCTACGCTTAATAATTCAAACGCTTTTCTAAAATTAGGTTCAGCAACTGGAATATAAACTGGGCTATTTTTGCTAAAGGTTTCAACCAAAGTAGAGTCAGTTGATTCGATTGCAAGTTTGTAATTCATAAATAACACTGCATTGGTATCGCCATCAACTGCGCGACCTTCAGTGTTATCGGTAATAATACGGTATTTAACACCGTTGTCTGTTGTTTTGTATCCACCGCATGCCACGGTAAATAAAGCTGCTACAGCAGCAAGTAAGGATATTGACTTTTTCATTTTTGTTTAAATTAATAAGTGTTTATAAGCAGCTAGTGCTTCTTTAAATTTAGTTTCTACAATTTCTATAGCATCATGGCTTTCTCCACCTGCTGCATTAAAATGGCCCCCGCCACTAAAGTATTTTTTTGCAAATTCGTTGGCTGGAAACTTTCCTTTGCTTCTAAAACTCATTTTTCTAGCAACAGTTCTATCAACAATCAACACAGAAAAGTTTATATCTCTAATCGCTAAACCATAGTTTACCAAACCTTCGGTATCACCTGTTATAATGTTATAACGTTTTAGCTCTTCTGCAGTAACACAAATTAATGCAGTATTATATTCACGTAGCAACTGCATTTTTTCGTTCAAGCAAAAGCCAATAAAACGCATCCTATCGTATGAAAAGTTATCGTAAATGTGTTCGTGTATTAAATTTGGAATAGCCCCCTTAGCCAAAAGTTGTGCGGCAACTTTATGTGTACTTGGGTAAGTACTTCCATGTTTAAACGAAGCGGTGTCTGTCATAATACCTGCATACAAACAATTAGCAATGTCTTCATTTACCAAATCGGCATCTCCAAACAAATCAATCATCTCATAAATTAACTCGCAAGTACTGCTGCGTTGTGTATTGTGCAATTGGTAGGCAGCAAAATTTTCAGGCTCTAAATGATGGTCAATCATTACTTTTTTAGCCTTGCTTGTCGCTACCAATTCTCCCATTTGGTTGATGCGTTTTAGTGCATTAAAGTCAAGACAAAAAATTAAATCGGCATGGGCAATTAAACTTGCTGAGTGGTCAGGTTCTGCTTCAAAATCGATAACAGTAGGTTCTCCAGGCATCCACTTTAAAAAATCGCCATAATCTGTAGGCGATACAACAATAGGTTGTAGGCCCTTTAACAATAAGTAATTGTACAAACCCAAAGATGATCCAAGGGCATCAGCATCGGGTTTATGATGTGTTGTTATTACAATGTTAGGCTTAACAGCAGCTTCGAGCAGCGGTTTTATTTCTATAATATTGTTCAGAGAATGAATTTTTTAAGTGTGCAAAGGTGTAAAAAAGTAATGGATTAAGCAACGGTTTGAAATAACTTTAAGAACTAATTTAAAATCAGCTAAAAGGCCTCGTTTAATGTAACATAAAAAGCGTGTAATCCATTGCTTCCGCGAGCATAATCTAACCTAAAGTTTATTTTTTCTCTAGGTATAGCCTTAATTCTCAAACCTAAGCCATACATCGGTTTAATAAATTTGTTCAGTTTTTCTGGGGTTGATGCCACATTTCCCAAACCGCCAAAAGCAACCATACTTAATGGACCCCATATTTGTTTGCGCAATTCTGCTTGCAGACTAACTTCGTGTTTATCGCGGTATCTACCATAATAATAGCCCCTAAAGTAACTTTCGTTACCTAAAGTGCCCATTGCTCTGTATGGCACATCTCCATCATTAAATGAAATGAAAGTTTGCATTGCCAAAACATTTTCTTTCCAAAGCCTAATGTATTTCCTTGCGTCAATTGTAATATTAGCAAAACTACTGCTGCTGCCAAATTTTTTGTTTCTTATGGATGAAGAAATATCTACGATATGTCCCTTTGTAGGGAAGTAAATTTGATTTCTATTGTCTAAAGTTAAAACAGGTCCTAATCCAGAATAATAATAACCATTAACCCCTGTTACATTTGATGCGGCCATTAAGCTCCCACGTTCATGTTCTATGTTATACAACTTTTCGTAATCTATTTGTAAACCTAAATAGACTCCTTTTTTAAGTTGTCGTGTTGCTTTAATATTGGCTTTGTATTGATTAAAACTGTATACTTCTTTATTACTTTCGGGTGTGTTGTTTCCAATGCCCCAGTAGTTTTCAATGAAATTACTATACTGTAATAAACCTCGAAGGCTGTATTTGTTATTTGCTGTAAACACTTCAAACATAGGCCGAATGCTAAGTTGGTTATTTTGCGTGTAACTAATGTTTAGCCTAACAACAGAGGGTCGTGTAACACTATCGTTATTTTTAGCTCTAAAAAAATGTGATGTTGATACGCCCAATTGCCAGCGAGTTTCTGGTTTATAAGAAACAATTGGAACAATAAATAAGTACTTTTTTTTAGGTTTTGCCGAGTCGCCTTGCACAATTCTATAGCCCCAATCCATGGTGCGCAATACAAAGTTTTTTTGTTGCGCAAATGTATTGGTGTAACATAAAATAAGTGCAGTTGCTACTACGTATTTAAAACTTAAAGCCATTTTGTACCTATGCTGTTTATTCTGTAGCCAAGGTTTATACCAACGCTACGTGTGTCAAGGTTAACAAAACTACTTTTAAAAATGTTAAGATTACTATCGTGCGCATAAAAAGCACTAATGTACCATTCAGGATGATTGTAGCCTACAAATATTTTGGCGTGTAAAGCGGCATCAACCGGTAAACCTGTTTTAAAACCTATGTTTGATTGCGAGGTATACCAACCACTACCTAAACCCAAAAAAATTGATGGAGAAAAGAACCATCTTCCGTTTTTTGATAAGAAATTATAACCGTAACCAGGTCTTAAGCTAAAGGTAATAAATCGCATTTGTTTTAATCCTGCTAAATCAGAAAATGTTGGTTCGTTATCAATAATGGGAGCAATAATGGATGAGTCGGCTAATAAGTTTCTAAATTGAAAATTGGTTAATAATAAAAAAGAACCTGCAGATTTTATTTGTTGTTCTTGCTGCGAAAATGCAGAGCGCATGGAGAATTTTTTATGGTTGGCTGCGTAAAAAAAATTAAATCCTCCATTCGAAACATATATATCAGGTCGTATGGTTGCTAATGCAAAATCATTTCGCCCTCGTTGCATACCTTGGAAATATCTGTAATATATTTCGCCACCAAATTTTCGCTGAAAGTATCCGAACGAAAAATCGTAGTATTGACTTTTACCGCGCTTATTTACATCACTTTCTGTACCGGGCAGCTGAAAACCTAATGCAACAGTAAAATGTTTAAATCCAAATGCAAAACCTGCCTGACCTTTTACATTGGGCTGTAACTTAATTCCAAAATCTTTATCCTTTCCAATTGGATTTACCAATACATCAATATCTGTTAACCACGAGTTAAACTGTACGTTATACTTGCGCTTAAAAGTTTTTATGTAAGTAGTATCACCTCCATCTGCATTTGCTAAATATGGGGTGATACTAAAAAGAAATAGGATGAAAACAGAGTATTTAGCTTTCATTAAGGCATTAAACGACCATACATGCGTGGGAAAGGAATACTCTCGCGAACATGTGGTAATTTACATACCCATGTTACCAAACGTTCTAAACCTAAACCAAAACCTGAGTGTGGAACTGAACCATATCTGCGTAAATCCAAATACCATTCAAACGCTTGCATAGGTAATTGGTGTTCGTTAATTTTTTCTACCAATAAGTTGAGGTCTGTTTCACGTTCTCCTCCACCAACAATTTCGCCATATCCTTCAGGTGCCAATGTATCCACACCGCGGGCAAAATTGCTATTTTCAGGGTCGCGTTTTAAGTAAAATGCTTTTACTTCATGTGGCCAATTATAAACCATAATTGGTCTGTCGAACAAACGAGTTAATACAGTTTCATCACTTCCGCCAAAATCGTTACCGTACTCAAAATTACGTGCACTATTTAACCAACCCGGAATATTTCTCTCTTGTTCTTCTAAATCAGAAAGCTCTTGTTTTAATTTATCTATTTTTGCTTGGTTAAAACCAATTTCTCCTTTTTTCATACCAGGAGTTTTGATTTTTTCTTCGCGCTCGTCAATTTCTTTTTTGGTTACCTCAATGCTGTTTTTAACCTCGGCAAGTTCTTGCTCCAAACTGGTAATTGCGTTTACTCCATTCACATCAACTTCTCCTTTTATTATTTTCACTGCCTCATCGTAAGTTAAACGAGGGAAAGGTTTAACAACGTTTTCAAGAATTGCGGAATCACGTCCAATAAGTTCTAATTCGGCTTTGTTGGTGTTTAAAACTTCGGTTACTACAGCACGTAAAAAACGCTCAATTAAATCCATGTTATCAAAAATATCATGGAAAGCCATTTCAGGTTCAATCATCCAAAACTCAGATAAGTGCCTACGTGTTTTACTTTTTTCTGCGCGGAAAGTTGGACCAAAAGTATAAATTTTGTTGTGCGCCATAGCCATGGCCTCTCCATAAAGCTGACCCGATTGAGATAAGTAGGCCGCATCTCCATAAAAATCAGTTTCAAATAAAGTAGATGTGCCTTCTACAGCGTTACCTGTAAATAAAGGGGCATCCATTTGTAAAAAACCTTCATTTTGAAAAAATTTATGGATAGCAAAAATGATGGTGTTACGAATACGCATAATAGCCCATTGTCTTTGGCTGCGTAACCATAAATGGCGATTGTCCATCAAAAACTCAATTCCATGCTCTTTCTTCGCAATTGGATAGTCAACCGCTACTTGTATTAGCTCAATATTGGTGGCTTGTAATTCGTAACCTCCTATTTGTTTTTCATCTTTAACAATTTTACCTGTTATGCTTAAAGATGTTTCTAAGGTCGCTTTGCGTGCCTCATTAAAAATAGTTTCACTTACGCTATTTGCATCTACAACGCATTGGCAAAGGCCTGTGCCATCGCGTAAAATTATAAATACTAAACCTTTACTCTCCCGTTTATTCGCTGCCCAACCTTTAAGTGTAATTTCTTGGCTTTCGTATTTGCTTAAATCTTTAATATACATTTATTACTTTTGTTAGCTGATTTGAAAGTGCGAAAATAATAATATTTACATACTAGTGTTTACGTACTTTAACAAAGATTGGCATAATTTTTAGTATAGCACCATTATGTTAAAGCAAGGACTACAACAAAAGCAGCTACAAAAGCTTTCTCCTCAACAGATACAGTTTATTAAGTTGTTGCAGCTTAATGCTGTTGATTTACAGCAACGTATAGATAATGAATTGATTGAAAATCCTGCTTTATTAAAGGGGGATGATGAGGATGCAGCCCCTAAAGAACAGGTAGAAAATGAGGTAGAAATTGCTGAGGGAACAGAAGCAGAGGCCAATGTGTCGGTTGAAGATTATTTAGCAGATGATACTTTTGATGTAAAAGAATACGTAAATGATGATTATGATTCTGAAGGTTTCCACCTGAGTGATGAAGGGAACGATGAAGACCGTAAGGATATTCCTTTTGCTGAAACAGCTAGTTTTCATGATAGTTTATTGGAACAGTTTATTGCCATTGCAATTAATGAGCGAGAGGAAATGATTGGCCGACAGATTATTGGTACCATAGATGATGACGGTTATTTGCGTAGGGAGCTTGATGCCATTATTAACGATTTGGCCTTTGGGCAAAATGTAGAAGCAACGATGGATGAAATGCAGGTTTGTTTGCATAAAATTCAATCACTTGACCCAGCAGGTATTGCTGCAACATCTTTGCAAGATTGCTTATTGCTTCAACTTAAACGTAAAAATCATGACAGAAAAGAAGTTGTTTTGGCTGAGAATATCATACGAAACGATTTTGAAGATTTTATTAAGAAACATTATGACAAGCTTACCAAGCAATATAAAATTACTGATGCTGATTTAAAATTAGCCATTACAGTAATTACCCATCTTAACCCTAAACCAGGAGAAAGTGCATCTGCAGGAAAGCCACAGTTTATCAATCCAGATTTTGTTTTGGTTGATAATGATGGTAATTTAGAGGTGCAACTAACTGCACGCAATGCCCCCGATTTAAGAATTAGCCGTAACTATATGGAAACATTAAAGGGTTATGACGCTAATCCAAATCCAAGTAAAGAATTAAAACAAACTGTGCAATTTATTAAACAAAAACTTGATAGTGCACGTTGGTTTATTGATAGCATTAGACAACGTCAACATACCTTGCTAATTACCATGAACGCCATTTTACATCACCAATATGAATATTTTTTGGAGGGCGATGAAACTAAAATGAAGCCCATGATACTTAAAGATATTGCAGAAAAAGTAGGGTTGGATATTTCTACCATTAGCCGTGTAGCCAATAGTAAATATGTACAAACAGATTTTGGCGTGATTCCTTTAAAATTCTTCTTTAGTGAGGGTATAACAAATGATGAAGGCGAAGAGGTGAGCAGTAGAGAGGTAAAGAAAATATTAAAGGATGCCATTGAGGCGGAAGACAAACATAAACCCTTGCCAGACGAGCGTTTAATGGATATTTTAAAAGAAAAAGGCTATAACATAGCCCGCAGAACAGTAGCAAAATATAGGGAACAATTAAACATTCCTGTAGCCAGGTTGCGTAAAGAAATTTAATGCAAAAAAGATAATAATATCTTTTTTGCATTAAATTTCCCATTTTACTTTTTTTCGAGCCTGAATCTATTCGATTGATACATAACCCTTTTTTAGTTAATTACAATAAAGGTTTTCATGCACCTTTTTTAATTTGTAGTGTATTTATGCATGGTAAATCACAAACACAAAACATCTAGCAAACAGTTATTTACCAACAAGCAACACCAACCAAGAATTTTTTCTTTTATGCAACACTGCATTGCGCTATTTTTACACACTTAAATTATGCAGTTCAAAAATATTGTTGGTCAACAACACATAAAAAACAAATTAATTCAAACCGTAAAAAATGGTCGTATTAGCCATACGCAACTATTTTTAGGAGCTGAAGGTGTGGGAGCACTTCCTTTGGCAGTTGCATATGCACAATATATAAATTGCCCAAATGCAACAGATGAAGACAGTTGTGGAACCTGTGCTTCATGCATTAAATTTACCAAATTGGTACATCCCGATTTACATTTCACGTTTCCTACCATTGCCATCGAAAAGAAAAAACTAAGCAATGAATTTATTGCCGAATGGCGTGATGCTTTTATCGCAAATCCTTATCTAAGCGAACTAGACTGGATTTTAAATCTTGATTCTGAAGGTAAAAAACAGGGAAATATTACTGCCGAAGAGTGCCGCGATATCATCAGGAAATTAGGATTAAAACCATATGAAGCCAAATACAAAACAGTAATTATTTGGTTACCTGAATACATGCGTACGGAAGGCAATATTTTACTTAAATTATTGGAAGAACCGCCTGCACAAACCCTGATAATTCTTGTTGCTCAGGATGCAGACAAGGTTATAGCTACCATTTTGTCTCGTGCACAAACCATGCGCATTCCAAGGTTACAAGAGCAAGAAATTGCCCAATATTTAAGTGAAAAATTTGACACTACACCAGATGTTGCCAGTGCAATTGCTGCAATTTCTGAAGGAAGTATAGTGCAAGCCACTGATCTTTTAAAAGCGGGCCATGCCAATTATTTCGAAATGTTTGTTAATTGGATGAGGTTGTGCTAC
>CANHBJ010000066.1 GCA_947459075.1 Bacteroidota bacterium
ATGCAAGCTGCTGCGGGCGAATTTGTGAATGATAAAGAACTAGGACAATCAGAAAAAAGACCTTCTGCAGTTGTCATCATTATCGTTGTAATTATAATTCTTGTTTTATTTAGCCGTGGTGGTGGCAGAGGAAACCGCAGCCGTGGTGGTTTGGGTGGACCTATATTTTGGGGAGGCACACTAGGCAGTGGAGGATTTTCAGGAGGAAGTGGAAGCGGTGGAGGATTTGGTGGATTTGGTGGCGGTGGCTTTGGTGGTGGCGGAAGTGGTGGCAGTTGGTAAATTAACAGGTTATAAAATATTTAAAAAAACGCGCGGCTTGCATGCAAGCCGCGCGTTTTTTTATGAACTCACATATCCAAGTGAATTGCAATGAACTCATAAACAAAAGTAATGTGTTTGGAAAAATCATACATAAAACTATTTTTACCGAATAAAGTTAACACTGTATGAAAAAAATTTATCTAATTGCAATTTTCGCATTCGGTTTGTTCTCTTGCGGTAAACAAACCGAAAATGTAATTGAAGTAAAAGATGTTATGTTGGAAGCAGAGGGGCCATACTTTGAAGGTCCTAATACATTTCAATCTGTAATTAAAGGTACTTTAAAAAACAACAACATCAATCCTGAACAAGTAGAAGGTGTGATATTAACATCTGCAACAATTACTTTGCCTGATAGTATTGAAGAAGGTGCGATACAAGACCTCTCGCTTCAATTGGTAAGTAATAATTCTGATATGATGAAAGTTGGTTTCATAAATCCACTGCCATCTAATCAAAAAGAAATTACATTAACCGTAGCTTCAGAACAAGATGGGCTAAACAAAATTTTTAGCAATGATGATTTTATTCTTTTATTAGATGCCAATCTTAAGAAAGATATGGACGCTACATTTAACTTTAAAGCAAATCTTACATTTAAAATTCTAACTAAATAATAAATACCATGATGAAGATGACAACAAAACTATGCTCGTTATTAGTACTAATTATGCTGTTTTTAGGTTTTACCTCAAATGATGAAGGCGACAGATTGATAGGTGTTTGGCAACCAAGCAGTGGAAAGGCTAAAGTTAAAATTGAAAAAATTGGAACCAAATACTACGGTAAAATTGTTTGGCTAAAAGAACCAAACGATCCTAATACTCAAAAACCTAAAGTTGATAAAAATAACCCTGACGAATCAATGAGAAATGTGCCGTTAAAAGGATACCGAATGTTAAAAGACTTTGTTTATGGAGGTAAAGACCAATGGAATGAGGGTACAATTTATGATCCTGAAAATGGAAGTACCTATAGCTGCGAAATAAACATGAAGGATAAAAGCACCTTAGAAATTAGAGGCTACATTGGTGTTAAAGCACTTGGAAGAACCGATGTTTGGAAACGATTGGAAATAAAAGCTAACTAATGAAAAACCTTACTCTCCTAATTTTTTTGTTAGGCTGCACTCCATTATTTGCTCAAACGGATTCAGTTAATACTTCCCAAGAAGAGGAAGACTTCTCCATGTACGAGAATGCAACACCTACTGATGGAAAGAACATCACCTTTTGTAATCCCAAAATTTTCGACTTAAGTCCTGCTCGTTTTGTATCAATAGCTTGGGATCATCAGTTACCTTATGAAATGAATTTGTCTTCACAAGGTGATTATGCAAAAGGAACATCAATTAACAACTACAACGAATCCGCCAAAGTAAATAGCACAGGTGGTTTAAGGTTGTTTGCAAACATACCTGTCATATCAAGTAATAAATTTTTGTGGCAGTTGGGTGGAAATTTTTGGAGAACCAATTACTCATTTGCAGATGTAAAAGGACCTATAAATGATACATCGCTTATCCAAAACATCTCTAAAAATGGTTTAACTACTTTCGGACTAAACTCTACCGTTTTTAAGCCATTAAACGAAAAGCAATTTTTATTGGCACAATTTGCTGCCGATTTAAGTGGGAACTATGCATTGGATAATCCTCAAGGCCTACGATTTTTAAGATACTCGGCATCTTTACTTTGGGGTAAAAGACCAAACGATAGAAAACAATGGGCAGTTGGTTTGACCCGCACTTATCGTACGGGCGAATTAAATTATGTTCCAATCTTATTGTTCAACTGGACAGCACCCAGCAGAACATGGGGAACAGAAATTTTATTCCCTGCAAGGGCACACGTAAGAAAAAATTTTAATGCGAGAAGTTTATTATTAGGAGGATACGAATTAGACGGACAGAGTTATAGAATTGGCGGAATATCAACTGCAAGTAATAGAGAACTTGAACTTAGAAGGGGTGAATTACGTTTTAGGATGGAATACCAGCGTCAAATTTCAGGATTTATTTGGGGCAGTATTCAAGCTGGCTACAGATACAATTTCTCGTATAGAGCAGATTATACAGAAAAAGACGGAACAGATTTTTTTAGAGGATTTGTAGGCAAACAGCAATATGCCATGATTAATGAATTAAGTGGTGCTTTATATTTTAATGTAGGTATACACCTAGTAAGCCCTTAACATTTTAATGCAGGTTTGTTTGATATATAAAACAGACCTGCATTATCCTTAATAAATAATTACATCCTGATTATTCTTCCATCCTCCATTTCAATAATGCGATCGGTACTTTGCGCAAATTCATTATCGTGGGTAACAATAAGTAACGTTTGCTTAAACTCATGAGCGAGTTCGTTAAAAATATCAAATACTATCTTGCTGTTCTTTTTATCTAAGTTACCAGTAGGCTCATCACCCATAATAATTAAGGGGTCGTTTATTAATGCACGTGCTATTGCTACCCGTTGTTTTTGTCCACCAGAAAGCTGATTAGCCAATTTGTGCGCTTCGTTATCAATACCCAAAACCCGCAACTTTTCCATCGCACGATGCTCCACTTCTTGCTCAGTGTATTTGCCTAATTTTAAACCGGGTAACATTACATTGCGCAACACACTAAACTCGTTTAATAAATAATGAAACTGAAAAACGAAACCTATTTTTTCATTTCTTACCAATGCCAACTCGCTTTCTTTTTTATTGCGCATGGCCACGCCATCTATTAACAAATCTCCTTCGTAATCAGTATCCATAGTCGATAAAATATATAGCAAAGTAGATTTACCACAACCCGACTTACCAATCACAGATACAAACTCTCCCCTATTAATTTCAAAACTTACATCTTTTAAAACCTGTATAGTAACTGGATCATGAAAGTTTTTACTAATACCTTTTGCCTGAAGTACAATGCTCATATTATTTCCCTCTGATAATAACTACTGGGTCTATTTTACTGGCCTTACGAGCAGGAAACAACCCAGCAAAATAGGTGGTGATTAAAGAAAAAATGATTCCTATTACATAAAACTTAGGATTATAATTTATAGGATATGTTTTAATAGTCGGCAATGCCGCTGTATTAAAAGGTACATTATCAATAACCATAGATAAACCAAAACCAGAAATCAACCCGGCCAATCCTCCAAAGAAACCAATGGTTAATGCAATGGAGATAAAAATAAAATTAACATCCTTACCAGAAAATCCTGTTGCTTTTAAAATAGCGATGGAATCCATTTTTTCATAAATCATCATATTTAATATGTTATAAATGCCAAATCCAGCAACAACTAACAATGTTATTCCTACTGCATAAGATATAATCGACCTAACAGAACTTCCAGTTTCAAATTGAGAATTGGCTGTTTGTATGTCTTCGGCATCTAAATTAAATACCTTAGCATATTCTTTGCCAACTAAAGGAGCCAATGACATATCTGTTAACTTTATTTGGATATCGGTAACATAATTACTTGGTTTACCCAATAGTTTTTGCGCAGTGGTTAATGAGGCATAGCTTTGTGTTTTATCAAAATCTTGCAAACCAGATTGGAAATATCCAACAACCTTTAATTGAATTCTATCGCCTTTAGGAGTAGTAACTTGAACTACATCCCCAATATTAGCTAACATTTTATCAGCTAATCCTTTACCTAAAATAATGCTATTAGGCGTGTTTTTTAAATCTATAAATTTACCTGATGTAATGTAGTCCTGAAAATAGAAAAGTTTATTTTCTGCTTCTACATCAATACCATTTATTACACCAGTTACATCAATTGCTCCAACATTATAAAATACTTGAGCAACCAACTTTGGTGCTACTCCAAAAACCCTATTATCATTTTTTAATGCATCGATAATAGCTCCATAATTATATATTTCAGCTCGGGTTCCACTTGGCTTTAAAGAGTGTATAAAGTTGTAGTTATTTTTAAACTTATCGCTTATAGCTATAGGTTGATTAGGAGTAGATTTAAGCTCGTTATATAATTTAATGTGTGGAGTTCGGTTTAAAATCAATCCATCTAACAAATCATTCAAACCAGTCATAAAACCCAACAGGGTTATAAACATAGCAATACTAAATGTAACACCTATGGCTGCAACTAATGTTTGTCGCCAACGTGCAACCAATAATGATTTTGCGATGGTAAAAATTAATTTGGTGTTCATTTTATTTTTCCAATAATTTCATCATCGGCAGTAATCCCCGATAAAATTTCCACTCGCTCATAATCTTTTAATCCAATCTTAACGGCAACTTTACCACCACTTTTTGTTGTAACAAAACCATCATCACTAACTAAACTGCGCGGTAAGGTTAAAATATTATTTTTGGTTTGAATAACAACATTAGCCTCTACAGTTAAATTAGGATATAACACAGGTGGTGTTTTGGTAAACTTTGCTTCTACCAAAAAAGACTTGGTACGTTCATTCATCAATGGATTTATCTTTTCAATAACAGCTTCAAAAACTTCTCCTTTGTAACTATCTAAACTAAGTAATACCAATTGACCCTTTTTCAATCGCACAATATCATACTCATCAACCTGCAGTTCTACCTTGAAACTGTTTTTAGACCCCACAATAGCCAGAGCCATTTGAGGAGTAACCATCTCCCCTTTCTCTTTTAAAATACTGTATACCTTGCCGTCAACTTCACTATTTACAATAAAATCTTTATTCTGCTGTAAAGAAATCTGCAGGTTATTTTTTGATTGTTGCGACATAAAACTCAACTGTCGTTTTAATTCCTCGTACTTTAATAATGCAGACAGATATAGTGCGCGAGAGTTTTCGTAAGCCAATTTACGTTGCTCTATTTCAACCTGCGAGCCAACTTGTTGGTTCCATAATATTAACTGACGGTTATAAAGTGAAGAATCAACAAGCCACTTATTTTTAGCAAAATCTATGTTTACTTTTAGTTCAGACAGTTTACTTTTATTTGCCCCATAATCGTTGTATGATGCAGCCAACCGAGCATTTTCGGCATTTATATTTGAAATCTCATTTACTACTGAAAGTAGTGGTGTACCTTTTTTTACTTCATCACCCTCGGTAACAAAAATTGTATTGATAATACCATTTACTGTAGCGAAAACTTGGTATTGATTAGCTGCTTTAATTACGCCCGATGCATAAACAGACTCAGTAATATTTGTTACCATTGGCTTTGTTGTTTCTACTTTACTTTTACATGCAAATAGAACCGTTGTAGCTAATAGCAATAAGCTATATTTATTCATACTACAAATTTATTATTTAATTACAATCAACAACCATGATTCGCATCATAAATATTGGATGCAAGATGTTGATGTTTGAGATTAGAAGTGAAAGACTGAATAACAGAAAATGAACCTCCATATAAGCGAAAATCAAGCGTCTTCCTTTGAAGGAAGATAAGAGATGGATGTCTTGAAGAGTTAGAATATAAAAGATATCACGCAGAGGTGGGTGAACAGTCTTGAAAAGATTCGAGCATGGTCGCATACAAAATTGAGAGCACGCAGAACATTGGTACAGACCGAAGCGTCTGCTAGAAACGCCTTTGGCATTGGATAGGATTTAACTTAAATACAACAATTTACTTCCATGAAATATTTGCGGAGCAAACTCCTTCCGACCTTACGGAAACTCAAATGCGTTAGACTTTGCCCTCTAGTTAGCTCAGTAAAAACCTCTTTAAACTGACAGACGCTAAGGTCAGCACTGGTAGTCTGCGGTAAAAAAGAAATTCGAAAACCGAAGCACGAAATTCGAAATTCGAAATGATTTACGACAAACCCTCAATAACCAACACTGAACATAGAAGTGTTGATTTACGTTGTTAACAAGCCAAACTTTGAACAAAATCCCCAAACAAGAAACCATGAACCATAAACCACAAATAAATACAGACACTACAGTCTGTAACTGCCGTCCATCAAACAATAACTAATACTCCTCCTTTTAAATTAAAAATAAAAATTGTAACATCGAAGTAACCATAATTACCCAAGTGTATGTTACAAAACCTCGACTTAACCAAAATATTGGTACTTGATATAGAAACAGTGCCACAATACATAACCTACAAAGAAGTACCCGAAAAATGGCAGCATTTGTGGGATAAGAAATCGGCCTTTATCAAACGTGACGAATCGCAAACCTCAGCAGATATTTATCCGCGAGCAGGTATTTATGCAGAGTTTGGGAAAATTATTTGCATTTCGGTTGGCATCTTTAACAGAAGTGGAAACTATTGGCAATTCAGGGTAAAATCATTTTATGGCGATGATGAAAAAATTTTATTAGACGAATTTATCACCATGCTAAATAGACATTTTGACGATCCCGACAACTTGTTGTGCGCACACAATGGCAAAGAATTTGACTTTCCTTACCTCTGCCGAAGGATGCTGATAAACAGCCTTGAAATCCCATCTTTGTTAAATATTGTTGGTAAAAAACCATGGGAAGTAAATCACCTTGACACCATGGAACTTTGGAAATTTGGCGATTATAAAAACTTTACTTCCCTAGAACTATTGGCCGCTACATTTAACATTCCTACCCCAAAAGATGATATTGATGGTAGCCAAGTATGGACGGTATATTGGAATGAAAAAGATTTAGAACGTATTAAGACCTATTGCCAAAAAGATGTGGTTACGGTTGCTCAATTGATACTTAGATTTAGAGGCGAGGCTTTATTAGAAGAGCATGATGTGATTATAAACTAGAACTTAGAAATCAAACTCAAAAAGTTAACATAATCCTAATCCGATTTTACTTAATTTTACCAAGGTAAATGAGAATATGAAAAGAGAAAAAAACTTAAAAACTGTAAGTAAGGAAATAGAACGTTTTTTTGCAGCAAACAGTAAAAAGGCATTCAACTACAAACAAATTTGTGCAGCATTAAATATAGAAAGTACCGAAGGAAAAAATTATATCATCAGAACCCTGAAACAAATGGAAAAAGATGGGATGATTGATGAAGTAATGCCAGGTAAATATTTGGCTTTATTAACTACACATTTTATAACTGGCAAATTAGAAGTAACCCAACGTGGAGCAGGATTTGTGATACCAGATGATGGAAGCGAAATTAAAGATGATATCTACATTGGAAGCGAAAACTTAAATACGGGCTTACATGGCGATATCGTTAAGGTAAATCTATTTGCCAAACGAAGTGGAAGCAGAGTGGAAGGAGAAGTGATAGAAGTGCTTAAACGCAAACGTGAGGAATTCGTAGGAGTAGTTGAGCTAGGTCATAATTATGCATTTATTTCGCCCGATGATAAACGCGTACAAATTGATATTTTTATTCCCGAAGGCAAAATAAATAATGCCAAAAATGGAGAAAAAGTGCGAGCACGTGTGGTAGATTGGAGCAACGAGCACAAAAATCCAATAGGAGAAATCATAGAAATTTTAGGTAAGCCTGGCGATCATAATACCGAAATGCACGCCATTATTGCCGAGTATGGTTTTGCAAATAAATTTCCTAATGAAGTAGAAAAAGATGCGGACAAAATTTCGGATATAATTACCAAAGACGAAATAGCCAAACGCAGAGATTTCAGAAAAATCACCACATTTACCATCGACCCTGAAGATGCAAAAGATTTTGATGATGCACTTTCTATTGAAGAGGTGGAAGATGGCATATACGAAATTGGAGTTCATATTGCCGATGTTTCGCATTATGTAACACCAAACACAGTGCTTGATGCCGAGGCTTTTGAAAGAGCCACATCGGTTTATTTGGTTGATAGAACCATACCTATGTTACCCGAAAAACTGAGTAATGGAGTGTGTTCATTACGCCCACATGAGGAGAAATTAACTTTTAGTGCCGTATTTAAAATGACATTAGAAGGTGAAATTTTAGACAAGTGGATTGGTAAAACAGTTATTTATAGTGATAGACGTTTTGCATACGAAGAAGCACAAGATCGCATTGAAAGTAAAGTTGGTGATTTTGCAAATGAGATTAACACACTAAACAATATTGCTTTAATTTTACGCAAAGCACGTTTTAAAAATGGTGCTGTAAATTTTGAAACCGAAGAGGTAAAATTTAAGCTAGATGAAAACTATAAACCAATAGGTATTTATAAAAAGGTACGTAAAGATGCACATAAATTGATTGAAGAGTTTATGCTATTAGCAAACCGAACGGTAGCTGAGTTTGTACATAAAATGAAAGGCGAAAAACAACCTAAAACTTTTGTGTACCGTGTACATGAGCCACCAAGCGAAGAGAAACTAAAACTTTTCAATTTGTTTGCGGCACGTTTTGGGTTAAGTATTCAAACCACATCGCAAAAGGCCATATCCACTTCTTTTAATAATTTGTTAAACGATGTAGAAGGTAAACCCGAACAAAATATTGTACAAAACATGGCGGTTCGTAGTATGATGAAGGCATATTACAGCACAAAAAAAACAAGTCATTATGGTTTAGCATTTGATTTTTATACGCATTTCACCTCACCAATTCGCAGATACCCCGATTTAATGGCACACCGTTTATTGTTTTCATATTTAAATAACGGCAAATCGGCTAATGAAGTGGAGTATGAAGAAAAATGTAAACACTCGTCACAAATGGAAATCCAGGCAGCTGATGCTGAACGTGCAAGTGTAAAATACAAACAAGTTGAGTACATTAAACAATTTATTGGCGAACAGTTTAATGGCTTAATTAGTGGAGTTACCGAATGGGGAATTTATGTTGAGATAACCGAATATAAATGCGAAGGCTTGGTTAGATTAGCCAACTTAACAGACGACTTTTACGATTATGATGAATTTAACCAATGGATAATTGGCAGACGTACACGTAAGATATTTCAATTAGGCGGTGAAATTAAAGTCATAGTTAAGCAAGCAGATCTTCAAAAACGCCAGATAGATTTAGATGTAGCAGAAGTATCTGCACCCCGGAGAATTAACCATAAGATTGATAAAAACGCACGTAAAGACGAAAAAAGAAAAAAACGCAGAAGATAGTTTTCAATTATTTTTCTCGCTGATAGTCAATATTTTTGCACTTTAATGCCACATGCATTAGAAATAAATACTCAAACTCATATATTTGGCTAAATTTAGACGTAAGAAATGAGAGGATTTTTATTAAGTATAGTTTTATTATTTTCTGTTACAGCATTTGCTCAAAAGGGAGGTAAAAAGCCAGCATCGGGTTATGATATAATACACCCCTTTAAAAACGGAATTGCTAAGGTTGAAAAAGACGGTAAACAAGGTTTTATAAACGAAGCAGGTGAAGAATTTGTACCTGTAAAATATGACCAAATTTATCCATGGGAAAAAGGCAGAGCCAAAGTTGAAATAGCAGGTAAATACGGATTTATAAATGAAGCAGGTGAAGAATATATACCTGTAAAATACGATTTTATCGGACCATTCAAAAATGGCCTTGCTATTGTCTCACTTAACGGACGAAGAGGCCTTATAAACGAAGCAGGTGAAGAGGTTGTAACCTTGCAATAACTTACCAAATAATATTTAAAAGCTGTACCCAAAAAGTGCAGCTTTTTTTGTGGGTTGATTTTTAGCAAAAGATAGCCAATAAATACAATTTGAATCTCCAATTGATAAATCAATCGATTTATATTGATGGAGATTAGCAGAATTTTTATTGTGCCCCTATCATTAAAATCCAGCATTAAAAATGAACATTCATTGGATAAACAAACAATTAAGGCTAACATTGTACCCAAGAGTTCGGTTAATATTTGAAAAATTAACACTATTTCATTTCAAGCTCAACCGCCCTTCAAAACCAGGCTTTTTTACCCTTGTGGGATTTTTAAAAGTAATTTTAAAGACGTTAGAAGGTTGCGAAATCAGCGGAGGCTAAATCCTTAATTATTTATGGATTTTATCAAATACCGAACTCTTATTTTTTGCTCTCATGTATTTCAATCTGATGTTTTTTAAACTTGATTATTGAGTTATAGGCATATTCATCAGTAACAAAATTTCAGCACGAGTTGAATGTCCAATAATATTAAAGTAATCACATTATTATTTTAAACCTAACTGATTAACATATTTTGCTCTTTCCTTTTCTTAAGATTTTTATTGTAACATATCAAATGTCAAAAGGATTTCAAACAAAACATCCATTACTTATTTTGCGTTTATCAAACAACTTTAATCGTTAGTTCACAATAAATCTTAGATATTCTAAAAATATCAATCAAATTTAAAGCTGAATAACGCTTCGTAGAAATACCATTGATGGTATTGCAATAATTACCCTTTATCTTGCATTAGAATGAGTTAGTGTGGCTATTATTCAATTCTGACTAAATTAAAATCATCCCAGAACAAAAAAAGACCAAACTCTCGTTTGGTCTTTAGCTTTAGTTGTCCCGAGTGCTCGGGATAAACTGGACTCGAACCTACGTCCGTCAGCTGACAGATATGAGCCCTTCGAAATATTTTGGTTTAATTTAGTTGTAAACAAAAAAAGACCAAACTTTCGTTTGGTCTTTAGCCTTAGTTGCGGAGGCAGGACTCGAACCTACGACCTTCGGGTTATGAGCCCGACGAGCTACCACTGCTCCACTCCGCGATGTATCTTTATTTGCTATTAACCTTTGCACTGTGCTCTAGTCTAAGCATTTTTATCTTTTAAAATCAAACCAATATTACTACCGATTTGGGAGTGCAAATATAATACACTTTCTTTGCCATGCAAATTTTTATGAATCATAAATCAGGGTATGTAAGTATTATTGGCAAGCCAAATGTAGGTAAGTCAACGTTAATGAACGCTTTAGTAGGTGAAAAAATTTCTATAATTTCTCCAAAAGTTCAAACAACTCGTCATCGTATTATGGGTATTTTAAGTAAACCCGAGTACCAATTGGTGTTTAGTGACACACCCGGAATTATAGAACCCAAATATAAACTACATGGCAGCATGATGGATTTTGTGAATCAAAGTTTACAAGATGCTGATGTGGTGTTGTTTATTACTGACAACAGTGATGATAACCCTGAGAATGAAGCTATTTACGAACGATTAAAGTTAATTAAGTTGCCACTTATTGTGTTGGTAAATAAAATTGATTTAATTGGTGATAACCAGAAAGTGGAAGAGAAAATTACATATATAAAAAGTAAAGTAAGCAATGCATCATACGTAATTCCGGTTTCAGCTTTAAATAAATTCGGACTAGATAGCGCCATGTCAACTTTGATGCAATTCATACCTGAAGGACCATCCTACTTCCCTGATGATCAATTAACCGATAAAAGTGAGCGTTTTGTGGCATCAGAAATTATTCGAGAAAAAATCATGATGCGCTACAAAGAAGAAATACCATACAGTGTGCAGGTTGATGTTGTTGAATTTAA
>CANHBJ010000067.1 GCA_947459075.1 Bacteroidota bacterium
CAAGCAATTGAGCAATCAAAGCACCATTAATTGGCCAATGCGGTATAAACATCAAACAAGATAAAAATATAATGGCAATACTAATGGCACTTACTAACAATACTTTGTTTTGAGCATTGGCTTTGTATAGTTTATATAAATCAAAAGCATACACAAAAGGTAAACACATCAACACAGCAATTAGAACATACGTTACAGCAGAAAAGTTAAGTTGATAAACATAATACATTACGGCCCATAACATAGGAGTTGCCAATACGCTTATCATCAACCCTAAACCAATAAATTTATATTGTAATGATTTAAGTTGACTGGCTTGTAAACGGTATACATTTTTAATAAATGGATTTATGATAAAACCTGGAATTGCCAAAAACATCGCCACAAAACTCATGAGCACCTGATATCTTCCGATAATGGATTTGGTGCTCAATTCGTTCATAACATACAAATCTGTTTTTAGTTGAAGCAAGGCAATTAAACCCATAAGTAAAAACGGAATAGAAACCCACAAATGTGGAAGTTCAAATTGTTTTAAACTCAACCCCTTTAACCTGCTTAATAAACTTTGCATTAACCACACAACTCTTCCAACATGCGATAACAAAACCAACAACAAAGCGTCCTGAAACGATAAGTTGTGATGCCAAAATGTAAGCCCGAACAACAATAAAACAAACGCTGCGGCCTCGGAACGTAGGGCTAACGAAAAGCTTTTTTCGTAAATGATAACGGCTTCCATGGCTTGTGCAATAAACCTCAACACAATCCAACCGGCCAGATAAATTGCTGTTTGAAACGGATAATAAACCACAACAAAAAGTATTGTTGGTAACAACAAAACCAATGCCCTAGTTAGGGTTGATTGTTTTAAGTAATGATTGATTTTAGCGGGGTGTTTACTAAATTGTACCAACAGATAATCTTTGTTTCCCCAAGAAACCAAATGCGCTGCTAAGTAGTATACTAATTGCAAAGCAACTACCTGCCCCCAAGTAGTTGCTCCGCTTTGTTTGATTACAAAAAAAGCAAGCACCTGATTAACTAAACCGGGCAATAGTTGGTATAAACTATTGCCCAGTATAGGAGTTGTTTTATTAAATATTTTTGAAAGTGCTATGTTGCCCATGTTGTTTTGGGAGCCAAAGTTTTATCTAATCTTGACCCATACTTTCTAGTTCTTGCATTGTACGCAAGGTGTAGTTGCTTGGTATGTCAAAAAACGTATCATTTACTTTTTGTGCGCTTACTTTTGTTGCTACAATCTTGGCTTTTATACCACCCATATTCATACTGTATTCCATCATTAATCCCTTTATTTTATCAAATCCAGGAGCGGTATTTCCTTGAGCAAGTAAAGGTAAATCAGGAGTGTAAAAACATTCTACTGTTTCTATTTTTTCGTTTAAAACGTATGTTAATTTAGCCTTTTTACACTTATATCCTGCAATTATTTTAGTTTCGTTAATTTCTTCAACCTTAATGTCTTTTATATTCGATTTTTCTTGCTGTTTTTTCATTTCAGCTTCGGTTTGTTTTATGGCAGTTTTTTGTCCCATCATATCCATTAGCAAATAAAATTCCTTTTTTTGGCTGTTGTTAATAGTAATGGTATTGCCCATACCGCTTGGCATTTCGGTGCGCGAGTTTTCATTTTTAAAGTACATACTCACTTTTTTGGGTAGCATGGCTTCTGCTTGTTTCATTTCTGGCGATAAATCTAAAAAGGTAATATCAAATTCGATAAGCCCCTCTTGAATTTTTTGTTGTGCGCTAAAGGAAAACAATAAACCGCTAACAACGGTAAGCAGTAAAGTAATGTGAATGATTTTTTTCATCTTGTTTTTTGTTAATGCTGTTTTACCAGCTTAGTTTTTCTTTATTTAAAAAAGCAGCAATACCACGTTTACAATCGTCTGTTGCACGAGCTTTTGCATTGGTTTGTGCAGCGTATTCTAACGCCTCATTTACATCCATACTTTGCACATTAGCCAACATTTCTTTTATCAATTCTACTGATTGCATAGAGGTTTGTTTGCACAGTTTTTGAGCAAACTTAAATACTACATCATCCAATTCCTCGGGCTCAATAATATAATTTATTAAGCCATATTGTAAGGCCTTATCGGCTTTAAATACATCTCCTGTTAGAAGCATTTCGCGGGCGTTTTTTTCGGCAACCTTACGCACCAAAAACACCATAACAATTGCAGGAACAAAGCCAATTTTTACTTCGGTGTAACCAAAAGTGCTTTCGGGTGTGGCAAAGCTAAAATCACACACACTTGCTAAGCCGCAACCACCGGCTAATGCGGGACCGTTTATTTGAGAGACAACCACTTTTTTGCTGTAGTATATAAACTGAAACAATTCCATTAAATGGCGCGAATCAGCCAAGTTTTCGTCAAATGTATTGGTTTGAAGTTGTTGTAAATAAGCCAAATCGGCACCAGCACAAAATGCTTCGCCACTGCCTTTAATAACAATTACTTTGCATTCTTTATCGGCCTCGGCATTCATAAAAGCGAGTTTAATTTCGCTTACCATTTCGTAGCTTAAGGCATTGCGTTTTTCGGGACGGTTTAGGGTAATGTAACCCACCCTGTCTTTTACTTCGTATTGTACTAAATTACTCATACGCTACAATGATAATTGAAATGCGCCTGAATACAGCACATCGTGTACTGGAATATTTTGCTGTAAACAATGGGCTTTAATTTTTTCGGCATGGTGTTTTTTCACACTTCCACTTATCAGTACTTGTTTGGCATTTATTTGTTTCAGTACCTCAGGCTTAAGTTTATACCTAATAATAAACACATCAATATGTTGGGTTGATTCTGGATAATGTTCATCACCACTAATTAAAATTTGTTTGCCATTAAAGCTAATCAGTTGCCATTGATTGCTTATTCCCAGGGTATCTATTTGTTGTAAACCCATTTGCCAAATGTGTTGTTGTAAGTGGAACCTAAATTTTTGTTTGTCATACCGCAGGTTATCCTCCAATAAAAGTTTTGATGTGTTGCCATTTACCAATTGTATGGCATTACTTTGGTTTACGCTATATACCACCAATTTTTTTTCATGGTGTTGCGTGTAGGCATCAACACCAAATAAAACCACAAAATACAGTAAGGCCAACAAACTTACGCGCAGTAAATTTTTGTATTGATACATGAAATAAAATATCAAACACAAAAATAACACGTACAACAATATGCTTTGGAAGATGCTTATCTGTATACCGTTTATATATGCATAAGGTGTATCTTCCATCAACATTACCAATTTATTGGTAAACAAAATGGAGTGCTTTATTGCCACACCTAACCAAGTTGCAAGCACCGTTATTTTTGATACCACCAACAAAATAATACAACAGTATAAAACGACTGTGGTAAGCGGAATAATAAGCAGGTTTGAAAACAAAAAGCAATTAGGAAACTGATGAAAATATAAAATCCCAATTGGGCTAGTGGCAATCTGTGCAGCAACAGAAACGGTTGTGATTTTCCAAATTTGATCAACAAACCAATTAGATGCTACATACCATTTGTACATCATTGGTTGTATAAATACAATGCCCAAAACAGCCATGTAGCTGAGCTGAAAACCCACATTTGCTAACATGTTTGCATCAACAATTAAAAGCGTAAAACAAGATGCTGCCAAGGTGTTGTAAATGTTACTCCTGCGTTCTAAAATTTGTGCAGTTATTATAAATGTAAACATTACGGTGGCGCGCAAAATACTTGGCGATAAACCACATAATACCGAATAAACCCAGAGGCAAACCACAATAATTAAACGTTTGGTAAACAATAGTTTTTTACTTTTATCCATAAACCAAAGCAACTTGCTAATGATTAAAAAAATAATTCCTACGTGCATACCCGAAACAGCCAATACATGTAAGGTTCCGGTGTTGGCATAAGCGCTCATGGTTTCTTCGTCAATTTCATCATCAAAGCCATATAATAAAGCTTGTGCAACACCAATTTCTGAAGGAGTTTTTATATAAGTGTGCAATACGTTTCGGAAGTAGCGTTGTATGCTGTAAACTGTTTTATAAACGAGGTTTGCTTGGTTAATGTTTGTGTAAGCCAATTGTGCTTGTTTTAAGTAGGCTTGATGATGAATGTGGTTAAACGCCAAGTATCTTTTATAATCAAACTCGTATGGGTTTTTGGGTAGAGGAACGTCCCTAACATCATTGGCATTTAGCAACAATACATCGCCATAATTTGGTAATGAATTCAGTTCGTTTTTACTGATGTAAATGAGCACATTGCCAGTGGTGGTTTTTATTTGGTTTGATGAATCAGTACACTGTAAAACCTTAGCACGCATTTTATACGATTGCGATTTCTTTATAGGCTCTTCATCAACCCGAATTAAATAAGATTTTGCGTGTGGTATGTAACTAAAATGGCTGCTATGAAATAAGTTATTTTGATAGGTGTGTACCAAAACACCAGCAAAATAAAACATTAATAAGGCGGCAAAACCTGCAAACCAGCGTTGTTGATAGGCCTTTAAAATGCGAGGTAAAACAACAAAAGCAATTAGAAAAAATACAAAGTACGATAAAGATATCCAGTGGTTTATGGCGTAAAACATAGATGTGCCAATGCCAGCAGCAAAGGCAAACAGAATACGCACAATGGGTACCTTATGCCAAATGGAGTGTTGCATAAGTGGTTATACGGTTTTAAGTTAATGTTTAATGGAAATACTAAACTAAAACTTATGTGGAATATTTAAAAATAAAATATGGTTTGGGGTGATTAAATTGCAACCTAAATTATAAAACAATTATGTACGCTACATTATTAACGGTGCACAACCTATTGCGTTGGGCTGTATTATTAGGCGGTTTGTACGCCATAACAAAATCTGTTTTAGGTATTATGCACAAACGCGATTTTACCAAACAAGAGAATTTGTCACATGCTTTATTTGTTGGTTTCTGTCATTTACAATTGTTATTGGGTTTGATTTTATATTTTATTAGTCCCGTGGTTGACCAAGCATTGGCAAACGGAATGGGAGCAGCTATGAAAGATCCGGCTTCACGTTTTGTTGCAGTAGAGCACATCAGCACCATGATAATTGCTATTGTGTTGATTCAGGTAGGAAGAACACTGAGCAAAAAACAAACAGAAGCGATGGCCAAGCACAAAAAGGCAGTAGTATTTTTTAGCATTGGTTTAATATTGATATTATCTCGTATTCCATGGAAAGCCGCTATGTGGCCGTTGTAATACCAGGAAAATATATGAAAGGCGCGCAGCGAAGCTGCGCGCCTTTTTGTTGCTATAAAAACAGGTTAAATAATTTATTAAGGAGTTGTTTAATGCTTTGCAAGCCAAATAATTTGGAATTTGGGTCAAGTTTATCGATTTAAAAAAAACAGAACAAGATTGCGGGTAAACAACCTATTTACTTAATGCCGCCTTATAAATCTCCAAGCACCTTTTGCGTGCAAAGGCATGATCAACAATGGGATGTATTTGTTTTGGCGTGCCGTATTCTGGTACCCATTTTTTAATGTATTGCAGTTGTTTGTCGAATCTTTCTGTTTGCAATTGTGGACTAAACACCCTGAAATAAGGAGCAGCATCTGTACCGCAACCTGCCGCCCATTGCCAGCCACCATTGTTTGCACTTAAATCAAAATCTAATAGTTTTTCAGCAAAATAGGCCTCGCCCCATTGCCAATTTATTAATAAATGTTTGGTTAAAAAGCTTGCCACAATCATGCGCACACGGTTGTGCATATAACCTGTTGTATTTAACTCACGCATTCCTGCATCAACAATTGGGTAGCCAGTAGCTCCATTGCACCAAGCGGCAAATTCCTGTTCGTTATTAATCCATTGTATGTTGTCGTATTCTTTTCTAAATGCGCCATTGGCAACATGTGGAAAGTTGGCCAAAATCATCATGTAGAAATCGCGCCAAATCAATTCGTTTAAAAATGTTTCGTTTAATGCAATGGCTTTACGTGCTTTTTCTCTAATGCTTATGGTGCCAAATCTAAAATGAACCCCTAACCTTGAAGTGCCTAAAATTGCAGGATAGTCGCGGGTTTTATCGTAATTTTTAATAATACTTTGTGCGGTTTGTTTTGAAGGAAAATCAGCGCCCGTTGGTTTAAAATTCATGTCTTGCAACGAGATCAAACTTTGTCTTTTTTCAACTTTTAAAAATGCTGAAAAGTGTTTATCGTTAGGGTAGCTTTTTAAGTCTAAATCGGTGAGTTTAGCTTTCCATTTTTTACTGTAAGGCGTAAAAACGGTATAGGGCTTTCCGTCATCTTTAAGCACCTCGTTGTACTCAAAAATACATTGGTCTTTGTAGGTATTAAAAGTAATTTGGTTTGATGTAAAAAAGTTTGTTACCCAGGCATCGCGCTCCTTGGCATAAGGCTCGTAATCGTGGTTGGTAAATACTTTTTTAACGTTGTATTGATTAATAATTTTTGGCCAAACCACCTCTGGATTTCCGTAAAAAACCAATAAATCACTATCTAATTCATTCAACTGTTTTTTTATTTCGGCAAGTTGTTGGTGAATAAAATCAACGCGTTTATCGTATCTGTTTTCGAGTCTATCTAAAATGTTCTTGTCAAAAATAAAAACAGGCAAAACTGGTAAATCGCTTTTAAGCGCATGATACAAACCAGCATTATCTTCTAAACGAAGGTCTCTGCGGTGCCAAAAAATAGAAACAGGATTGGAAGTCATTATTGTTTAAAACAAGCATAACCCATAAATGGTTTAGGGCAATTAGTTGTTTTTTACCCTCAGATTATGCATTTGGGATACAAATTGCATAATCGATGTAAGAAAATCAAGCCTTTGGGCATCCGTTACACTTCACCCCAAAGTTGATTTTCTAAATCGGGGTATACCCAATTAATGCAGATAGTTCGGCTCATTCTTCGCCTTCTACTGCAAACTTGGGTTTATCTTACGTTCAATCGCGCTGGTGCTAAAACCCGGAATAAAATCAATGGTTTTAACCTCTCCGCCCTTTGCTTTTACAACATCGTAGCCAACAATGTTTTGGGGTTCGTAATCGCTGCCTTTTACCAATACATCAGGCTCAATGGTTTTAATTAAGTTGTAAGGAGTTTCTTCGTCAAACAAAATAACCGCATCAACACATTGTAATGAAGCCAGAATTTGTAATCGTGATTGTTGGTCTTGTATAGGACGGTTTGGTCCTTTTAAAGTGCTAACAGATGCATCTGTATTAACCCCAATAATTAACTTGTTGCCACAGTCTGCTGCTTTAGCCAAATAATCAACATGGCCACGATGCAGCAAATCAAAACAGCCATTAGTAAACACCACCTTTTTACCGTCTATTTGCCATTGTTTTACTAGTTGGGCAAGGGTTTGGTTTGATGTGTGTATTTTCGCTAGAATGCTATTGTGGTGCGACATAAATGTATTTTTAATGTGTTACGATTTGTTTGTGTTTGCTTAAAACCACTAGCGAGCTAACCGAGCCAAGTATAATGAACATCACCATTTGTGCCCCATGAACAATTGTTGCGTATGCAATACCATCATCTTGTGCTACACCAAAAAGCAGTAAACCTTGCATAACTGCAAAGTGGTAAGTGCCTGCTCCAGCTCCAGGAGCCGGAATAACAATGCCTATGGTACCCATTGCAAAAACGGTTAAACACTGTGTAAAGGTAAGGTGTGATGTAGCGGGTAATGCAAATAAACAGAAGTACATCATTAAAATGTAGCATATCCAAATTGCAGCAGATAATGCAATAAAAAGTAAAGGTTGTTTTACCGCTTTAATACTTGTTAATCCTTGAGCAAATCCTTTAACTTTATCCAGTATTTTAACAAAAAAGGGCAATGTTGCGAGTTGTTTACGCAATATGAAAAGGATTGTAACCCCAATTAATAAAAGTGCTAATAGGTAATATTTCAGGTTACTTCCTGCTGAGTTGTTTTCGGAGGCAAGGTTTGTGTTTATGTAGTTATAAATAACATCAAACTGCAACACAAAAACGGCACCAAGAATAATAAGCAACATCACCATATCAACCAAACGTTCTGTAATTACAGAGCCCAGACCTTTTTCTATGGGTAAGTGGTTGGTTTTTGATAGTGCTGCACATCGCGAAACCTCGCCACCACGAGGAATAAAATAGTTAACAAAATAGCCTATAAATACTGCATGTAAACTGTTTGTTGTACTTATGTTATAGTTCATGGCTTGGTATAACATGGTAGCACGATAAGCTCTAAACCAATGGCTAACAATAGAAATTAGTAAACCGATAGCAATCCAGTTGTAATTGGTTTGTGTAAACTTTAGCCACAAATCAGTCCAATTGGTACCTTTAAATACAAAGTATAAAAAGGCTGCACCAATAGCAAAAATTATTATTGTTTGCGTTATTTGTTTAGGTTGTTTACTCAACTGATTAAGCGGTTGTTGTTATCAGGGTAAATGGCAATTGGCTGGTGTTTTTTTGCCTCATCAAAATCCATTGAAGCGTATGAAATAATAACCAAATAATCGCCAACAAAACCCTTGCGTGCAGCTGGGCCATTAAGGCAAATAACGCCACTGTTGCGCTCACCTTTAATGATGTAGGTTTCAAGACGTTCACCATTATTAACGTTTACTACTTGAACCTTTTCGTTTTCGATCATGTTTGCAGCTTCCATTAACGCTTCGTCAATGGTAATGCTACCTACGTAATGTAACTCGGTTTGAGTTAATTTTACGCGATGAATTTTAGATTTTAATACTTCGATATGCATAAAAAGCGTTGCAAATGTAGGCTTTTTTTCTAAAAGCATAGTCGAACTTGTTTTATGAACGTTTTAACAGATTGGAATATAATTTATCCTATGCGTGTATCAAATCATCAATTTGTTGAACAACATATTTTTCAATTTTTTTCTTGTTTGGTATTTTCCATTAAACCTAAATTACCTTGAAATATAAAATAACAGCAAAGCTCTAGTTGAAGACTTAACCCGTTTTATTAATTTATGATATACCCGAGACGATGCTTATTTTGAAAAAGGCTTAACACAAAGATGCGGTGAGTTTATGTTTGTATTTTCTATATTTGTATAAATTACTTAACTTGCTTAAAGTGGCAATTGAACAAAACACAACAACAGCCAAAGAAAAAATTTTAAAAAAAGTTCGCCAAGCACTTATTTTTAAATCTAAAGCAATGTATGCCAACATTGATTTGGAGAGTAATGTATATACCCAACCCCAAGAGCAAGAACTATTGCTTGAATCTTTTGCCCGTAATTTTACTGAAGCACAAGGGCAGTTTGTATACTGCGATAACAAATTTGATTTTATTGATAAGTTGTTAACGCTTGTAGAGCGCAAAAGACTAAAACAAATTCATTGTTGGGAAGATGATATACAAGCACAGTTAAAAGATAGTGGAGTAGCATTTGTTGCTGATAAAACGCTAATAGATAAAGCTATTGTAGGTATAACCTCTTGCGAAAGTTTGGTTGCACGCAATGGTAGTATATTATTAAGTTCGATTAAAAATGGCAGGGCAATTACCATTTTTCCTCAAATACATATTGTGGTTGCGTATACTTCTCAAGTTACCATGGAAATGAAAGAGGCGATGCAAATGGTAAAAAACAAATACGGACGTAATATGCCAAGCATGCTTAGTTTTACAACAGGCCCAAGTAGAACTGCCGATATTGAAAGAACTTTAATTATTGGCGCACATGGTCCCAAAGAGTTGTTTGTTTTTTTAATTGACGACCAGCACCAAAGCCACTAATGGTTATTTGTAATTGTCAATACGTATTATTGCAACAATAAACCAAACCAACCAATTATTGAATACCCGTAAAAACATATACTTTGCCTCTGATTTTCATTTGGGTGTGCCAGATTTTACTAGCAGTCTTGAGCGAGAAAAAAAAATTGTTAGGTGGCTAGATTGCATTAAGCATGATGCCAAAACGATTTATTTGGTGGGCGATTTATTTGATTTTTGGTTTGAGTTTAAAACCGTTGTTCCCAAAGGGTTTACTAGGCTTTTAGGCAAACTTGCTGAGTTAAGTGATTCTGGAATTGAATTACATATTTTTTATGGCAACCACGATTTGTGGCAGTTTGGATATTTACAACAAGAAATTGGCTGCACGATTCATAGTAAACCCATTGATATTAAGCTAGGAAATAAAAATTTTCATATTGCACATGGCGATGGATTAGGTCCGGGGCAACATTGGTTTAAGTTTATACTGAGCATCTATCGCAACTATTTCTTCCAACGGTTGTTCGCATTTTTTCATCCAAACATTGGTATACGTATAGCCAATTGGTTTTCAGCACGCAGCAAGCAACATACTTTTTATGAAAATGCTGTTTATTTTGGTGATGATAAGGAGTATTTGATGTTATACGCAAAGCAATACCTAACCCATACTAAAGTAGATTATTTTGTGTTTGGACACAGGCACTTGCCCATGATGAGACCTATAAATGAAGATAGCACATATGTAAACCTTGGCGATTGGATGGGTTATAACACTTATGCTTTGTTTGATGGCAATGTGCTAACCTTAAAAACGTTTAATGAATAATGCGTAAACTAATTGTTGTTTTGTGTATTGTTTTTATACAAATGGGTTTTGCGCCAAAGCAAGACAGTAGCCCTAAGTTTGTGTTTATTAATGCACTTAAAATTAATGCCAAGTATTTTCAAACAGATAATTTAGGAAATTTATATGTGGTTACCCAAACCAACCAATTAAATAAATACGGACGAAACGGAAAGATTTTAGGAACGCTAAATTACAATTACACGGGCAGTATCACGCAAATTGATGCATCAAATCCCTTGCAAATATTTGTGTTTTACCGCGAGTTAAATAAGGTTATTTATTTAGATAACAATTTGGCATACCGTGGTGAAATAGACCTAAACAAGGCCAATATTATGCAAGCAACTTGTATTGCTAGGGCCTACGATAACAATTTGTGGGTGTTTGATTTGGGCGATCTTCAACTAAAAAAAATAAACGAAAAAAGCATTGTTGAGCAAACAAGCGGAAATGTTCGCCAATATGTAAATCACGACATCGCGGTGTGCGGTGTTTACGACAATAACGACCGTGTTTTTGTGATCGATTCAATTAATGGCATTTTATTGTTTGATGTATTTGGCTCTTATCTAAAAACCATTCCAATTAAAGGAATTAGCGATGTAAAAGTGGCAACTAAAAATATATACTATTATGGCTATGGCAAAATTAACCAGTACAATTGGCAAACAGCATTGAGTAATAGTTTTTTAATGCCCGATACGGTTAGGGTACAAAAAATGAGTATAGAAAAAGAAAGGTTATACCTTCAAAAGCCTGATAGTATATACATTTACTCGTTTTAGTTTAGGTTGGTGAAGTGCTAAAAAAGTACGAAATTCGCACACCTTTTGGATTGGTGTTTGCTTAAAAACGATATATCCAATTTACATTTTTGATAAAAATTTGTCATGTTAAATAAATTAGAATCCATTAAAGTTAGGTTTGATCAAGTTCAAGATATGTTGTCGCAACCAGATGTGGTTGGAGACATGAAACGATTTACCCAACTGAACAGAGAGTACAAAGAGCTACAAAAAATAGTTGATAAATATTACGAATACCGGGATTTGGTTGG
>CANHBJ010000068.1 GCA_947459075.1 Bacteroidota bacterium
CTAACCTAACCCGCTTTGATTTTTTAAAGTGTGATATAGAAGGCTACGAGATATACGTAATGCCTCATTTTATAAAAACCATTGCTAAGTTTAAACCCACCATACAAATGGAAATTAGCAGTGCCGAAAACCGTAAACTTATTTTTGATTTGTTTTTGCCTTTGGGTTACCAAATAAATGCTTTGGTTGATTTTGCTTTAACACCCATTAACCCAAACGAAGCACTTAACTACGAAGGTGGCGATTTTTATTTTGTAGCTTCAGGTAACTAGTTAATTACTTTTAGTTAATTGATAAAGGCAATTATCAAAATTAACGAAGTACAGGTTATACTCGTTAGGTGCGTATTTATTTAAGTGAGTTATTGTTTCTTTAATGATGTTGTTAGCTTGTTTTTGAACAAACAATGAATAGTATAAAAACACACTATACCTTTTACCGTTATTTTGTAATCTTAGTAGATTGCCCTTAAAATCAACCATTGTATTTGTCAATTCAGTCATTGTAAACAATGAGTCTATGCAATTTTCTGAAGTATATTCCTTGGGCGGAAACGATTCCAATTCCTTGTTTTTATTCCAAGTAAACTGTGTTAATCCTTTACTTTCTGCAATACAATTAAAATATGCATAAATCGGCTTTTGTGTTTCGTTATCAAAGCAAATTGTTTGTAAAGGCTGAACATGGTTTTGAATCCACAAATGTAATTTGTTGTATATTAAAGTGTCTTTTTTCTTTGTGTTGATGAGTTGCACAAAACTTACTGAGTCTATTTGATAAACATTTTCAATGCTTACTTTTTTTGAACTTAAATAGGAAATCAATTGCTCTTCATTTACCGGCTTAAAAGGCTTAATACCAATGGCACGTAAATAAATCATACCACACGAATTAAATAAAACAATTGTTAGGCAAATAATTAATAAAAGTATTTTATTCTGATGATGTTTCATATTACGACTATTGAATTAACTATTGCTAAAGCATCAACCACATCAATAAAAAACCTAATCCAAACCCGGAGTATAGTTGTTGATGGGTGTGTGCTTCCAAAGCCAAACGAGAAGTTGCTGTTAACCCACTAATCAATAACAAGGGTATTAATAATATTCTTACGTCAAATACCATAATGGGTGATAAGGCCAATATCAACCCAACCAATGCACCTAGTGAAGTTGTATGTGCACTTATTTTAGTACGAAAATTAATAATAAGCACGGCCACCAAAATACATGCACTACCCAACATATAACCTTGCATAACGTGTGGTGTACCCATTTTAACAAATAGATAATAGCCAAAAAGATAAGCTGTAGCTGTTACAATGTAGGGTATGTGCCTATCATCTGCATCGTTTAGCATAATGCTATTGCTAAAACCAAAGGCCTTACGTGCTAAAACCACAAACAACGGAATTAATCCCGTGCTTATAAACACATACACCATGTAAAACCATTTAGCTAGTGGCGTTAATCCGGCTTGCAAATGCGGGTTTAATTCTATTACCGCAACAAAACCAAAAAGGTTAATAAACACTGGATGAAAAACAACCGAAACTAAAATGGCAAAAGTTCTGTTCATGGTTTCGTGCAAAGCCAATTTTACATCAAGCCTTGTATTATCTGCTCTATGGTTACGCCTTCTGCTTCGGCTTTATAGTTTTTAACAATACGGTGGCGCAACACGTTAAATGCAACTGCTTTCACATCATCAATATCAGGACTGTAGTTACCGCGTAATAAAGCATGGCATTTAGCACCTAACACCAAAAACTGCCCAGCACGAGGACCAGCACCATAGCTAACGTACTCGTTTACTTTTGCACCTGCCAAAGGAGTATTTGGTCGAGTTTGTGCTACTAGTTTAACTGCATACTCCAATACATTATCGGCTACTGGCACTTTACGAACCAATTGTTGGAAAGCTAAAATGTCGTTACCGTGTAATATCTTATTTAATTTAGCTTGATAGTTTCCAGTGGTGTTTTTTATTACTTCCAACTCTTCTTCTAATGTAGGATACCCTAAAATAACATTAAACATAAAACGGTCTAACTGAGCCTCTGGTAAAGGGTATGTTCCTTCTTGTTCAATGGGATTTTGAGTAGCCAATACAAAAAACGGTTGCTCTAAATGATGTAGTTTACCGTTAACGGTTACATTACGTTCTTGCATGGCCTCTAACAAAGCCGCTTGTGTTTTTGGTGGCGTACGGTTAATCTCATCGGCCAAAACAATATTAGCAAACAAGGGGCCACGTACAAAACTAAACTCACGTTTATCATTTAATATTTCGCTACCTGTAATATCACTAGGCATTAAATCAGGGGTAAACTGTATGCGACTAAAATTCAAATCCAACACCTCAGAAATGGTACGCACCAATAACGTTTTTGCTAAACCAGGAACACCCACTAATAAGGTATGTCCATTTGCAAAAATCGACATCAATACCGCATCAACCACATCGTGTTGGCCAATAATTACTTTGCCTATTTCGTTTTTTAACTCTTTATATTTTTGATGAAGCGCATTGGCCGCTTCCACATCGTTTGTATAGTTTGATATATTCATTTATAAAATAGTTATTTAGTGATAAACTCATTGAGGTTACCGCAGGTTTTATACTGCTCACTAATTTGTATATAAAATGCTTTTTTGTGTTTCTCTATCCAATTTTGCATGGCTTGCATTTGTTTGCGTTGTAGGGCTAACGCTTGCATTTTTTGATAATCATCTCGCAAGTTTGCACGGTGTGGGGCAGCCTCAGATTTTAAGTAAAATACACGCCAAGCTTGTTGTTTATCAGGTGTTGGCAATGTAATCTGTTCAGGTTCGGTAATTTTCCCAGGTTCTAGTTTTTCTATCTGAAAAAAGATGTCTTTTGGCAGTTCGTCTAACGGAATTTTATTAGTTCCAATGGTTCCGTCAGTAATATAACCACCATTAGATTTGGTATTTTCATCATCGCTAAATTTTAATGCTGCTTTCTCAAACGTTAAGGAATCAATTTTTATTTGCCACAATATGCTGTCCAAAATTTCTTTGGTACGCGACACATCGCTTCTAAATACTTGTGGTTTAATTAATATATGTCGCACATTAATGTCATCTCCTCTTCTGTCTACCAACTGCATAATATGATAACCATATTTTGTTTCAATAATTTTCGAAACGCTATCGGGCTTAAGTTTAAAAGCAGTAGCCTCAAATTCTGGCACCATATCTCCACGGGTAAAATAACCTAACTCACCACGCTTTTGTGCCGAGCCTTTATCATCACTGTATATTAAAGCAAGTGTGCCAAAATTATCACCCTTTAAAACACGCTCACGCAACTCGCTAATTTTTTCAAATGCTAGCTCCTTTGCTTCTTTACTAACTTTAGGAATCATGATAATTTGCGCTAGTTGAACCTCTGCGCTATAGTATGGAAGACTGTCTAATTTATCTAATTCATTAAAAAACTTCTTTACATCGGTTGGAGAAACTTTAACATCACGTAATATTTTACTTTGCATTTCTTGAACCAATAATCCTTCTTTTATTTTCTCTCTGTTGTTGGCTTTAATTTCAGTAATGGTTTTACCATAATAGCTTTCCATTTCTTTTTGTCCACCCATAAATTGCGAAGAAAAGAAACGAATCCGCTTTTCCAGTTCAGCATCAACCCTTTCGTCACCTAAAGGAATACTGTCCCATTGGGATTGTGTAAGTAACATACGCTCTACAATTTTTTGACGCATGATGGCACAACGGGCACTATCGTTTAGTGATCCAATGTCTTTTTGTAGTTGTTGAAATTCTACCTCAATTTCTGATTGCATAATGATATTATCACCAACAACCGCTGCAATTTCATCAATAACCTGACCATGTGTTTGTGCATTAGAAGCTAAACACGACAAGAAGATATAACTTAGAAAAAAGAAAGTATGTTTCATTAAAATACTATAAACGATAATTAAACCGCACTAGTGTGCATTTACTATTGTGGAGGTAAATATAAGCTCATACCTGCAATTAGAGAAATTATTTGTTTTCAATGGTAAAACAGAATTATCCAATGGGGTTTAGTCTATTGATATTATTGATTTACACGATTATTTTAAGGCACTAGTAAAACGCTTTCATAGGTAAATGAGCTAATGCTTATTACTAAAGGGTAAAGTATGTTATTACAATAGAATTAGAAGTGGATGGCACAAAAAAAGTCGCTTTTTCAAGCGACTTTTAATTTTGATTATGCTATTAAATTAAAGCGAAATGCGTTTAAACAAAGTAACTGTTAAGCCTTTTTCTGCTTTATCAAGCATTTGTGCAACAGTTAAACTACCATCTTTAACAAACTCTTGGTTTAATAAGGTATTTTCTTTGTAGAATTTAGCCAATTTACCTTGAGCAATTTTTTCAATCATGTTTTCAGGTTTTCCTTCAGCACGAACTTGGTCTTTAGCAATTTCTAACTCACGCTCAATAACAGTAGAATCAACACCATCTTTATCAACCGCAGCAGGATTTAATGCAGCAACTTGCATAGCAGCATCTCTTCCAGCAACAAGGTTAGCCTCGCTTGGAGCATTGTTCATAGCAACCAATACACCTAAACGGTTTGCACCGTGAATGTACGCTACTATGTTGGTTGCCTCAACAATTTCGTATTTAACTACGTCAATTTTTTCACCAATTTTACCTACTTGTTCCATTAAACGCTCGCTTAGTGGTTGACCGCCTAAATCTAATGCTTTTAAAGCATCAGCATTAGCTGGCTTGTTTGCTAAGGCAAGATCTGCAATGCTATTTGCAAATTTTACGAAGTCTTCATTTTTAGCAACAAAATCTGTTTCGCAACTTAATTGAATGATGATTCCTAATTTGTTATCGGCAGAAGTTTTTGCAATAATTGCACCTTCTTTTGCATCCCTATCGGCACGAGCGGCACTAACTTTAGCACCTTTTTTACGAAGGAAATCTACAGCAGCGTCAAAATCGCCATTAGTTTCGGTAAGGGCTTTTTTACAGTCCATCATACCAGCGCCTGTCATTTGGCGCAATTTGTTTACATCAGCAGCACTAATAGTACTCATTGTATTATTATTATATGATAATTAAATAATTTTACTTTAAACGCTATACAAAAATCGGCCTTGTGGGCCGACTTTAGTAAAAAATTTATGCTTCAACAGTTTCTTCTGTTTTTTCTTTATCGGTGTCTGTTTCCTTCTCCTTTTTGCGTTCAGCAAGGCCTTCCACAATAGCATCAGTAATAACACGAGATATTAAAGCGATTGATTTTGCAGCATCATCATTTGCAGGGATAGCGAAATCAACAACAGTTGGATCTGAGTTGGTATCTACCATAGCAAAGGTTGGGATATTTAATTTGTGTGCTTCTGCAATGGCAATGTGCTCACGCTTGATATCTACAATAAATAAAGCAGCAGGTAAACGGTTTAGGTCAGCTATACCGCCTAAAACTCTGTGTAATTTTTCCTTTTCGCGTTCAACCATTAAACGTTCTTTCTTAGCCATGTTGGTATAAGTACCATCAACAGCCATTTTGTCTAAGGTTTGCAATTTCTTGATTGATTTACGAACGGTACTGAAGTTTGTTAACATACCACCTAACCAACGCTCGGTTACGAAAGGCATGTTTACGCGCTTAGCTTCATTTTCAATCATTTCTTTTGCTTGCTTTTTTGTTGCAACAAAAAGGATTTTACGACCTGATTTTACAATGTTTTTGATGGCGTTTGCGGCCTCTTCAAGCTTAACAGCAGTTTTGTTAAGATCGATAAGGTGGATTCCATTTTTCTCCATAAAAATGTACGGAGCCATCTTAGGATTCCATTTGCGGGTTAAGTGACCGAAGTGCACACCCGCTTCCAACAACTCTTGTTGTGTGATTTGTGACATATAATTTTTAAAAAATAAAGACTAACGTTTAACGAATTGGAAACGCTTACGAGCTTTCTTCTGACCTGGTTTTTTACGCTCAACCATACGAGGATCACGTGTCATTAAACCTACTGCCTTTAGAGCTGGTTTCAATTCTGGATTATGTTTTACTAAAGCACGGGCAACACCTAATTTAATGGCATCTGCCTGTCCAGCAACTCCACCACCAACTACATTGCAACTAACATCAAACTGATCTGTTGTTCCTGTAATTTCGAATGGTTGGAAAATACTGTGCTGTAATACTATTGTAGGGAAGTAAGTTTTTGACTCACGACCGTTTACTTCAAATTTTCCTGTACCCGCTGTAATATATACACGAGCAACTGAAGTTTTTCTTCTACCTAATGCGTTTATAACTTCCATCTCTTAGAATTTTAATGCTTTTGGCTGTTGAGCAGCGTGCGGATGCTCGCTACCTGCATAAACGAAAAGATTTCTGAAGATTTCGCGGCCAAGTTTATTGTTTGGCAACATACCTTCAATAGCATGCTCTACGGCATAGGTAGGACGTTTCGCCATCATATTTTTAGCTGATACGAAGCGCTGTCCACCAGGATGACCTGAATAGAACACATATTCTTTGTCGTTCATTTTATTACCTGTGAAACGAATTTTATCAGCATTGATAATAATTACGTTATCACCGCAATCTACGTGAGGCGTAAAGCTAGTCTTGTGCTTTCCTCTTAAAATGTTTGCCAATCTAGTGGCAAAACGTCCAACTGTTTGGCCTTCCGCATCAAACACAAACCACTCTTTAGTAACAGTAGCTTTATTGGCCGATTTTGTTTTGTAACTTAATGTATCCACAACCTATAAGTTTAGTTTTCGGGGTGGCGAAAGTACGCCATCATTTTATAATTCACAACTAAATGTGAAAAAAACATAAAGAAAAAACTTGTTTGCTGATTTAATTGCTTGTAATAAGGGCAAAATGGGGGTTGCCGTATATTAAAATTATTTCCACGAATTTATGTTTTTTAAATTTGTTACATGGTTAAGCTTTAATATTTGGTTAACGAATCTTATAATTCATAAAACACAACTATTATAATCACTCCTTATTAGTTGTTTTCATATTGCGGGGCTATATAAGAATACAATTAACCAAAGCGAGGCTTTTTTATTTACCATACATTATATATACACCACACAAAGAGCTTTTAAATCTTTTTGCTATTTGGTTGTACGTATTCGGCTCTAAACCACAAATTTGTAACCTACCCCACGCACACTTTGAATATATCGAGGCTCTTTGGGATCAATTTCGAAGTATTTACGTAATGACAATATAAAATTATCGATGGTTCGGGTATTAGGAATCACGGTATAATCCCAAACAACTTTTAAAATATGTTCGCGGCTTACCACTTGGTTTTTATTCTCGATGAGAAGTTTCATCAACAAAATTTCCTTTTTGGTTAAATCTATTTTACCATTTACGCCTTGGGCTTCATAGCTTTCAAAATTAATCCAATTTGGACCAAACTTATACAAACTGCCCGTTTTTTGGTCAGCATGCTGGTGCATTCGGTCGTTTTTCTCTATTAGCTTTTTAACGCGTATTAGCAATTCCTCTAAATCAAAAGGTTTTATCATGTAATCATCGCCACCTTTTTTTAGTCCTAACACCCTGTCAGCTGCTGTATTTTTTGCCGATAAAAACATAACTGGAACATTGGCATCATAAAGCCTTATGTTTTCACAAACCATTAAACCGTCTGTTTCAGGAAGCATAATATCCAGAATAACTAAATCAAACTTCTCTTCTCTGAAGGCCTTGATAGCATTATTGCCGTCCCCAACAGCATTTACCACATATCCTTCCAATTCAAGATTAAGTTTAATGGCATGTTGCAAATGCTCTTCGTCTTCTACCAATAATATTCTATGCTGTGACATGATTTTGTAATGTTATTTCGAATATAACCCCTGAAGGGCTATTATCGTTTGCAATAATCGAGGCATTGTGGTGATTTAGTAAATTTTTTACAATAAACAGACCAAGTCCTGTGCCTTTGCTTTTTCGCACGTTTTCGTCTTCGGCCCTATAAAATTTACTAAACAAACTTTTTTTATCTTCAACAGAAATACCCTTACCTTCATCAATTACTTTAATCTTTACTGCACTGCCCTCTTTGTGCAATGTAACTGTAACAGGTTTATCATCAGGAGAGTACTTAAATGCGTTACTTAACAAGTTAATGATCACCATTTCCATAGCAATTGCATCAATATTGGCATAAACATCAGGCTGGATTTGTACCTTTAACCTATGTTGTAAATTACGTGGAAGCACATATTTGTCTGCCACTTCATGTGTAAGATTTGAAATATTGATTGAAGCAAAGCTCAACGTAAATTGATGTGTGTCTAATTGTGCAGCCATTAAAAGGTTTTCGACCAAATCTCGCAAACGGGTTACATCATTTAACGAATTGCGCATCATAACTTCTGCCTGTGCTTTATCCAAATTAGGTCGCTTTAACAATGTTTCTAGGTATAGTTTAATAGAGGCAATGGGTGTTTTAAGTTCATGTGTAATAGATAATAAAAAGTTACTTTGTTGGCGTTTAAGGTTGAGCCTGTTTTGCAAGCTCCTATAAATCCAAATAATGCCCCAAAATAAGAGCAATACCATCACAATGCCCTCTGTGCCGTACATCAATACCCTACGCTTATATTGCTTGTTTATAGCTTCAATGGCTGATTTCTTGGGTGTAATTGCATAATTATATATGGGATCTTGGGTGTGATCGAATTCAAGATTTAGCTCGGGATAATTAAAGTTAAAATAAGATCTAAAACTAACCGTATCTCTAAACATTTCTTGATCAACAGCACCACGCACATCAAGTGAAGCCTTGTAGGGTAGCAGCTCTAAGTATTTCCCTTGCTCAATAAAAATATCCTTGCTACTTTTTATGTGAGCGTATGTCCACCAGGCAAAAGCAGCTACAATGTATACGGAGAGAACTGCGAAAATAATTGCGGGCTTTTTCAAAATAATAATTAGCGTTAATCTAGCTTATAAATCCCAAAGGGTTAAACGTTGGCGAACGTATTTTTTAACATTGAGCCAAAAGGCAAAAATCAAGTAGATAATAATTGGGGAACCCATTGTTATGAAAGAAGTATAAATAAAATACAATCTGATGCGCGAAGAAGCAATGCCAAATCTTTCACCAAGATCGCTGCATACACCAAAAGCATATTTCTCTACAAAGTATTTTATTTTCTTTTCCATCTTAGCCACACACAAATTTAATCGCTTCAATCACAAATTGGCAAATTAATTTAACCTAAGTCTAATTTCTGCCAACTGGTCTCAGTTCATTGGGTTTTACGTTTATGTTCCACCCATCCTTCATTCGATATTTTGCATTTTCGGGGAAAATCATTTTTACTGTAAAATTTAATGCCACTCCTACACCTGCTGAAATAAGAATAGCATTGCTTCTGCTTGTACTACTGTTTATATATAAATCTGATAATAAATAAATTGACCCTAATGCTGCTCCAATTTGCATTGCATTTTTTAACAACTCGCCACCCATGCTTCTTTTTCTAAAATGGGTGATATCGCTTAATCGGATAATTTTATATTGATTAGTTGATGAGTTAGGCTTTTTATTGGGAAACCAAAAACTTAAATCAACCCCTAAGGTTATAGTACTATCAGTAATATCTGTTACCGTATTAGATGCAAACTCTTGCATACCGTTATAGCCTTTATAGCCTAAAAAAACTTTACCGCCAGGTTTTACAACAATTGTTTTATTTAATTTATGATTTGAAAAAACAACCTGCTGCGAAAACAAATCATTAAATAAAAAAATACAACAAAACAGAAATATTAATTTATACATGTTGATACAATATATGGTTTCCTACAACACAATTTAAACACTTGTGTTGTGTGCAATAGTTTTGATTTAACTGAATTAGTGCTTGCGAATGTAAGGCATGATTTGGTTTGATGCCACAGGTTTTCCAAAATTTAACGATACCGTTGTTTTCTGGTTTAATTTCTTCTAGCCAATTTAAAGCTTGTTCGCAATATGATTCGTTAAGCATGTGTTTGCCGTATAAGAACTTTATTGGTACAACTACATTAATAACCAAGTGATTTAGAAACTGCTCGCCCATTACTGGGTCCAAAATGTGGTTAGCATGATGAAAGCAGTTGAGGTTAATCTTCTCAGAGGGCACAACCAATAGCAGTTTTTTAACCTCTTGTAACGATTCAGCTTCCATCGTTTTACTAAATAAATGTACCGACTGGTGCACCAATGTGGCAAATTGGGCAAGCCTAATTGTTGGGAAATTTGCTGGCCGCGTTTTAGCAAATTTCCAAACACTTTTATTCAGTTGCATCAAATTATATTTATTTCTTAAAAACAAGAATTCTTGTTCCAATTCTTCAGTATAATTATCTGGTTGATGTACTGGCAAAAAACCACTTACTCCAAATATTAAACTGTTTATTTGAGTTGGATTGTGTTTGTGTTTAGCGAATAGTATAGCAGGAATATTCTGTGCTAATTGTATAAAAGGTTCTGCATTAATTTTCATTCCAAAATACTTGGCTGTTGTTACATAAAACAACTTTTCCCAACTATTTTGATATTGGATTAACTCTTGCTCAAGTGCAACACATTTTTGCTCTAAACGCTCAACCGATAATCGATTTAAAAACAACTCCAACTTAATGCGCTCTGGTAAACTTATAATATTCTGACATGGAACACGCAAAGCAGATTGCTGCAATAAATGGTAGTTCTCGAGTAGATTTTTAGATAGATAGCTTTTAAGCTCTAATGTTGGAATATTTAAATCGAGATCGTGCTCAAATACTACATGTAAAATAACATTGTGATAGGCTTTATCTGTATGGTGTTTGTGTTTAATCCAATCACTACTTTTTAAGTGTATTTCAACATTACCAGCCCAAATGGTATTTTCAATTTTAATGCGGGCATTAAAAAAATCAGGACCTGCATCGATGTTTAACGAGCCTGTTTTTATTACCTCAATACGTTTACCATCGGTGGTTTTAAGTTCGTGTTTAAGCAACACCTTTTGTTGCCAAATAAAGTGGAGTAAGTCTTCTCTCATTGCAATTAGGGTTTAAGGTATATAGCAAAGTTAAAAGAATTTTTATTGCAGTATCAACCCAAAACCAATTAAGGTAACTTATTCGCACTAAATACTTTTGGGTATTCTGAAACAGATGGCACGTATTAAAGCGCCTTTGGCAATTTATGATTAGCTAAAGATGAAATTCGTTTAATCAGTGGCAAAAAAACTGATAGAAAACTACATTAGTTAAATGATACCGTATTCGGCTAAAAGCACAGCCATTTCATTGGTCATTTGTTTTGCTTCCTCCGCTGCTTTTTCTGCAAAGTCGATTCCGTTGCTTGCGTATATAATACTACGCGATGCATTAATCAATAAGCCGCAATCTTTGTTCATGCCGTATTTTGCTACATCAACCAAACTACCTCCCTGTGCGCCAACACCAGGAACCAATAAAAAATAACTAGGCACTTGTTTACGAATTTCGCCCAACTCTTGCGGTTTAGTTGCGCCAACTACAAACATTAACTGTTTATCTGTTGCTAATGCTGCAAAGGTTTTTATTACAC
>CANHBJ010000069.1 GCA_947459075.1 Bacteroidota bacterium
AGGGGCGCGATCGTTCCTGTTGCGCGGGTTTTTCCCCGTGCACCATACCCCCACATGGGGCCATAGGTTTTTGGTGTGAATAGCTGAGAAAATCGAAATTAGCTTCGCTGAACTGTGTTTCGAAGCAAGAAATATCGAATGATGAACGCTGAATATTGAAGTTCTGATATTCTTGGTACTGTGAATCAATCCATTAATATAAACCATCTTAACATGATGTAATAGCAGTAGCAAAAAGTTAATGCAAACAGTAATGCGCAGATTTGAGCATAGTTGCTTAAAAGTAGAATTCGCCATGCAATGCATGCGGTATTGGGAGGATTTAACTTAAATAGGATAATTAATTTTTGAACGATTCAGCCTCTTCGAATGTCCCGATTTCATATCGGGGCGTATCGAGAAGGGATTATTAAGATAAACATTCTAATCTCCTTCTATTTTAGCTCCGCTGAACTTCGTTTCGATACAAGCGCTCACGCAACACCAACCAAAAGCTCACAACAGACGCTTCGATCTGTGCCTGATCTAATACGCTGTAACTTTCGCGAAGCAGACTTCTGTTCAATTAAAAGTTTTTTGTGAGAGTAACTTTGCTAAGCGAACTCCTAAAGCTCATTCAGAAACTCCTACTAATGAAAATTAAAACCTAACTCCATCGAAATTATCACAAGGAAGTAATTTGTATGTTAAATGTTAAGGAATTGTTATGTAATCATATCTTTTTTGTAAATTTGTTTTGTGCTTATTGAAGCACAGCCATTTACAATGAATACAAAATCATACACAAAATCACTGCTAACACTTGTATTAACACTACTTTTAGGGTTGATGAGTGATTTGCGTGCGGAAGATTTTGCAAAAAAAGTAGTGGTTAATTATTACGGTCATGCCCTACCCTTCAGTATAACTAACGATTATTTCGACAAACAAAAAAGTATTGCTGTAGGATTAAACATTGAACAACATACTCAATTATTAATAAACGATAGCACAATTTTTACTTTTATTAAAGAAGCCAACCAATACGCACAAATATTTCAGTTGGATGATATTGCTTATTTAATGATGGTGAAAAAAGTTGCAGATATCATCACCCCCAAAAACGAAAAACACTTTGCACAACAGTTCACTTATGCTGTATTGTATAACAAAGGCTTGGATATAATTTTAGGATTAAGCAACCAAAATATTACGGTTTATGGCTCAACAAACTTTGCCATTAAAAATGTACTGTTTGTTCAATTGGGCTCAAAAACATACTACGATTTATCATTCGACAAATTAAAAGAGCCCGCACAAGAAAAATTAGCCGATATAAAATCTAACCCAAATGCTAAGAGTTTAAAACTAAATCGTTACTCGCCACCTGCAATTGGTAAGTTGGGTAAAAACAAAACAATACCTTTTGAGTACGATGACTACGTATACTTTTTCACATCACGCATCAATCAATCGTTGGTAGAATACTACCACGATTTACCGGATATTGAAATGAGTTTGGTTTATTTAAACTACGGCTTATCAGAAAAAGGTGTAAATACTTTGATTAAACAGTTAATGGACGCAACTGCCTATATGAGTAAAGAGAAAGCAGTTAATTTCTTATTGAGTTTTGTTCAAAGTTTAGCCTATGCAAAAGATATGGATGTGTTGGGTAAAGAAAAATTTGCATTCCCTGAAGAGGCATTAGCAAACGACTTTTCAGATTGTGAAGACCGCAGCATGTTGTTTGCGTATTTGGTAAGAGAAGTTACCAACTTGCAAAGTATCGGCCTGCTTTATAAAGATGCAGCGCACATGAATGTTGCTGTAGAAAATTGGAGAAAAACCCATGGTGACATTAGTGTATACGACATGGATTTTGTGGTTTGCGAACCAAGTGGTAAAGGCTTTAGACCAGGCGAACAAACCATGAGTTTAACAAAAGCCAACGTTGTAAAGTGGTAATGTTTGATAATAAGCCTGCGGCATATTTAACCACAACGAACATTACGAATGCACAACAAACACAAAGGCATTGTATATAGCTCTTTCTGTTAAAAAACCTTGTGCCCTTCGTAAAAACGTTTTGAACCTTGTGGTTAAAATCTGTAAAATTGTATGGATTCTGTGAGAGAAATAAATTACGCCTTAGGCCCTTTGGGTTGCAATGGCCTAATCTCCAAGTTAACCGTATGAAAATTTTCTGGCATTTCTAATGCATACAAAATATTAGCCGCAACATCTTCTGGCATCAACATATAATCGTGTGGTTGTATACCCGGACTATTTCTAAAAAAATCGGTTTTGGTACTACCCGGATAAATGCAAGTAACTTTAATTCTAAAATCACGCACCTCTCTAAACAAAGATTCGCTTAAACCTTTAACCGCCCACTTGGTTGCACAATAAGCCGAAACTTGTGGCATACCTTCTAATGCAGCCGTTGATGCAATATTAATAACATGACCCAATTGCTGTAGTTTCATTGCAGGTAAAACTTGCTTACAGCAATAAAAAATACCGTTTACATTGGTTTGAAACATTTCGTCCCATTGCTCATAGGTAGTATTTTCAAGCATACCAAAATAACCTAAACCTGCATTGTTTACCAACACATGTATTTGGTTTTGGGTTGATGATAAAATTTGTGTAAACGCTTGTTCAACTGCATGAGCATTGCGCACATCGCAGGTAATAAAAGTATAGTTTGGATGCTGAATTTGATTGCTTCTACCTAAACCAAAAACAACAGCTCCTTTATTTAATAATTGTAATGCGGTATGATAGCCTATTCCCTTACTTACTCCCGTAACTACGGCTACTTTATTTAATAAATCCATTGATAAAATTTTGCTTCGAAAATAGTGTATTTAATTCAACAAAAATGCTTTGTATTGTGGCGTATACTCACGTGTTACTTTTACACCCGGTGATGGTAAATGAATTAAGTTTAATACATTTTTAAAAGCAGTTACACCTTTTGATTTGGTTTTAATTGCATCTAAATTAATATCTACACCAAACAAAAACTCGCGCCTCATGTTAGGTGTATGATAGCCCTCAATACTGTATCCTGCAGCTAGGTTAATTACCTCAGGCCATTTACGGCCAACCACACCGGGTAATAACTTATGCATATTAAAACTAAACCAATAAATATGATCATCATAATTACTGCTTAATCTGGCAATGGGCCTACGTGGGTAATAACTAAACTTAAAGGCAATATTTTTAAAAAAAGGGACCTTATGCTGCAATACACCGTAACCAATACCTGCAAAGTTTGCAGCCAAATCAGGTACACTAAAACCGTAAGGCGAAAATGCATCACCTATTTCAATACTTAAGGCCCAAAACGCAGGCAAAGCAATACTGGTGTATAAGGTTTGTCGTGGTGTAAACTCAGCCCAAGTCATAGCCTCATAAATAGCATGGTAACACAAATGCGATACATAGGCATGGCCAATTTTATCCACCCCTAAACTGTAATTGTTAAACACCCCATCGTGCTCAAAATGAAAAGCATTGGAACTGTCTTGCCACCACCATTTATACTCCACCAAAGAACTTGACGATTGTTGAACCACCAAACCTGCAATTACCAGGTTCTTTTTGGTAAGCCACTTTTTATAGCCAACATTATTGCTATCTGTTTGTGCTGAAACAAAAACAATTTTTAACAGTAATATGAGTATAACAATTAATTGTTTCATGCACTAAAAATCGAAGTATAAACCGATGGTGTGTAGGTTATTTTTTTGATTGTACAAAAATCCGCGCTCTTCGTATCCCCCCAAATAATTGTAGGCCAAACGTGTGGTTTTATTTTGTTTTGGTTTAATTTTAAAACCCGCTTGTAAGGCATGAGTAGTGGCGAAATTAAACTCTTGTCTGAACTTTACATCTGCTGCAACATAAGTAATCACTGTTGGTATAATGCGATAAACATCTACCTCTGTTCCTATTTGTAACATCACTTTTTCAGACCAATCTCTAGCAATGTTATTCTCACCAATTTTAAAGTTGTGCAAATAATACAAACCACCGTACAACAACATTTTTTGCTTAAACAACTTGTGTATGGTTTGCAATTGCACGTAATCTTTTACATAGTTTTTTACAGGTATACCAATGGCAATGGCATCATCAGCAATATGCTGACTGGTGTGACCAAAACCAGTACGTAAAAACCAATTGGGATTTATTTGAAGATCGGCTAAAAAATCTGCAAAAAAATCAACGTTCAAAACTTCGCCTCTTCTTACATAACGCTTTAAAGTAAGGTGGGTTGATGCACCTGCACTAAACTGAATGGTTTTACCCCAAATGGTAGCGTTAAACATAGGGAAATATCCACCCATACTTCCAAAAAAGGACAATTCTTTGGTTGTTTTTTGTAACATCAACCTGTGCGAACGTGCATCAGCAGTATAGGTTGGCACGATTCTATGGGGTAACCCATCAAACCTAATAAATGGAGTTTTACTCAGGCTATCCTGAGCTTTTAAACCCATAGCGCCATAAAACAGCAGCAATATAAGGAGGTATGATTTCATGTGTTGGTGCAATATACCTATTGGCAGGAGTTTATCAAATGGGAAATAAAGAGTAAGATAAAAAATGTGTCACCCCTTCGGGTTGGGTTGGCGGCATTGCTTTTATTCGAGAATAATTTCATCACTTCGTGGTTGGGCTTTAAACAAAAAAGCCTCCGAAAATTTCGGAGGCTTTGTATTAAATCGTTTGATGATTAGTAACCAAAAATATCTTCTAAGGTTAACTCAACCACTTCACCATATTTCTTCAGATCTTCTACATTAATTTTTTCTTTGCTTCCCATTACCATGTAATGGTATTTAGTGCCTTTGTAGTTTTTGTTATAAAACTGCTCAATGTCGGCAAAGGTTAATTTATCAATGTTATCATAAATATCTTTACTGGTATCGTGGTGTAAACCTAATTTTTTAGCGCCCATCAATGAAAAGAAAATGGCTTCTTTATTGGTACGTTGTGTTTCTATTTGTTGCTTAATAGCTTCTTTTGCTGCATTAAAACTAGCTTCTGCTTTTGGCAAGTTAGTTAACAACTCTTGCATGGCAGGAACTGCATCGCTTAGCTTATCAGCCTGCGTACCTACATATGCAGTAATGTAATAAGGATCTCCTTTTTTAGTTGGATTAACATATCTAGAGAATGTTGAATAAGCCAATGCCTTACTTTCGCGAATGGTTTGGAATACCACCGATGACATACCACCACCAAAGTATTCGTTAAACATTCCTACAATTGGATATGCAGTGCTGTCAAAAGGTTGTGCTTGGCGACTCAACCAAAAAATTTCTGCTTGCACCATTTTGTAGTTTACAAAATATACTTTGTTGGTATTGGTTTGGTTACGCGTAAATACAATTGGTGCAGGTGCTTGTTTTAACTTTTTAGCAACTTTATGTTCTTTGGCAAGCATGGTATTTAAATTTACAATTTGCATTGGGCCGTAGTAATAAATGCTATGTTGGTATGAAGTTAATTGCTTAACCATATCCACTAATTCATCTGCTTTTAATGCATTTAATTGCTCAGCAGTTAAATTGAATGTGCTTGGGTTTTTACTTCCGTAAACAACATAATTACGTAATGCTTGCCAGAAAATAGCTTGCTTATTCAACTTAGCATCTTTACGTTGTTTTAATGTTCGTTGCACCAATTGGTTTAATGCCTCTTGATCTGGTTTAGCATTAGCCAATAAATGTTCGAATAATTTTAAAGCAGGCTCAAAGTTTTCATTCAATCCACTTAACGAAACATACACTTGGTCTTCTCCAGCATTTACACTAAAGTCGCAAGCCAACTTATAAAACTCTTTACTTATTTGTTCGCTGGTGTATTTATCTGTACCCAAGTATTGCAACAATTGAACAGCAATAGGTAATTTAATGTTATTAAACTTCCCCATATCAAGCACATAATACATATTAAATAATCCGTTCTCATTGTTTTTAACATAATAAACTGGCACTTGTTTATTTAAAGTTATGCTGGTTACGTCTTTATCAAAATCTAAAAACTTAGGTGAAATACGCGGAGGATTTGAGTTAACAATTGCATCTACAAAAGGACTCATGTCGTTGCGGTTTACTTCAACAGGAGTGATGGTTGGCTTTTCAATTTTTTCAATCCCTTTGTCTTCGCCAATATTTTTATTAATTACCACATAATCGTTGGTGTATGCTTTGTGCGCATAATTGATAATTTCCTCACGGGTAATTTTAGATAAATTTTCTAAAACACTTGCTTGCTCTGTCCAAGGCATATCAACAATAAATGCATCTAGCATAACAGATGCTCTGCCTTCATTGCTTTCATTGTTACGAATACGCTCTACTTTAAAATTATTAAGAATAGCTTTTAAATCTTCATCGCTAAATTTACCAGCTTTAATGTTATCAATCTGCTCTAATAATAATTTACGAACCTCATCAAGTGTTTGTCCCTGCTTTGGTTTACCTGTTAAAAAGTGAATACCATAATCTTTATTCATCCAAACTGAAGAAGAAGCGGCCAATACTTTTTGTTGTTTAACCAGATTTAAATCAATAAAACCAGCTTTAGAGTTGGCCAATAAATAATCAACCAAAGTAGCCAATAATGCATCTTTAGAATTTGCTCCAGCAGTGCGAAAACCAATCATGATATTCTCGGCATCCGGGCCATACACATTAACAACTGTTGGTGCATCACGTTTAGGTTCCGCATCAAAAGTATAAGCAGGAACCGGTTTAGATTGCATATATGCAAACTTATCTGCAATCATAGCTACTGTTTTATCCGGGTCAACATCACCCGCTAAAATAATGGCCATGTTATTAGGTACATAGTAGGTGTTAAAGTAATTGCGTATTTTAATTAACGAAGGATTTTTTAAATGCTCAACTGTACCAATGGTGGTTTGCGTACCATAAGCATGTTTGGTAAATAAATTTGCCATCATGGCTTCAAATACTTTGCGGCCATCATTATCAAGGGCAATATTTTTTTCTTCGTAAACTGCTTCTAATTCAGTATGAAACAAACGTAAAACAGGTGCTCTGAAACGTTCGGCTTCAATAGTTAACCAGTTTTCAATTTGATTTTGAGGTATATCATTTACATAAACGGTTTGCTCTAAAGAAGTAAATGCATTAGTACCTTGTGCACCAACAGTAGATAACATTTTATCATACTCATTGGCAATAGCAAACTGACTGGCAACACCACTTACCGAATCTATTTTGCGATAAATTTCTTTACGCTTTTTCTCATCAGTAGTTTTGTTGTATTGTTCATACAGTACATCTATTTTATCCAACTGTACTTTTTCTTTAGCCCAATCTTTTGTACCATATTTATCGGTACCTTTAAACAACAAATGCTCTAAGTAATGTGCCAAACCTGTATTGTCTGCCGGATCGTTTTTACTACCTGCTTTTGTAGCAATATAGGTTTGCACCCTTGGCTCTGATTTGTTAACGGATATCATTACCGTTAACCCATTTTGTAAGTTGTAAATGCGCACACCCAATGGATCGTTTTGAACTGTTTTGTAAGTAAATCTACCATCAATAGATTTACGCTCAATCCACTGATAGGAATCTTGAGCAAAGGCTGATAAAGTAAAAAAGGCTAATATTAAACTAAGTACTCGTTGCATAAAAAAATGTAGCGTTATAAAAAATTAGTGTTGAATAGTGATTTTCTTGTTGGTTGAATTTCCGTTTACATCTTGTATGCTTAATATATAAACTCCATTAGCAATACCTGCAGTATTGATAAATGCTTGACTTGACAAGTTAACTGAAGTAATTTTTTTACCATAAATATCAAACAACGTGTAGCTATATGACTCACCGTTATTGGCTGTAACATTTAATTCGTTATTAGCAGGAACAGGAAAGCATACAAAGTTGTTTTCATTAATCAAATTATTTTCAATAGAAGCAGTGATAACTGAACCTATATAATCAATACGATATTCAAACGATGTATCAGTAGGTGTAACACTTGTTACTAAAATCTTTGCAATACCTGGAGTAGCATCATAATACATCCTGTAACCAGCATCTATACTAGCAACTCCTTGCTTTACACTAAAAGATAATACACTATCTAATTTATCAGTTGCAGTGTAAAATAACTTATTGTACGCAACAACTTCATTAACTCCTTGTCCTACAGTGTAGGTTGTATCTGTAACACGTTTGCTACCCATGTATCCAAAGTTGCGGTATCCAACCAGTTCATAATTATTTGAGGCAGGACTTAACTCTTGTAAAGCAACAATAGCGCCATTGGCATTATATACCAATTTTACCCTTCTCTCTTCGTCATATTGATTTTCGCTATTTAAGCGTTCAATCACAACTAAACTGTCTTTACCTAAAGCGTTTTTGAATATCGTTTCTTTTTTATAGTCAACAAAAGGATCGGCTGTTTGAGGATCAGCTGTTTTTACTTGAACATTTAATCTATTTCCGTTTACAACACCAATATTTGAAAACTTTGTAGCAGGAGGATTACTCTCGTTAATATTAGTAGTTACCATACTGGTAATATTGTTATTAGCGTCACGTGCAATGGTAAAATCAAAAGCAGCTGTAAAGCCAACTTCAGTTGGCGAAATCCAATATCTTACTTTGGTTGTGGCATTTCTAAGACCTGGAAAGGTCCACTCAACTTCTTTTAACTCGGCAACGGTACTTGCATTCATTGGAGTAACAAACTGTGCAGATGCAACTGTAAAAGATAGTGCAGTTAATAAAACTAAGTAAATTTTTTTCATATAAAAATTGTTTAGTGGTGGTTAAATAATATGGCAATATAATTAAATAAGAACATATACAAACCGTTGTTTACCCGAGATGTCGTTAATGATATACGACTGAATTGTATTTGATAAATTTTGAAATAGAGATATTGTATCTTGGGCAAAAAGTGGATTTATTTCTAACCACACCGAATCGCCTTGCTTTAACGACAACTGAACATAATTTGCAATGGCTTTATAATACAAAAGTACGTCATCATTAGGCACAAATAAAGCAGTATGTGGCTCGTGCTTAAGTACATTTTTATGTATACCCTCTGCTTCATTTTGAGCAATATAGGGTGGATTACTAATTAATATAACCGGGCTTTGTGATATTTTTAGAACTTCTATCAAATAGGTTGTATTTAACATATCCGCTTCAACAAAATTAACATCGGTTTTATTTAAACGTGAATTATGGTTAGCAGTAATAATTGCGTTGGGCATTATATCAACCCCATATACTTGTGCTTGAGGTAAATTTTTCTTTAAACTAATAGGTATACAACCACTTCCAGTTCCTAAATCAATAATGGTTGGTGCAGTAATATTGTTTTTTCTACAATAACTAAGCACTAAATCAACCAATTCTTCAGTTTCTGGCCTTGGAATTAAAACACTTGGATTGAGATCAAACTTTAAACCATAAAACCAGGTGTAGCCCAAAATGTAATGAATGGGTTCTCCATTTAACAACCTGTTCAATATTTTATCAAAATGCTCCACCTCAGCGCCACTGAGCTCTTTTTGTATAATATTTAGTTGTTGCCACTTAATCATAAGCAATTCGGCACATACATATCCTGCAATAGCTTTGGCTTCATCTTGATCATATACAGCTAATAATTTATGGGCAAAATCAACAAAATAATCTCTCGCATATATTGAATTCATGGTGGCAAAATACAAAAACCTTACTTTCGCGAGGTGATTCCAGATGAAAAATATATGCAACGGGCAATCGAATTGGCTAAACTAGGTGTTGGTTCGGTATCTCCAAACCCGCAAGTTGGTTGCGTAATAGTGCACAACAATAAAATTATTGGTGAAGGTTGGCATCAAAAATTTGGTGAACCACATGCAGAAATCCATGCGTTAAATAGTGTAACCAATAAAAGACTGCTTAAAGAAAGTACTCTTTATGTTACGCTAGAACCATGCAGCCATTTCGGTAAAACACCACCTTGTGCCCACGCATTAATTAATCATGGAATTAAACAAGTTGTAATTGGCATTACCGACCCTAACCCATTAGTTAGTGGCAAAGGAATGAAATTGCTTAATGATGCAGGTATTGACGTTATAACAGATATACTTAAAATTGAATGTACGGATTTAAATAAAAGATACATCACTTATATTAATCAAAAAAGACCCTACGTAATTTTAAAGTGGGCACAAACCAACGATGGTTTTATTGCACCAGATAAAAACGAGTTAAGCGAAATAGAATTTGAAAAACATAAGCAAATTTCGGCAACAACCGTTCAAAAAATAACACACATGTGGCGAACACAAGAAGACGCCTTTATGGTTGGAACCAATACTGCCTTGGTTGATAATCCAAAACTGAATGTCCGACATTGGCAAGGACGAAATCCCAAAAGAGTGGTATTAGATTTAAATAATAGATTGCCAAAATCGTTAAATTTATTTGATGGCACTCAGCCCACTTTTGTATTTGTTTATGAAGAACACCAAACAGAATCAACCCATAACATCACATACATTCCAATTAGTAGCACTAAAAATTTAGTACCACAAATATTAACTGAATTGTACAAACATCACATACAATCATTGGTGATTGAAGGTGGAACTCAAATTTTACAAACATTTATTGATAGCAATATTTGGGATGAGGCTATAATTATTGAAGCCCCTCATCAATTAACAAAAGGAATTAAAGCACCTACTTTAGTTGGCAAAAACAATGATTCTTTATTAATTGAGAACAATATTATTACACGCATAAACCACCAATGATTTATTTATTTTTAAGTGTCATCACTTCAGTAATAGTTGTAAGTTATTTTAAACTATTTAATAGGTATAATGTAAATACATTTCAGGCCATTGTAGTTAATTACCTCACTTGTGCCATAATGGGAAATATAATAACCGATAAGCCAGGTATTACAACACAGTTTTGGATCGAGGATTGGTTTCCTTATACCTTGGCTTTGGGCTTTTTATTTATTAGCGTATTTTACAGTATCAGTCAAACAGCGCAAAAATTTGGCGTATCAGTTAGTATGGTTTCCGCTAAATTATCGGTTGCCATTCCTGTAATATATGCACTGTTTTTTTTTAACGAAAATTTAGGATTACTTAAGCTATGCGGGATAATTTTGTCATTAACAGCAGTATATTTTATTAGCAAAAGTAACAATACATCAACCCAAAAAGGTTTATGGTATTTTCCATTATATGTATTTATTGGCAGTGGTTGTATTGATACTCTTTTAAACATCATTAATAAAAATTACATCCCCCCTTTTGACACCAATCATATTTTAAGTTTTGTGTTTTTAACTGCATTTTTATTTGGTGGTAGTTTACTTGCCTTTCAAATATTTAGAGGAAACCAAAAACTTACATTTAAAAATATTTTATGGGGAATAGCACTTGGCATACCGAATTATTTATGCATGTTTTTTTTATTAAAAACACTAGGCGCATTTACCGAAGCAAGTATCGTACTTCCTATAAATAACATTGGTATTGTATTAACCACCACGTTAGTTG
>CANHBJ010000070.1 GCA_947459075.1 Bacteroidota bacterium
TAATTAAGTTTAAAATAATTACAGATACTTAAAGCTGTTCCAATTTGGAGCAGCTTTTTTGTTTTGTTTGATTTGTGTTTTCTTTTCTGATTATATTGCTCCACTTATCAATTGAATTTATGACTGCCAGAAAACCTGCATTAAGTTTTATTTTTATTACCTTACTAATTGATGTAATTGGTTTTGGAATTATTATTCCTGTTATACCTAAATTAATTATGGAATTAACAGGGGGTGGCATGAGTGATGCTTCTGTTTACGGTGGTTGGTTGATGTTTGCCTTTGCAGCCATGCAATTTATTTTTTCGCCAATTTTGGGTGGTTTAAGTGATCAATTTGGAAGACGTCCTGTTATTTTAATTTCCTTGTTTGGTTTCGGCCTAGATTATATTCTGGTAGCTTTAGCTCCTAGTATTGGTTGGTTGTTTGTAGGACGAATTTTTGCAGGAATTACCGGAGCTAGTTTTACCACAGCAAGTGCATACATAGCAGATGTGAGTACCCCTGAAAAACGTGCGCAAAATTTCGGGATGATTGGAGCGGCTTTTGGTTTGGGCTTTATTATAGGCCCCGTAATTGGTGGAATTTTAGGGCAATATGGTGCGCGTGTTCCGTTTTATGCTGCTGCGGGTGTTACCTTGTTAAATTGGTTGTATGGTTATTTTGTTTTACCCGAATCATTAAGTAAAGAAAATAGGAGGCCGTTTGATTGGAAACGAGCAAATCCAATCGGTTCATTAATGCACTTAAGAAAATACCCAGTTATTTCTGGATTAGTCATTTCGTTGGTTTGCATATATGTTGCTGCTCATGCTGTTCAAAGTACTTGGAGTTATTTTACCATGGAAAAACTAAAATGGGATGAAACTATGGTAGGGTATTCTCTTGGTGTTGTAGGTATACTGGTTTCTTTAGTTCAAGGTTTACTTATACGATACACAACGCCTTTATTTGGTCCAAAGAAATCTGTTTATATTGGGTTGGCTTTATACACTTTAGGATTAATATTGTTTGCATTTGCAAGTCAGAGTTGGTTGATGTTTGTGTTCCTTGTTCCGTATTGCTTAGGTGGTGTTGCAGGTCCTGCATTGCAGGCATTAATGAGTAATCAAGTTCCGGCAAATGAACAAGGCGAGTTGCAAGGGGCATTAACAAGTTTAATTAGTGTTACCTCAATTGTTGGTCCTCCTTTAATGACAGGGCTTTTTGCTTTTTATACCAAACCCACGGCATTAGTCTATTTTCCTGGTGCTCCGTTTTTAGCAGGTGCGGTGTTTATGATGGTAAGTTTAATGATGGCCATGCGCACTTTAAAAAGAAACGGTATCAAGTAAATGTATATGTTCTAATAATAAAAAATGCAGCTATTAGCTGCATTTTTTATTTGATTAAATCTTATTGGTTTAATTATTTATTACCCCCTTAAAGTGGCTCCTAATTCTTTTTCAAACTGTTTAATTAGTTTGTTCATCGTTGCTTCAATCTCCTCGTCAGTCAATGTTTTTTCGGTATTTTGAAGGATAAAGCTAATTGCATATGATTTTTTTCCTGCTGCTATTTTCTCCCCTTCGTAAACATCAAACACATTCATTTCTTTTAACAATTGCTGTTCTGTTTTACGAGCAATTTTTTCAATTTCTGCATAGGTGGTTTTTTTATCAAGCTCCAATGCTAAATCTCTGCGTACGGCAGGGAATGTTGAAATGGCATGAAGTTTCAACGTGTTGCCAATGCTCAGTTCGCAAATGTTATCCCAATTAAAATCGGCAAACCAAACTTCATCTGTTAAATCATATTGTTTACGTGTTTTAGCATCAACCCCACCAAAAACAACCAACACTTTTTGTTGTGCACTAATGGTAGTTTGGTTTAATAAAGTTCCGTTGGTGTCAGTAACGGTATCTGTTTTTTTGATGCCTGCTTTTTTAATGATGTTTAATATCAGCGATTTTAAAGTGTAGTAAGAGTTTGCTTTTGCATCACCATGCCAACTTTCGCCTTGTTGCTTGCCAAGCATAAATAAACTTAAGTGCATTTGTTCTGCATAACCATTATTGGTTTTGGTATATGTTTTACCAAACTCATACAAGTGCATATCTGTTGTTTTGCGATTGCGGTTGTATTGCAAAACTTCCAACCCATTGTATAGCATACTTAAACGCATCACATCTAAATCGCTGCTTAGCGGGTTAAGTAGTTTAACCGCATGTTGCATTTCGTTTTCGGTGTAATATGCACTTTTGGTGATGCTATTGTTTAGCATTTCATTAAAACCATTATCTGTTAAATAATCGCTTAATTTATTGCGTAACGCAAATTGTGCATTCTCCTTGCTATTGCTAACCGATGATGTTACACGAGTTGGGATTTCAATGTTATTCAAACCATAAATGCGCAACACTTCTTCTGCCACATCAGCATGTCTGGTTACATCTGTACGATAAGTTGGTACGCTTAATAGCAATGATTCGTTATTTTCTTTAACAATGGTAAAATCAAGTGCCAATAAAATACGTTTAACTTCACTTATCTCAATATGCTGCCCAATTAATCGGTAAAATTTATCTAAGTTAAAATCAACCTGATTTGGCATAACAGATGTAGGATAAACATCAACAATTTTGCTGCTAACTTCGCCTCCTGCAATTTCTGAAATTAACTCAACTGCGCGTGCAAGTGCTTTTATAGTAATTTCTACATCGGTGCCACGTTCGTAACGAAAACTCGCATCTGTGCTCAGCCCATGGTGCTTGGCAGTTTTACGAACCGAAGCCGGATTAAAGGTTGCACTCTCAATAAAAATCTCTGTTGTGTTGTTGTTTATACCACTTTGCAAACCTCCAAATACACCACCAATTGCTATGGGCTTTTCACCATCGCAAATCATGCACTCGTTGCCTGTTAATGTTCTTTCTGTTTTATCTAAAGTAGTAAATTTTGTGTCTGCATTAACTTTGCGCACAATAATTTTTTGTCCTGCTAAATTTGCTGCATCAAAGGCATGAAGAGGTTGGCCTAACTCATGCATCACATAATTGGTTACATCAACAATGTTATTAATTGGCGATAACCCGATAACGCGCAAATGGTTTTGTAACCATAAAGGCGATTCGCCAACCTTTATACCACTCATGCTAATACCGCTATAACGCACACAATCTGTATCCGCTATGCTTACGTTAATTTTATCGGTTTGTAAAGTTGGAATTTCAAATTTTGAAGTTTGAATTGTGCAATTGGTAACTGCACGTAAATCTCTTGCTACACCCATGTGCGATGCTGCATCACCACGATTAGCTGTTAAACCAATTTCAATTAAATAATCGCTGTAATTTTCGAAATAGTTGGTTGCTGGTGCACCAATTTCGTAGTTATTAGGCAATACTAAAATACCATCATGACTTTCTCCTAAACCTAATTCATCCTCGGCACATATCATTCCCTCACTTACTTCACCTCTTATTTTTGATTTTTTTATTTCAAACGGTTCACCTTTTGTTGGATGAACAATACAACCAACTGTTGCAACCAATACTTTTTGGCCTGCAGCTACATTTGGCGCTCCACATACAATGTGTAATAATTCTGGTCCACCCACATCAACAGTGGTAACACTTAATTTATCAGCATTGGGGTGTTTTATGCAAGTTTTAACTTCACCCACAATTATACCTTCTAATCCACCTTTTATCGTATTGTATTGTGTAATACCTTCAACCTCTAGTCCAGTTCCAGTTAATAGTTCGTCTATCTTTTCTGGACTAAGATTTACGTTTATAAGTGTATTTAACCAATTGTATGATATTTTCATTTGCTGCTTAACTTAATATGACTTGTTGCCGCTCTTTAATGTTTGCGAAAATAACAAAAAAGCCTTAAGCACCCTATCCTTAAATTAATTTAGGTTTGGGTTGAAATACAAAGCAATACATGCATTGGTAATGATTTTCATTCAAAACAGTTTTTTCTGTATTGTGCATATCTTAGCTAATAACCTATTTCACCATTTATAAATTTAGGTGTTTATTTGCTTCAAAAATAAGTAATGGCTAAACCAACTTTAGTTTTAGGTGCCACACCTAACCCTGATAGATACGCATATAAAGCAGCAATAATGCTTTCAAGCTATGGTCACCCAATTGTTTTGTATGGAATAAAGCATGGTGAAATTGCTGGAATTCCAATTCATCTTGCAGCACCTCAGGTAGAAATTGATACGGTAACTTTATATGTTGGTCCGCAAAATCAACCACCTTATTATGATTATGTTGTTGGGTTGCACCCCAAACGCGTAATATTTAACCCTGGAACCGAAAATACATACTTTGAAAATTTACTAAAAGAAAATAATATTGAACCTGTTATTGCATGTACTTTGGTGATGCTAACTACAGGACAGTACTAATAAAAACAACCATTACGCATACATTAAATCATATGAAAAAAAATCTACAATTTGTTTTAGCCCTTCTGGCATTAATTGTTGTGGCTTGTCAATCGCCCAAAGAAAAAGCATTACAAGAAATTGAAGCACTGCAAGCTCAAGACAGTGTGTTTAGTATTGAAAACATGGCTAAAGAAAAAGATGCTTACATAGCCTTTGCAGATAAATACCCTGATGATGAGCGTGCCCCTGAATTTTTATTTAAAGCAGGACAAAGAATGGGTGCCATAGCTTCTCAAAAAAAGGATATGAAATTGCATGAGGAATCGATTGCTATTTTTAAACGTATTCAAGAAAATTATCCTGATCATCATTATGCAGAGGAAGCTTTATTTTTAAGTGGTTTTGTATACGAAAATCATATGGGAAATATTACAAAAGCAAAAGCAACATACCAAGAATTTATTAAGAAATACCCTAAAAGTGAGTTGGCCGAAGACGCTCAATTTGCTATTGAAAACTTAGGCATATCTCCTGAAGATATTATAAAGCGTGCCCAACAAGGTTCAGTTGCTGATAGCACAATGGTAAATTAATTATCTTGCACTAAGCAAATCGGTACTAAATTCCTTGGTTAAAAAATCAAGAATATCTTGTCGAGATATATTTTCAGTTACTTTTCCTCCTATGGCATATGCCATAGTACCTCTTTCCTCGCTTACAATCAATGCCACAGCATCTGTTTGTTCTGTAATGCCTATTGCTGATAAATGACGCAGCCCATACTTACTTTGGTATTCGGGGTTATCGCTAATGGGTAGAACTGCATTGGCAGCCTTTATTTTACTGTTTGCTATTATAACAGCCCCATCATGTAATGGGCTTGTTTTGTTAAAAATACTTAAAAGTAATTTTTTACTAATGTGTGCATCTAGTACCTCACCACTTGCCCCAATAAATTTCATTTCACTGGTTTTGGGGAAAATTAATAAAGCCCCAGTGTGTGTTGATGCCAAAATTTCGCAGGTATCAGCAATATCTTCATAGTTGGTATTGAAGTTCTTTTCTACTTTCCAATTCCAAGGTAAAAATCTAAATATAGATTGGTTTTCTCTAGCCAATCGTCCTCTGCCAATTAACAATAAAAACTTTCTAATTTCTTGTTGAAATACAATAAGTATTGCTAAAAAACCCACTTTGGTAAACTCACCCAAAACAGTTTCCATTAGTGGCATTTTAAAAAATCGCACCAATAACCAAGCAAAATAAATGGTTAGTAATCCGGCCATCATATTAAACGCTAAACTACCTTTTAACATGCGGTATAATTGGTAAATAACACCAATTAACAACACCAAGTCAATTAGGTTTATTAGGGTAAAATGATAACTGTAAATTTCAAATATTTCCATAAGTAGCTTTTACAATGTTAATGCATTCCATGGCTTCCTTCACATCATGTACGCGTAAAATTTTAGCTCCATTTAAAAGTGCAATAGTATGAACAACAGAGGTGCCATTTAATGCGCCTGCGGCATCTGTATTTGTCACATTTTGTATCATTTTTTTTCGAGAAATACCAACCAGAATAGGTAATTCTGTTATGTTAAAATGATGAAGATTTTTTAACAGCTCATAATTTTGCTCAAGTGTTTTAGCAAACCCAAATCCAGGGTCAATAACTAAATCAACAATGCCCGCTTGTTTGGCAGCTGCAACTTTTTGATTAAAGTACTCCAAAACATCCAGAGTAACATCATCATACTGCGTATGCTGATGCATTGTTTTTGGCGTTCCGCGTTTATGCATCATGATGTATGGAACAAAACCCAATTGGCCAACAGTGGTTAACATATCTGCATCATCTTCGCCACTGCTAATGTCATTAATGATATGAGCACCAGCATCAATAGCATATTTTGCAACTTTGGCCCTAAATGTATCAATGGATAAAATAGCATCAGGTAAATATTTATGGAGGTGTTCAACCGCAGGCACCACTCGGTTTATTTCTTCATCAATACTTACCTCGGCAGCTCCCGGACGTGTGCTGTAGCCTCCTATGTCAATAAATGTTGCGCCTTGTGCAATCATGCTTTCTGCTTTATTAAGCAATTCGTCAAGTGCCTGCATTCGGCTTCCTTCAAAAAAACTATCGGGGGTAATATTTAAAATACCCATAACTGCTGGTTGGCTTAATACCAGTAGTTTACCACGGCAGTTTAGTGATAATTTTGTATTGTGCGCTTGTAATTTGGGTATGTCCATTATTTTTGTGTGCTTTACAAATTAAACATTACCATTTTGATAAATCAAACTTCAACAGAATTCGATAACGTTATTAATAAGTGTCGCCACATATTTTTAAGTAAAAGTAAAGATTATGGCACATCATGGCGCGTGATGCGATTAAGTTCAATTGCCGATCAAATATTTATTAAGGCACAAAGGATTCGTACCATTGAGGAAAATGGTAGCATGAAAATAAATGAAGGTATTGAAAGTGAGTTTATGGGTATAGTAAATTACTGTGTAATTGGTTTGATTCAGATGGAATTAAAAGATGAAGGTAATTTAGATATTGACATAGATACATTAACCAAATTGTATGATAAACATGTGCTTGAAACCAAAACGTTGATGATGCAAAAAAACCATGATTACGGTGAGGCATGGCGTGATATGTTGGTGAGTACTTTTACCGATATGATATTGATGCGGTTATTGCGAATTCGTCAAATACAATCATCAAACGGACAAACCATAATGAGTGAAGGTATAGATGCCAATTTTCAGGATATGATTAATTATGGCGTGTTTGCCTTGATACACTTAAATGATAAAAGTTAAATGAAACTATTATTTATAAATTAAGTTTATTCAATTATTGATTAAAGTAATTTCGTAAATTCTTTTTAAAACACATTATAAAAAATGAAAATATTAACTCAGATAAGCCGAATTTTAGTTGGTGTACTCTTCATCATTTCAGGACTTATAAAAGCTAATGATACCATAGGTTTTAGTTATAAGCTGGTAGAGTATTTCGAAATTTTTAACATGCACTTTTTTGTTGATTATGCAGTAAGTATGGCCATGTTTATCTGTATTTTCGAAATTATGGTAGGTATTGCATTGTTAATTGGTGCTTACACCAGATTAAACATGTGGTTACTGTTATTGATGATTGTGTTTTTTACGCTATTAACTGGTTACAGTGCTATAACTAATAAAGTTACCGATTGCGGTTGTTTTGGTGATGCCATAAAATTAAAACCAGTTGAATCTTTCTTAAAAGATGTGCTGTTGTTGGTGTTTATTCTAATTATGTTTATCGGTCAAAAACACATCAAACCCATTGTATCCAATAAAACGATTGTTAGTATAGCGCTTGGTGTATCGTTATTGGTAATTACTTTTTTCACTTTTAACACTTACATGTTTTTGCCTAAAATAGATTTCTTGCCATACAAAGTTGGCAATGATATTGGCCAATTAATGACTTTACCACCTGATGCCAAACGCGACTCAGTTGTTATGGTATTTATTTACGAAAAGGATGGTAAACAATTTGAATTTGGAGTGAATGAGGTAGGTAATGTTGATGATACCTATAAGTTTATTGATAGGATAGATAAAGTTATTGTAGAAGGTGATAAAGCACCAATACATGATTTTAAATTGTTTGATGTAAGCGGTCAAGACTATACCGATACATTATTGTTGCAAAAAGGATTTAGGATGATTTTGGTTCAAACCAATATATTGAAATCGAGAACAGGTATTGAACCACAAATTGCGCAATTAGCAAATGATTGTGCGCTTGCTGGTATTCCATTTTGGGCATTAACAAATACCACGTTAACAGAAGTTGAACCATATCGCCATGAACATCAATTTGCCTTTAATTATTATAACATGGATGTTACGCCACTTAAATCTATGGTACGCAGTAATCCGGGTTTACTATTAATGAAAGATAATGTAGTAATTAAAAAGTGGAGTGCATACGGAATACCTACCTTCGAGAAAGTAAAACTATACATGGAAGGTAAAGTTGGTCCAAGAGGAATTAGAAAATAAAAAATTAAATTATGGCTGCTTATTATTAGGCAGCCATTTTAATATGCATATTTATTTAATAGGATTTATGGCTGTTGGTAAAACCACCTTTGGTAAAAGGTTGGCTAAGGCTTTATCTATGCCATTTTTAGACACTGATAATTTGATTGAACAGCGCACTAATAATTCCATAGAACGATTGTTTATTGAGAAAGGTGAAGAAGCATTTAGGGAAATTGAAGCTCATGTGTTGAGAAATTTACCTAATGAAAAGCCACATGTAATTGCCACAGGAGGCGGACTGCCCTGTTACCATGATAATATGTTGTTTATGAAAAATGAGGGTCTAACGGTGTATTTAAAAGCTGAGCCCGCATTTATTTTTAGCAGATTGGTTCGTGCAAAAAGGCCAAGACCTTTAGTAAAAGGACTTAAAGGTGATGAATTATTACAGTTTATTACCCGAAAATTAACCGAAAGGATACCGTTTTATGCCCAAAGTGAGGTGGTAATTGAGCTACCCGAAAAAAGTGACGAAAGCCTTGTTAATACTGTGGTTTTAGCCTATAAAAGGTAGTGTATTTAAAGGGGTAAATGCCGTGAAACCCTGATATTGTTGAAAACCTGTGAAAATCTAATTTAAAAAAAATATCAAAAATCCTTTGCAGGTACTTGTTTTATTCAGCATTGTTGCTAAGTTTGTTATGGTAAAACAACAAACACTTTAATTATTATCAACTATGAACAAGTCTGATTTAATCGACAAAATCGCACATGATGCGAAATTAACAAAGGTTCAAGCATCTGCTGCTTTAGATTCATTTATGGCTGCAACTCAAGGCGCTTTGAAGAAAGGTGACAAACTTATTTTAGTAGGTTTTGGTACTTTCTCTGTAACTAAGCGTGCAGCACGTAAAGGTCGTAACCCACAAACAGGTAAAGAAATTAACATCCCAGCAAAAAAGGTTGTTAAATTCAAAGCTGGTGCTGGCTTACAAGCTAAGGTTAAGTAATTACTACTTGATCAAAAAATTAAAAATCCCATTCGCAAGAATGGGATTTTTTTTTGCTAGTTGAATAATTGATTGCCTAGTTGAATTCAATATTCTTCATTCAAGATTCTGTATCAACTCCGCTGAACTGAGTTTAGATAATCCGAAATATTGTTTACTGTTACTACTTTCGATTTTCGGATTTCGGATTTCGATTTTATTTCTAAACATCCATCTCTTATCTTCCTTCAAAGGAAGACGCCAGATTTACTTTCAATTGCAGGTTGTTTTTCAATAGCTAACTTCTATATTTTAGTTTGCTTCACAAATACTTTTTAAATTCTTCCAATGCCTCAGGCGTTGCTAGCAGACGCTTCGGTCTGTAACAATGGTCTGTGTACCTCAAAATCTGAAATAGGCTATGCTCAATTCATCGCAAGACGGTTCAAGAACCTTTGCGTTTTTATTTTACCGCAGAGTATCAGACCAGACCTTAGCGTCTGTTGTGACCCGAGTAATCGGGTTGTATCGAGAGTAGAATATAAATTAAATGAACAACTCTTTTAGCTCCGCTGAACTGAGTTTAGATAATCCGAAATATTGTTTACTGTTACTACTTTCGATTTTCGGATTTCGATTTTTTATTTTCCCTGGTTAACTCAAATAAACATCTACCTTACCTTTTGTAATGGTAACTTCAATATGTTCTTGTAAAGTAGTACTTAATGCTGTGCCTACATAATTTGCTTTTACTGGAAAAGAAATGTGATTTCTATCTACCAATACCAACGTTTGTATTTTACGGGCTTTGTCGTTAACTAAAGGGATTAAGGAATAAAGCATGGTTTTACCGGTATTTAATACATCATCAACCACAATCACTACTTTATCTTTAACGCTAATTTTGTTGTTACTTAATATAATCTGTTTTTGTGCAGGATTAGTTTTATCAAGCACAATATCAGTGGTAGAGAGTTTTATTTTGCAAATTTCAGTCAACTCCTTGCAAAGCAATTCGGCAACTTTTACACCGCGACCTTCAATTCCGGCAATTACCAGTTCTTTTTCATTAAAATTATTTTCGTACACTTGGTAAGCCAAGCGTTTAAGTATTTGTTTAACTTGTTTGTCGCTTAAAATTTGGGTTTTGTCACTCTTCATGTTACAATTGTAGTGATTTTTCGCCAAAAAATAATTTTGTGGCTTGAAGCCCAATCTGTAAACATTTTTTGGTGCAGTACTAAATTTTTGTCTAAATATTTTGGCACTAATGAAAATTTCATATATTTGCCCCCTCAAAAAGTAAATAAAGCAGAGATGAAAGCAGATATCCACCCAAAAAATTACAGAATGGTTGTGTTCAAGGACATGTCAAACGACTATTCATTCATAACTCGTTCGACTGTAGACACTAAAGAAACTGTTAAATGGGAAGACGGCAACGAATATCCGTTGTTTAAATTGGAGATTTCACACAAATCTCATCCATTCTTTACCGGAACCAACATGTTAATTGACACTGCTGGTCGTATTGATAAATTCAACAAACGTTACGCTAAGAAAAAATAATTCCATTATTTTTTTAACAATATTGTAAAAGCCTTCCAATTTGGGGGGCTTTTTTTATATACTCGCAGTATGAATGTGATTCTATTTGATGGTAAAAACCGCAATAATTTATTGCCCTTTACTTTTACCCGTCCGGTTGCCGAAATTAGAATTGGTATATTAACCATTACCGAGAAATGGGCTAAATATGCTGGTGTTCAGCCTTCATTTAAAACCCAAGATTATTTAAGTGTAAAATACCCTGCTGTAGCAGCTCAACATAATTTAATGATTAATGGCAGTGTTTGTCCCAATCATTTACTTTGGAGCGAAATAACCCAGCTTAAAACAGGTGAGGCGTTGTATTTAAGAGAGACTTTGGTTGCATGCAACATCACATCAGATGAAGTGCTTGATTTTTCGGAAGAGCAGTTTGCTCCCGAAACTAAAATTCAATCATCGCAGATAGATACCATTGTGGTGAATCACTCGTATGATATTTTTTCAAAAAACGGA
>CANHBJ010000071.1 GCA_947459075.1 Bacteroidota bacterium
TTACATCCAGGACTATATACAATTCGTTTCCCGTTAAAACTTGTATCATAAAATGATTGTTCAAATTGATGACCAAAACCATAAATAATCTCATATGGTTTGAAATCAACTTTTTTATGATAATCATAATCTATTACATCAACATTATAACCCATTTCGCTCAATGTTTTGGCAGCAAATGTGCATTCAAGGTGATTGGTGTGTTTGTTTTTAAGTCCGCTAATGAAAGGTTCGCTTAGGTATGATACTAGTGCACGATTATTAAAGTTGGTGCTAAATACATTTTTTTTGAAGTTTGTTTTACGCTGTATGCCTATAGTAAAGTTTACTTTGGGTATTATTTTGTTAACTAAATCTAGAAGAGTTTGCAAAGCAGCTGTATTAATCATAATTTATTGGTGTATCGCAAATATATTATAATCTGATAAATTACATGGAAACTCCCTTACTGAGTGGTCATTTTTACCTAATAAACACCTTGAATTTATCATGCGTTGTTGAAAATCATCATGTTGCTAAAATACTCTTGAGGTAATACACTAATTGATAATTTGGATTAAATTCTATTGTTTCATATTTTCGTAAATAAATGCCAAAATTAACCACGATGAAGAAACTTCTTGCTCTATTAGTATTACTAACTTTTCACCATTTATTTTCAGTTGCTCAGGTTAACCTATCTAATGGTTTGGTTGTTCATTATCCATTTAGTGGTAATCCTGGGGACAGCAGCGGATTAGGCAACCATGGAACAACAAGCTCAGGTGCCAATTTATCAGCTGACAGATATAATTTTGGTTCAAAAGCATATTATTTTGATGGATCTTCAAATGCAAAAATTACAGCTGCTCCTTCAAGCAGTCTCAATTTGAGTACCTACAGGGAACTAAGTATTTCAGTTTGGTTTAAATCTAATGTTACAACCTCTATAAAAAGGATTATTAATATACAAACTGGAACTACAACCCTTAACAGTACCAATGTAGAAATTGGTTATGCATCCAGTTCGAATAGATTAGAAATTGTAAACTATAATCAAACGGTTTATGGGTTTAATTTTAATTCTAATAAGGTTTTTGCACTAAATACCTGGAACCATGTTTGTTTGGTTATTGATTCGAACAACTTACTTAAATTGTACATAAACGACACGTTAGACAATACTTTGCTACTTACGTCATTCTTTAAGCCAGCCTCTCCATCATTAACTATTGGTAATCATTTTGTGAATGCATGGAATTTCGTTGGAAACATTGATGATGTAAGGATATATAATAGAGCGCTTAATAGATCAGAAGTAGCAAATCTTGCATACACTCAAAGACGCTATACATACTACAGCAAATCTACAGGATCAATAAACCAATTAAGCACTTGGGGAACTAATCCCGATGGAACAGGTACTTCTCCATTAAGTTTTGATTCGAGCAATACGACATACAATGTTGTAAATGGCAACACAAGTTTATCAGGTAATTTGAGGCTAAATGGAATAAATAGTGTTTTAGTTTTTGGTAATGGGTCCTCTGCATTTAATTTCCCTATTGCAGCCACAGACACGATTTCTTCGGATTCTATATTTGTACATAATTCAGGAACGCTTACCGTTAATGGATCCCTTCAAAGTAATAAGCTAGGTTCGGGCACATCAACAATAGTTCAATATATTGGTACTGCTCCTCAGCTAATAGCAGGCGGTACATATGAAAATATGGCAGTAGCATCATCAACGAAAATAGCTTCAGGCAACATTAATGTAAGAGGTTTTTTAGGTATGTCTGCATCAATAAATTGTAATGGCTATGAATTAACGTTGGGTATTAATACGATAACACGTGGAACTTTAAATCGCAGTTCTGGAAATATCATTGGGCGTTTTAGTCGATGGTTTGCCAATGCCACTAATAGCGGAGCAACAGGTTTGTTTCCAATCGGTACGGCCAATAAATATACGCCCATACAAATTGAGTTTACCACTGCTCCAAGTGTTGGAGGTAAACTAACCTGTGAATTTGTTTCAAGTGCCCCTGGCAACATCGGTTTGCCTCAGTTTGATTTGAATAATGGTTTTGTATTTATTGACAAAGCGGCAACAGAAGGTGTGGTTAGGTATACCTCTACAGGTTTAATAGGCGGAACATTTAATGCCACCTACACCGCTAATAATTATGTGGGGATATCCAACTTTGCTAATTTGCGTTTAATCTATAGAAATATTGGCGGAAACTGGACATTAGCAGGTAATGCATCAACAAACACAGGAAGTAATACATCGGCTATTGTTGTGCGCACCGCATTAAATAATTTGTCAGGAGATTTAGGAATTGGGGGTGATCAATTAGAAAATCCATTGCCTGTAAAATTAACCTTATTACAAGTAAGGATAATAAACGACCATAGCTCTCAAATAAAATGGCAAACTGCATTTGAGTATAATTCGGCTAAGTTTCTTATTCAACGCTCAACCGATAAATTGAAATGGACCACTCGTGCAGAGGTAAAATCTCAAGGTAACTCAACTACCAATACCAACTATCATTTTAACGATGACATAAGTGGATTGAACAATACGATATATTATCGGTTGGTACAAATAGATTTGGATGGATTAACAACAATAAGTAAATCGGTTAATGTTTTTTTATCAAAAACATTAAATGTTGCTTTGCAGGTTTATCCAAATCCTACAAATGAAAAATTAATGATAAACGGATTAATAGGTAAGGCTATTTTATATGATTTAACTGGAAAACAACAGTTTGAAATATTCGCAGATGGAGAAGTTGATATATCGCACTTACCACCAGGAATGTACTTTTTACGAAGCGCTAACGAAACGATTAAAGTGGTTAAAAAATAACTATCGACATGGAGATTTCTGCAGGTTTTAGTATAGAAAGGGCGAGTGTGCAACATGCCGAAATATTATCAGAAATAGGGGGAGATACCTTTTACGAAACCTTCAGACCTTATAATACGGAGAGCGATATTCTACAGTATATTAAAAAAGCTTATGCGATTGATGTTATCGAACATAATTTAATTAACCCAAATATTGCTTATTACTTGTGTTATGATGATGAACAAGTAATTGGTTACATAAAACTTATACATGATGCTACCTATAAAGGTTTGAGCGAGAAGTGCATTGAGTTGGAGAAGATTTATATTTTAGGGTCTTATTTTGGTAGTGGTGCCGGTAAACTATTAATGCAAAAAGCCATACAGCATAGTCGAGAAAATGGTTTTGAGTCTCTGTTTTTAGGTGTTTGGCAGGAAAACGAAAGAGCTATTAACTTCTACAAAAAAGTAGGTTTCGAGGTTTTTGAAACCAGACAGTTTCAATTGGGCGAAAGTTTGTGTGATGATTACATGATGAAACTTAAGTTATAACTTACCTTCTAAAATCATTAACCTAGCTTTTAACACTGCTGCTACAGTTAACGCATCGGTAACTTTTCCTTCGCAAACCCAGTTGTACAATTCATCGAAAGAAATCATTTGTTGTTGTAATGTCTCATCTTCATCAGGGTTGGCCTTTTGGTAAGTTAGGTTTTTAGCCACATACAAATGTGCAATTTCATCTGAGGCCGAATTACTCAATTGCATGCTTTGAATATGTATCCAATCTTGAGCAACAATACCAGTTTCTTCCAGCAATTCTCTTTTGATTGAAATCAAAGGATCAACGCCTATGTCTCCGCCACCCTCAGGAATTTCCCAAGTGTATTGGTTAAGTGGTAAGCGGTACTGGCCAACAATCCAGGTGTTATTTTTTTCATCTAATACCAAAACACCCAAGGCCAATTTTTTAAAATGAACGATACCATAAATTCCCTCTTTGCCCGATGTATGTTTTACTTCATGGTGCGTTACCGTTATCCACGCATTATCATAAGCCACCTGTTTATTTATAATTTGCCATGGATTTTCCTCATTTGGTTTCATTGGTATTGTTTTTGTATTTTGCACAAAATAAATGCAAAAATATGTGCACTAAAAATTCAATTTTTGTTTTAATAGGTTTGGTGTTTGTAGCAGTTGCAACATCGTGTACCCAAAGCGATAACGATAATACTACACCTCAGCAACAAATTGTAACCACAGATTCGTCTGAGTATAACGGCAGGTTAAAGGCTGAAATACGCAACGTAAACAATAACCTTGAAGATAACGCCATAGTATACCTTTATGCTAACTATAGCGATTTGGTAAATAACTTGTCGCTAAATTTTGTGTACACCAACACCTCAGGTATTGCCGATTTTGGATATTTACTACAAGGTAACTATTACCTATTAGCTAGAAACATGTCGGGAGCTGTAGCCAGAGATACAGCCGTTGTACAAGTAAATAGTAGAAGAGAAACAACAAGATTAATGAGGTTAAGTTATTAACCTATTTAGCTTCTATTCCATATCGCTTGCTATATTTTTTATAAAGTTCGGTTTGAGAATTTTCTAAATCACAAGCTTCACCATTCATAAAAAGATGTGTAAGTTTGCTTTCTTTCATATCTAACACATCACCTTCGCTAATTATTAATGTGGCATTTTTGCCTGCTTCAATAGTACCTAACTGTTGTTGGTTGCCTGTAATTTTAGCAGCATTTTCGGTAATTAGTTGTAGCGCTTGTTCTTTGTTAACACCATATGCAGCACAAGTTCCGGCTGTGTACATTACATTACGGCTTTCCCAACTTCCGCTAAATCCAATAGATACTGTTACGCCTTTGTTATACAATTGTGCAACTGTTTTAAAAGGTTGGTCAATATCGTGGTGATTTCTGTTAGGTAAGCTATGAATTAGATTTATAATTACTGGTATGTTGGCTGTTTTCAATTCATCAATAACCAAATGCGCGTTGCTGCCAGTTACAATAACAGCTTTTAGGGGTTGATTTTGTTTGATAAACTCAATCGTTTCTAAAATTGCTTTAGCTGATTGAGCATGCACATACAATACCTTAGTTTGATTAATAATGGCCTGCATGGCCTGTAAACGTAAGTTTGTTTTATTAGTAACGCTTTTGTATTGATATTGTCTTGCCTCAGCAATAAGTGTATTAAGGCTAACAAGCTGATCAGTTAAACGTTTTTGTTGCTCTTCATTTTTTTGATAATGGTTTACCTCTGGCCAATTCATATGTATACCGTCTTCATTCACAACTGCATCCTCCCAATTGTATGCTTCTGTTTTTACCACACATGATGTACCCGAAACTAATCCGCCTTGCGGCACAACCTGCAAGTAGGCAATGCCATTAAACTTGGCAGTGGGCACTACCCTAGAATCAGTATTATATGCAATTAACGCTCGCACATTAGGATTAATTTCTCCTGTTTCCTGATAATCCCTGGTGGCACGAACGGCATCAATTTCATTCAAACCCAAATAGGTATTTAATAGAAACAATCCTGGATAAATGTGTTTACCTTTTGCATCAATAATCGTGGCATTTTTGTAACTGTTGCGCATCACACTATCAACAAAAACAAACTTACCGCTATCAAATGCTACGTATCCGTTGTTTATTATTTTACCATTCCCAATATGTACGGTTCCACCCTCAATAATAACAGGTATTTGTTGTGCTTTAATACTTGTAAAAGATATCAAAAGCAATAATGTCGTAAATATGTTATTCTTCATCTTGGCAGTGGTAATTAGGTTCAAGTTCTGATATATGTATTTGCGATTCGGCACCATTTTTTTGTGCTTGTAAAATATCACTAATAAGTTTTGCTCTGGTTTGCGAAACTTGTTTTCTGAGTTTTTCGTCTTTGCTTAAACTGTAATAACAAATTCCGTCTACATAAGTCATTTCAGGTTTTGCGTATATACTAAGTGGGTTGTTATTCCATAAAACCAAATCAGCATCTTTACCTGGTTTAATACTTCCTGTGCGGTTATCAATACGCAACATTTTAGCAGGGTTAAGCGTAACCATTTTCCATACTTCTTCTTCACTTACATTACCGTACTTTATAATTTTGGCGGCTTCTTGGTTAAGTCTTCTTCCCATTTCGGCATCATCACTATTCACAGCAACAGTAACACCCATTCGGTTAAGTATAGCAGCATTATGTGGTATCGCATCAATAACCTCATATTTATATGCCCACCAATCGGCAAATGTACTGGCATTAACACCATGTTTTTTCATTTTATCGGCTACTTTATAACCTTCTAAAATATGTGTAAATGTATTTACTCTAAACCCAAAAGTATCTGCCACATGCATTAACATATTTATTTCACTTTGAACGTAGCTATGACAAGTTATAAAACGTTTACTGTTTAATATCTCAACCAATGCATCTAACTCTAAATCTTTGCGTGTGGTTTTATCTGTTTTAAGTTTTTGTTCGTACTCTTTAGCACGCGTAAAAGCATCAACAAAAACTTGCTCAACACCCATGCGCGTTTGCGGATAACGGGTTGTTGCACCATCGCCCCAATTGGCTTGTTTTACGTTTTCGCCTAAAGCAAATTTGATATAATGTGGTGCATTTTCAATTTTCATATTTTCGGGCGCAAGTCCCCAACGTAATTTAATTAATGCACTTTGTCCGCCAATTGGGTTTGCGCTACCATGCAGTAATTGTGCTGCAATAACTCCACCTGCAAGTTGTCGGTAAATATTAATATCATCTGCATTTACAGCATCACCAATTCTAACTTCACTAGTAACTGCTTGTGTACCTTCGTTAACGCCATGTGTTATGGCAATGTGCGAATGCTCATCAATTATACCATTGGTTAAATGTTTGCCTGTGGCATCAATCACTTCGCAATCTTTACAAGATAAATTTTTACCAACTGCGTTAATTTTTCCATCAGCAATTATTACATCTGTTTGGGTTGATATGCCTAGTTGCTCGTTGGTCCAAACAGTAGCATTTTTAAATAGTACTTTTTGTTGTTTAGCTAATGTACTGCTACCAAAATCGTTAAACGGAAACCAAATTAAACTATCACTCAACAATTTTGTGGTGGTATTATTTTCTTTCTTTTTGTTAGGGTTTGATGAGGCATTAGCCTCCCATAAGCTATTACTCTTATCTGTATTTTTAGTAAATCCGGTAAGTTTTTTGATGGTGTACGGATAGCTGCTGCTATCAACCAAAGTGGCACTTGCTTGGTAAGTAATTAGCGATTTGCCATCTAAAATAAAGTGAGCAACAGCACCTTGTAAACTACTTTTTAGTTTAAAAGTATCGGCATCTATAATGGCTAATTGTTTTTTAATTATTAAGGTAATATTGCTATTTATTTTATATTCATCAGCCAACTTAAGGCTGTTTCCATAACTTATAGTATGGCGTTTTCCTTGAATAACCATTTCTATTATGGCAGTTTCCTCTTCAAATAAATCGCCATTACAAATAATAAAGTTAGCCAATGCATCTTTTTTAATTTCGCCCAAATTGCTCGCACCTATTAAAGATGCGGGTGTTTGCGTAAGTGCTTTTAATGCCTCGTTTTTCGGTAAGCCATAGCTTACAGCTTTACGTAAATTATTTAAGAATTCTTGTTCTTTACATCCTTGTGATGTAATACAAAAATTAATATTGTTTTTCCATAAAAAGTACAAGTTGGCCGGAGCCAATTCCCAATGTTTTAAATCGCTTGTTGATATAAGATCGGCATCAAATGCATTATTAATTTTATAGGCCTTAGGAAAATTAACCGGAACTATTAATGGAATATTATTTTGTTTAATTTCTTGCAAACGTTGGTAATCATCACCATTTGTTTTAATGATGTAATTAGCATTAAACTCCTTTGCAATTGCCGCTGCACGAAGTACGTTTTGTTTGTTTCCGGCATCAAAAATTGCAGGTAATTTTACTAATTTACCAAAAGCCTCTAACGATAAGTTTTTTTCCTTTTCTTGTTTGTTGTACCAAATTTCATCATAATAAGTTTGACGAAGAAGTGCGACACTTCCCATTAACGAAGATGGGTATGGTTGTGTTGATGTTCCTTTACTAAAACTGAAGGATGAAGTTACATTGTTTTTTAAAATGGTATAATGTGGTTCTTGTTGTGATGTGGTTACAAGTGATGTAGTTCCTCTACAAATTCCGTCTTGTAAGCCTGTTAATACTACAGCAAAACCTTTGCTTCTTAATTCGTCTGCTTCATTTTGGTTGTAGTTAAAATAAGCAGCAGCGTTTATTTCAGGTTTTAATGCCTCGTTCCAAGCATAGGCTCCAGCTTTGTTGCTATTAAACTGCTCGCCAACGCTTTTATTTTTTATTGGTTGAGGCACGTTTACACCATAATTACTATACAAATCAATAAACGAAGGATAAACAGTTTTGCCTTTTAAGTTTACTTCAATAGCATTTTTAGGAACTATTCCATTGGTTGTAACGCTTTCAACTTTTCCTTGTTTTACTAATATGGTTGCATCATTTAAAACGGTGTTTGGGTTGATGAATACAGTTGCATGTGTATATGCCGTGTATTCCATCAATGGATTTACGGGGCCATTTACATTAAAAGTTGTTTGTGCTTTTAATGCAAAAGGTAAGAGCAATATTGTTGCGTATAAAGTTAATAACCTCATGTAGGCAATATATAAAATTGAATGATAATTTGATATTTCTATTTTAATAGCAAAAAAATCGCGCGGCCTAGGCCGCGCGATTTAATATTTAATATTTCTATCTATACTTATCTTAATAAAGTAATAGATCCTGAGTAGGTATATTTTTTGCCATTAAAGCTGGTTGCATTTATTTGGTAAATGTAAACATCTTGTGGGCATTCAGCTCCTGTATTACTTATTAAACCATTCCAACCAATATCAGGGTTTATGGTTGAGAACACCTGTTGTCCCCAACGGTTAAACACATATACTTCTATTGTTTTAAATCCTGCTGCATATACGCGGAATTTATCATTACAATCAGAGAAGGTTGGGTCTACACATGGTGCAGAGTTAGCTCCTGGAACTGGCCTAAATGCAGATGGTATGAATATGGTTATGTCTGGTTCGATACATACTGGTCTTATAGCTGTATCAACACAACCACCTGGAGTAGTTGTTACAGTTAAGTATGTTGGTATATCACACGACACAGTATCAAAAGCTATATTTTGAGGATCTTTTTCGTCAAGAATTCTGTCTGGTCCGTTACCTGAACCTGCGAATTGCGGATCAGGTCCAAAATTCCATTTGTACTTCATGGTTTGGTTATCGTCTACAGAAGAAGTATTGAAAAAATCAAACTCTGGTTTAGCAATTGTTGTTCTCTCAGGATTGGTATAGAAAGATGCTTTAGGAACATCGTATACCGTTATGGTATCAATAAACTCTGAAGTACAACCAGCCGGTGTAACTACTTTTAGTTTAATTGTTCTTTTACCATATGTAGCAAGTGAGCTAACAATCGCAGAATCACTAGGTGCAAATTGGGTTTCAGTGGTTCCGTTAATTAGGTACCAATTGTATGTACTACCTCCTACACCAGAGCCCTCGGCAGCTAAGTATGAGGTAAGTGGAGCACAACCTATACAACTATCGCAAGTGTAATTAGGATTTGGTTTAGGATTAATATCTAAACGCACATTTGCTGTGGTTGCTGCACACACTCCGTTATTTGTTGTACTTGCCGTTGCTATTACAAATTGCTTGTCTGAATCGCCCGGTTTGGTAAACCTATATTTTGGTGTTAATGATGCATCATCATCAAAAGTACCAGTTCCATCGTGTGTCCATTTTACACCATAAAATGTTGGCGAAATATTAGCCAATAAATTAAATGGAATGGTATCATAATCACATTTTGGCAAAACATTTCCCAAAGATAATGATGGTGGTTGTTGTACAAAAGTTATGATAGAATCATATCCTGTACAAGTGGTACTTAATTTTGTTATTGAGTAATTATAATATGCTGTATAGCTATTTTGTGGTATAACAACAGGATCTTGTACATTAAATAACCCTGTTGTTGTAACGCCAATTCCAGAATATACGCCTATACCTCCTGTTGGTGTAGCAGTTCCTGATAATTGAATGCCAGATGCTGTTTTGCAAATGGAATCATTTGTTCCTGCTGTTGCGTATGTAATATCCACTTCTGGAAGTTTTATGATTTCCATATTTACACTATCTCGTGCAGAGCATCCCGTTGCATCATCTGTGTAATACAATTTCCAAACACCTCCATTAACTGGTACTATAGGATTTTGCGCATCGAAGTTAAGTTTACTTACAATTGCATTATTCATATTATTTGGCAATTGTCCTGGTGCAAAACTCCAAAACGTTGAACCTGGTATGGTTGAATTTGTGGTTGCCCCAGATTTTGATGCCACCGCGAAAATGGGTTCATTTTTACAAATTGCAAAGTTTGTACCAGCATCAACTATAGGTGTAGGTACAACAAGCATATTCATTGAATCAACGTTTACACAACTTTTTACTCCGGTTGATGGAAGAGGTAAAGTATAGTTAATAGTATAAGTATATTTTAAAACATTAGGTGTTGGAGCTGAGTTAACTCCTGGTAGCCTTGGATCGTATGAGAAACTGGTTGTGTTGGCATTTTCTACTGTTGTAACTAAACCTGCTCCTTGTGAAATAGACCAAATACCTACTTTACCTGATGGGTCTTGCGGATTATGCTTGTGATTTGCAAATTTTAAAGAGTATGTGCCAACTCTATTAATACATACAGATGTATCAGATCCTGCCGATGTTTTAGGCAATGAAAAAACACGAATTAAAGTAGAGTCTTCTCTTAAACAAGCACCTTGTTCTGCGGGTCCTCGGTATGCATATTTGAGGTAATAATTTCTACTTGCTCCAGCAATTTGTGTTTGCATGGTGCCGTAAAATGTATCCCTAGGTAAGTTAGGCAAGCTATCAACTCTTAACATAGTAGTATTACCCGTAACAGATAATGATCCTGGAGCGCCACCAAAAGTCCACCCACCAGTACCCCCTTGTTGGTTGGCTGGTGTTACCAATCTAAACGGTAAAACTAATTCTTTCTCGCTTCTACAAAGATTTTGAGGTTGCGTTGGCGATAAATTAGGTAACGGCCTTGCTATAACCCTTACTGTATCTGTGTTACTACACTCTAAGTAGCTTGATGCTGTATCTGGAAAAGAAAAATACGCGGTTACCACATAATCAGTGGTAACATTTGGTGCTGCTCTATACATTGCCGAATAGCCTTTTGCTTGTACATTAACTAAACTTGGACCTGCAATTCTATCCCATTTATACTTATATCCACCCCTTGCTACTAAATCAACAGTATCTTTCGGACAAACAGAAGTATCAGTTCCTGCGTTTGCTACAATAGGTAAATTCACTCGTAAATTAAATGTGTCGCGCATCCTACAACCAAATGTATCAACCATAAGTAGCACATAAGTTCCAGAATCTTTTTTAACAACAGATTGCACGGAGTCATTGGCTTCTAAAATGTTATTTTTAAACCAAGTGTAAGAAGCAA
>CANHBJ010000072.1 GCA_947459075.1 Bacteroidota bacterium
AACTCCTTTGATGTGAAAAAACTATCTGAAAATCGTGCAAATATTCAGTTTACTGTTGCTTCGCAAATCAACAATAAATACTTTTTGATTGAACGCTCATTAGACGGTGTAAATTTTACTACTGTGAAACAAATTGAAGGGGCTTTGAATACTAATGTTGTTATGGCTTATAATTACCAAGATGATATTAGCTTAATTACTGTTGGTTATATTTATTATACAATAGTACAAGTTGATATAGATGGAAGGTATAGCACAACTGATATAAGGAGTATTGTTAAAAATAACGACTTTGATATAGCTGATAATATCAAAGTTATACCTAATCCATTTTCTGATCGTTTTAGTTTGACTTATCCAGCCTCAGCAGAGGAAGGTGAAATGGTATTATATGATATGGAGGGAAGAATTCTGAAGTTATTTAAAACAGAAAAAGAAGGCAGCACCATTATCATAAATACAAACGACCTTAATAATGGTGTTTACTTTCTTAAATTTAACAATCAAAAAGCTGTTAAAATTGTTAAAACAAACTAACTAAAGCTTGTTCATTTACATTAGTTTTTAAAGGCAACTTTTGAAGCAATTTTATTGTATTGTTATTTTAAGTATTACATCTTTAAATAAAGAATATTTTATTCTATAATATCTTCATTTTTTTGCATGGTAAATCCTAATAATTTCCCTGTAGGCATTCCACTGCTATAGCTCATCATATTTTTTTGTTCTACTGTAATATAATTTATTGCATCTGTAGGCGGTGCTATCAAATCAAAGTTTAAACAAAATAGCATAGCCTCTTCAATGATTTGACGCAATGTTTCTTTCGAAATTTTATTCTTTGATAAATCATCAAACATAAAAGAAAGTGGTCTTTTTCCATCTATAAAAAAGTGCTCATCTTTATTTACAAAAATTCTAGCTATAAGATAACCCATATCGTGTTCACGGTTATATTTTATAGAGTCGGATAGGAAATTATAAATTTGAATTAAACCACAGAATTCTCTAAGTGGATCTTCTTTAACATAATTGGTTTTACTCACGTAGTGGTCGTTGTCAAAGTCAAAAACATTGGTATGCATCATAATAACCAATGTATCACCACTAAATTTAAGATGTGCTTCAAAATCACCTTTATCCATGTATTTAACTTCAACATGCGGAGCATTAGGGCCAAGTTTTGGGTTAAGCTCAGCCTCAATTTCACGCATCACCATTTTCAGGTCTCTAAAAATGGATTGGGTTTTAGTAAACACATCTTGTTTGGTAGATGATTTTTTACAAAGTAGTTCGTGTATTGTGTTTATTTTAGGTTCACTCATATTGCACGTTTAACGCATTGTTGTATAAAATGTTTTGTAGTTTTAGTAAGCTTTTGCAAACAAAACTCTTTCTTTACTTGGAGCACCTGTTAAAACACATGTTCCGTTTTCTTGCGGGTTGCTTAATGGTACACAACGAATAGTAGCTTTGGTAAGTTCTTTTATTTTTAACTCAGTTTCTGATGTTCCATCCCAATGTGCACTTACAAATCCTGTTTTGTTTTCCAGGGCATCTATAAATTCATCCCAGGTATTTACCGTATGAATGTGTTGGTCACGGTAATCCAATGCCTTTTGGTAAATGTTGGTTTGAATTTGAGACAGCAAGTGTTCTATTTTATGGTCAATATCGATACTGCTCATTACTTGTTTTTCTTTGGTATCTCTTCGGGCAACTTCTACACTCTCGTTGGCCACATCGCGCGGACCAATAGCTATGCGTACAGGTACACCTTTTAATTCGTACTCGGCAAATTTATAACCTGGAGTGGTGTTATCACGGTCATCTAATTTCACAGAAATGCCTCTTTTACGCAAAGCAGATTGAATTTCTTTTGCTTTGTTTAAAACCAATTCTTTCTCTTCTTCTTTTTTGCTAATAATAGGAACAATAACAACTTGTATTGGCGCTAAGTTTGGTGGTAGTATCAATCCTTCATCATCACTATGGCTCATTATTAATGCACCCATTAATCGGGTTGATACACCCCATGAAGTGGCCCAAACATATTCTTGTTTGTTATCCTTTGTAGCATATTTTACATCAAATGCTTTTGCAAAATTCTGCCCTAAAAAGTGCGATGTACCCATTTGCAAAGCTTTACCATCTTGCATCAAACCTTCTATACAAAAAGTTTCTATAGCACCTGCAAAACGTTCATTGGCAGTTTTAATTCCTTTTACCACTGGTACAGCTAAAATATTTTCTGCAAAATCAGCATACACTTCAAGCATTTGTTTGGTTTCTGCAATGGCCTCTTCTGATGTTGCGTGCGCAGTATGACCTTCCTGCCATAAAAATTCGGTTGTACGTAAAAATAAACGTGTACGCATTTCCCATCTAACTACGTTGGCCCATTGGTTAACTAATATGGGTAAATCTCGGTGCGACTTAATCCAATCACGGTAAGTATTCCAGATAATGGTTTCAGAAGTTGGACGAACAATTAGTTCCTCTTCTAATTTGGCCGTTTCATCTACTACAATTTCTCCATTTTCGGCTGTTTTAAGTCTGTAATGTGTAACAACAGCACATTCTTTTGCAAAACCATCTACGTGGCTTGCTTCTTTACTAAAAAATGATTTCGGTATAAATAATGGAAAATACGCGTTTTGATGTCCAGTTTCTTTGAAACGTTTATCTAATTCGGCTTGCATTTTTTCCCAAATAGCATAACCATAAGGTTTAATTACCATACAGCCTTTTACGGCCGAATGTTCTGCTAAATCAGCAGATTTAACTAAATTATTGTACCATGCACTATAGTCTTCGCTTCTTTTTACTTTTTTATTATCCATTTGGTAGGAGTTTTTGGAATAGTATTTGTCTATAACTGTAAATCGGCAACAAAATTATATTTTCACAGTTATAAAACACAGTATTATGCCATATCCTAAATTAAATATCTTTTATGCCATACTATTTGGTTCAATTACAATGTTTTCGTGTAATACTCCTCAAGGTGTGTTAAACAGGTTTGAGGATGATGTTTATTTTTCGCGTAAGGCTGCAGGAAGTAAACCTGTTTATGTACCTGAGGTTGATGTAAACGAGATTATTAAAAATAATCCTCCACAATACGGAAATGGAAATCAGATTCCGGAAAATTATCAACCGAATCAATATAACGATAGCAGGGATTATACCAACCCCAATGCGGCCGATGGTTTTAAAAGATACCAACAAGCACAGCAACGTGAAAATGAAGAAGCTGTAGTAAATAACGATGGATTTTTGAGTACGGTTCCTTATGCCGGTTATGAAGAAGAAGCGAATGAAGCAAGTTTGCTTCGTAGACAATATGCAGGCAATTATGGTGGTTATTTTAATAATCCGGGTCGCTTTAACCTTTGGGGTCAACCTAGCTTAAACTTTGGATGGAACAATTTTTCTGGATGGGGAATAGGTATGGGCTTTAATAACGGATGGAATAATGGATGGAATAAAGGTTTTGGAATGGGATGGCCTCATTACAATTCTTTTTATGATCCTTTTTGGGGAGGTAATAATTGGTGTTCGCCATGGAATAGTTTTAACAGTCCTTGGGGTTTTAATACTTGGGGTTACAATACTTGGGGTTATAACCCTTGGGGATGGGGTGGTTATAATAATTGGTATGGTTGGGGAAATAGGCCACATCATTTTGTTGGTGGCTGGGGGCATAATCAATTTGATAACAATAACAACACTCCTGCAAGAACTTATCGTCCGAGGGGTGATGGTGCAGGAACAAGCATGCCAAGAAGTGCCGATGGAGGAAGAATGGTTACACCACGTGGTGCACAATCACCACAGCCCAATCAGGGTAGAGTCGTTATGCCAAAATCAGATAATGATGCGCAATTAATTAATCGTGATGGCCAGCCAGTATATGTTGCTCCAAATCAATACAGAAATACAACGCCTAGGTCTTATAATACCTATCCTAAAAGTGTTGACCAAGAACGTAATTACAGAGAGGTGGCACCGCCAAAACCACGTGAGGTAGCACCAACAAGACCTAACCTTAACAATAGAAATAATACAGCGCCATCTCCAAATAGAAACGATGTACCAACAAACAGTGGAAACGATGTGCCTGCTTTTCGCAGAAGTGATGCACCACAAGAGTCATCTCCTGCTCCTCGAAACTACAGCCCTTCACCATCAAGAAGCAGTGAAGGAGGAGGTTTTTCTTCGCCACCAAGTGGAGGTAACAGAGGGAGTTCAGGAGGGGGAAGTGCTCCTCGTTCACGTCCTCGTTAATTTTTATTATTCTTAAAAAAATATGCAAATGAATAAGTATAAATTTATGTTGGTAGCATTGGTAATAAGTGCCTATGCGCATGCTCAAAACGAAGTAGATATTTTACGTTACTCGCAACAATACAATTTAGGAACTGCTCGCTCTCAAGGTTTAGGTGGAGCTTTTGGTGCTGTTGGTGCTGATTATTCATCAACCTACCTAAACCCAGCTGGATTGGGTTTGTATCGAAGAAATGAAATGCATTTATCAGCAGCAGTAACAGGTACACTTACTTCTGGAAATTTTTTAGGTGGTACATTAGATGAAAGCAGAACTAATTTTAATATTCCCTCGTTTGGTCTTGTATTAAGTAAAGTAAACACGGGTTTAAATGGTGATGCCGATAAGGGAATTATCAACTATAATTTTGCTTTCGGGCATAACCGCACCAATCATTTTCAACAAAATATTTTTATGGAAGGTTTCAATACCAAAAGTAACCTTTCTCAATTTTTTGTGGAGCAATCAAATGGCATTCCATCAAACCAAATTAGTGCAAACGGCACCGAGTTTGAACTTTATAATTTAGGATGGAATGCATACCTAACCGATACTTTAAACAACAATTACACATATTACTCACCATGGTTTAATAGTGATAATGATTACCGTGTAAAACAATCCCATCAGATTACAAAACGAGGTTCAATGGATGAATACAACTTTTCTGGTGCAATAAATTTTGATAATATTTTGTATTTGGGAGTGGGGCTTGTATTTAATGAATTACTCCACGAGTATAAGTCGGTTTTTACAGAGAGTGACCCCAATAATACTGTTACGACAGCTACAGCTGATACCGTTGGGAATTTTTACCGTTCAAGCTATTTAAGAACAGAAGTAAATACAGAAGGACAAGGTGTTGCTGGTAGGTTTGGATTTATACTACGCCCGGTTGATTTTTTTAGATTTGGATTATCCATGCAAACAGCCTCACGTATTAACATGAAAGATGATTACCAATACAAGGTTGGTAGCGACATTAGGTGGCCAAACATTGGGAAAAAAAATATTGAAAGTCCTCAAGGAACATACGAATACCAATTAATTACACCTGCACGTTACACTGCAAGTGCCATGTTTATGCATCCTAAATTGGGTTTTATTTCGGTTGATGCAGATATGGTAAACCATGCAAAAGGACGATTAACTGCAACGGATTTTACATTTAGTGATGCCAATGCGCGTGCACGTGCAAGTTACCAAGAAGCTTATCAGTTACGTGTGGGTGCTGAACTTAAATTACAAGATGTTTACCGCTTACGTATGGGATATAACCTAGCAACAAGTCCGTATAAAAATGAAATCAATGGTGTAAGTAAAGATGACTTAACACGTCAGTCGTATAGTGTGGGTGCCGGTTATAATGATGGTGTTTATTTTCTTGATCTAGCAATTGTTCGAACCACTTTTAAAGAGTTTTTTACTCCGTACCAATTAAATAATGGATACTCGCCCACTGGTGTAGCAACACATACTATGTTTAACGTTGCCGTAACAGGTGGTGTTCGTTTTTAGTTGTTCATACTTTATTGTAAATTTAAAGTGTGATGAACCAACTTGATTCTGAGAAAAAACATAAATTAGGCATTGTGCTTTCTGGTGGTGGTGCAAGAGGTTTTGCTCACATTGGTGTACTAAAAGCATTAAATGAAAATGGCATTTTTCCAGATGTAATTTCTTCAGCTAGTGCAGGTAGTATAGTAGGTGTTTTGTATGCGGATGGTTATACACCTGATGAAATTTTTGAAATTTTTGCAAAGCTAGACATATATAAAATGCTTAGTTTTTACAGGCCATCATTTGGATTGTTAAAAGCTGATGGCTTACAAAAAACATTGCAAAAACAATTGCGCGCCCAAACGTTTGAAGAATTAAAATTGCCATTGTATATCTGCGCTACAAACTTTACCAAAGCAACTGTACATTATTTTAATGCGGGCCAACTTATACCTGCGGTAATGGCAAGTTGTGCTATTCCAATGGTGCTTAAACCCATGCTTATTGATGGCGACTTTTATGTGGATGGCGGATTAATGAACAACTTACCTGTAGAGCCAATTCAATTGCTTTGTGAAGATATTATTGGTGTTAATGTAAACCCTGTAAGTGAAGCCAAGCAATTTAGCTCGATAAGGAATTATGCCGATAGAATTATGCACTTGGCCGTTAGAGCAAATGTGCAACCCAATATTGCCAAATGTGATATATATATTGAGCCTCCCGGGTTAATGGATTTTCATCTATTTAAGGTTTCATCTGCTCAACAAATCTTTCAAACAGGTTATAATCATGCCCAAAGTATCATCCACCAAATTAAGGATGATTTGTTTTAGATGTTTAAATTTACTTGTTTTTAGACTTGTTTTACTGTTTTAATTAATCTTGGCATTGCATTTGATAAAGTCGAGTTATAAATTAATTTTGAATCTAAATTTTAACAATTATTAATATGAAAAATCAGGCGAGTAAGCTGCTAAGTGCAGCCGTATTATTAGGAGCCATGGCTAGCGTTACTGTAGCGTGTAAGTCAAAAAAAGGAAAACCTATCGAAAAACAATCCGGTGCTACTGAAATTAGCGTTCCGTTTACAGGAAAAGATTACGAAACCAATAAAGAAACTTTCAGAGCCCGTTCTTCAGGAAACAGTATTGACATGGTTACTGCAAAAAAAATAGCATTACAAAATGCAAAGAGTGAAATGGCTGGTATGATTCAAACCACCATGAAAAAAGTAACTGAGCAATACACCAACCAACGTCAGATTGGAACTAACCAAGAGTTTACCAATAAATTTGAAGAGTTGGCACGTGAGGTTACCAACCAAAGTTTAACAGATGTTGCAGTAATTGGCGAGAAAATTTTTAAAGAAACCAACAATACTTACACCTATTGGGTAGCTATTGAGGCTAACAAGAAAACAGTTTTGGAAGGTATGGATAAGGCCATTGGTCAGAACCAAAAAATTGCACAAGACTACGACAAGAAAAAGTTTGAAGAGATCTTTAACAGCGAAATGGAGAAGTTGGCTAAAGAGAGATCTGGCAACTAGTTTTATTGTTTAATAAACACAAAAAGAACACACGGAGAATCTTCGCTGCGTGTTCTTTTTGTTTATATGTAAATTCATTTACATCAACCCAAACCCATGTTAAAATATTTACCAATTGTATTTGCTGTTTTTATCTTGGCTTCCTGTGCATCACACAAAGCCAATAAAAAACCAACATGGGTAAACCAGCGCCCTGTTAACGATGCTTATTATGTTGGCGTGGGTATAGCACAAAAAAACAACAATACCCAAAATTATCAGCAAGCTGCTAAGAAGGAAGCGCTTAACGATTTGATTTCAGAAATTAAAGTAAATGTTTCTTCTAACTCGGTACTTCAATCGTTACAAAATAATGCAGAGTTTAAACAGCAGTTTGAAAGCTTGGTAAAAATTACGGCACTTAACGAAATTGAGAATTATGAGGTGGTTGATAGTTGGGAAAATGCCGATTATTTTTGGATTTACATGCGTTTAAATAAAACGCAGTATGCCGAAATGCGCAGGAAAAGAATGCAAAATGCACTTGCTCGTGCCGAAGATTTTTTTACCCGTGCCGAAGAGTTGGATGTTAAAGCCAACTATGTGCAAGTATTGCGGTTAAAATTAAAAGCACTTACTGCTATACAAGATTATTTAAACGAAGATTTACAAACTTTTCATAAAGGTAGAAATGTACAGTTGGTAAACGAGTTGATTTCATCTATTCAAAAACAATTGTATCTGGTTTCGGTGAAAAGTAAAGTAGGTTTATTAAGTGGTAAAGTTGGAAAACCTATACAGCATCCGTTTGATGTGGAAGTATATTTTAGTGATACATCAAACGGTAAATTGATGGTACCTTACTTACCTATGAAAATGATTGTTGAGCAAGGTAAAATGGATTTTGGTGCACAAACGCAAACCGACCAGAAAGGTATTGCATCTTATAGTGTGGCTCGTATTTTAGCTCGCGATCCTATTCAATTACTACGTTTAACTGCCGATGTGCAAGGCATTTTAAAAAACGACAGTATTAATTATGCATTGAATAATGTTTTAAAAAATATTGATGCACCAAGTACAACCTTGCGTGTTACTGTTGCGCCCATAAAAGTTTTTATTGAGGCTGATGAACAAAATTTATCACAAAAGTTGGCTTCGCATCCTTTAGAAACTTTTATTAAAAAGAACTTGGTAATAGCAGGATGTAATTTTGTTGCCAACAAACAAGAAGCAGATTACGTGTTAAAACTTACATCAAACACCAAACCTTTGGGTATTATTTGGGGAAACATGCAAAGTGCTGCTTTAAATATGTCGGTTAGTTTGGTTGACAATAAAAATCAAGCTGAAATTTTTAAGGACGGATTACAAGAAATAAAAGGTTTTCAAACCACACCAGAAACAGCGGGTATTGATGCCTATAAAATAGCTGAGCAACAATTTTATAAAAATGTATATCCGCGCTTGTTGGATGAACTATTAAAAGTTGAGCAGTAGATAGTAGACTAATTAGTAAAGTAACTCATCCAACGCACTTCTAAATTCATTTTGCGTTTTTACATCACCTTTTTGTTTGGCCAATTCATATCCCTTTTCTAAAAAATCTTGCGCTTCAATTTCCCGGTTATTTTGTGTAAACAGTATGCCTAGTTGATAATAGGTTGCCACGTGTGCTTTGTCAACTTCTAATACTAGTTTAAAGTGCTTTTCTGCCACGTTTACATCGCCCATGCCCAAATACTCCATTCCCATGGCATATAGTAAAAACGTATCATTTGGTTGTTTTTCAAGCATTTCGGCTAATTTTTGTAATCTTATATTTGACATTTGTTAAAAGCATTTTTTGGTTACTTTTGCTGCACTTTTTAGCAAAGTAATTATATGAAAATATTAGTTTGTATCAGTAATGTGCCCGACACAACTACGAAGGTAACTTTTACCGACAATAACACGAAGTTTAACACAGCGGGAGTTCAATTTATCATTAATCCTTATGATGAATTAGCACTAACACGTGCATTAGAAATAACAGAAAAACAAGGCGGAACAGTTACCGCTATAAATGTTGGTTTAGCAGATGCCGAGCCAAGCATTAGAAAAACATTAGCTATTGGTGCAAACGATGCTGTACGTATTAATGCCGAGCCTATTGATGCTTATTTTGTGGCTGAGCAAATTGCTGCTTATGCAAAATCTGAACAATTCGATTTGATATTAACAGGTCGCGAGTCTATTGATTACAATGGTGGTTTAGTAGGTGGTTTATTGGCAGAAATGTTGGGTATTCCTTCTGTTAATGTAATTACATCAATTGAAGTTGAAAATGGTGTTGCAACCATGGAACGTGATATTGATGGAGGAAAAGAAAAAGTAAGTTGCAAATTACCTTTAGTGGCAAGTGCACAAAAAGAATTAACAGAGCCTCGTATTCCTAATATGCGTGGTATTATGGCTGCTCGTACCAAGCCATTAAAAGTGGTTGAAGTTAGTGGCGATTTAATAACATCTGCAACAGTTGGTTTTGAATTACCCGCTGCTAAAGGTGGTGTTAAGTTAATTCCGGCCGATCAAGCAGAACAATTAATTGAATTGTTACATAACGAAGCCAAAGTAATTTAATCTTTAAATTAAAAAATTATGATTTTAGTATACGCAGAAAGTATTGACGGTAACTTCAAAAAATCAACATTAGAAGCGGTTTCATATGCAGCAGGTATTGCACAAAGCAACGGCACACAATGTGTGGTTGTTAGCATTGGTCATGTTGATGATGCTAAACTTGCCGATTTAGGAAATTATGGTGCTGACAAAGTTGTAGCGGTAAACAGTGCTAAATTAGTTGTGTTTAATGCTGAGGCTTATGCCAAAGCATTTGCTTCAGTTGCAGCAGCCGAAGGCGCTACAGTTGTTGTAGTTTCAAACACCTATAGTGGTAAAGCAATTGCCGGACGTGTAGCTGCAAAATTAAAGGCAGGTATTGCATCAGGTGTGATATCAATACCAAATACAAGTAACGGTTTTGTGGTGCGTAAATCGGTATTTAGTGGAAAGGCTTTTGCTGATGTAAATTTAACAACTGCCATTAAAGTATTGGCTATTACACCAAATACTTTTGATACCCATACTTTTGGTAAAACAGCTAATTTAACAACTGCCGATGGTGGTTTGTCTGATGCTGATTTTATTTCTAATTCAGTGGAAATATCTCGTGTTACCGGAAAAATTCCATTAACAGAAGCTGAATTGGTAGTAAGTGCAGGCCGCGGAATGAAAGGTCCAGAACATTGGGGCATTATTGAAGAATTAGCTCAAGTATTAGGCGCAGCAACAGCTTGTTCAAAGCCTGTTAGTGATATGCATTGGCGTCCACATAGCGAACATGTTGGTCAAACTGGTATAACCATCAAACCAAATTTATACATTGCAATTGGTATTAGTGGTGCAATACAACATTTGGCAGGGGTTAGTTCTAGTAAGGTAATTGTTGCTATAAACAAAGATCCAGAAGCACCTTTCTTTAAAGCTGCTGATTACGGTATTGTAGCTGATGCATTTGATGTGCTGCCTAAGATATTAGATGCAGCTAAAAAATTAAAAGCCGCTAATTAAGTTTAAAATAATTACAGATACTTAAAGCTGTTCCAATTTGGAGCAGCTTTTTTGTTTTGTTTGATTTGTGTTTTCTTTTCTGATTATATTGCTCCACTTATCAATTGAATTTATGACTGCCAAAAAACCTGCATTAAGCTTTATTTTTATTACCTTACTAATTGATGTAATTGGTTTTGGAATTATTATTCCTGTTGTACCTAAATTAATTATGGAATTAACAGGGGGGGGCATGAGTGATGCTTCTGTTTACGGTGGTTGGTTGATGTTTGCCTTTGCAGCCATGCAATTTATTTTTTCGCCAATTTTGGGTGGTTTAAGTGATCAATTTGGAAGACGTCCTGTTAT
>CANHBJ010000073.1 GCA_947459075.1 Bacteroidota bacterium
AAAACATAGGTTTAGTTTAATGGTATAAAAGTAATCTAATTTTTAATGACTTTAAAGGCAACAACAAACCTCAATTAATATTTTACCACGAGGCACACGAAGGCATACACAAAGGTCATGAAATTTATACACTGATGTTATTACAATCCTTGTACACTTTGCGAAAAACTTTGTGAACTTAGTGGTTAAATCATAACAGTTTATCTCTTTTGAATTAAACTCACTACCCAAGTAGTTAACCTGCGTGGGAATATACGGGGCAATACCGATAAAATAAAATTCCCCCATCCGTGAACAGCAATATGTTGTCCGCGCATCATAGCTTGGTAGCCGTACTCAGCAACTTGTTTTGAAGTAGGCAATTTTCGCCCTTTAACCAATTTAGTTTCAGCCATACCAGATACATCCATAAATTGCGATTCGGTAGGGCCAGGGCAAAGCGCAGTAACCGTAACTCCGGTTCCTTTTAATTCTTGCGCTATGGCTTCACTAAAGTGTAAAACAAAAGCTTTGGTTGCATAATACACAGCCATGTTTGGTCCTGGTAAAAATCCTGCAACAGATGCTACGTTTAAAATTTTACCGCTACCTCTTTCTATCATTTTAGGTAATAAGCTATGCGTTAAATGAGCAAGCGTTGTCATGTTTAACTCCATCATGTCCTGAGTGGTTTTCCAGCCGCATTCATGATAAGCACCAAAATAACCAAAGCCTGCATTGTTAATCAGGTATTGTATGTTTTCGTTTTGAACTTCATCTATCAAAGCTTTAACCTCTTCCGGTTTCGATAAATCTTTGGCAATTACTTTAATATTTATGTCATTATTGCGTTTCAATTCTTCTGCCAATGCAAGTAATTTTTCTTTGTTGCGTGCAACTAAAATTAAATCCGATTTTTCATTGGCAAGTACATGTGCTAACTCAAGCCCAATGCCGCTTGAAGCGCCAGTAATTAATGCTGTTCTCATAAAGTTATTTTAAATCTAAAGTGATTTGATCATTTAATAAAGTAAAGGTCATGCGGTGCAATGATGTTGCACCAAATTGTTTAATGGCCTCGCGATGCGCTTTGGTTGGATAGCCCATATTTTTATCCCAACTGTATTGCGGATAATGTTGGTGTGCGTTTTGCATAAACTCATCGCGGTATGTTTTAGCTAAGATGGATGCAGCTGCTATGGATTGGTATTTTCCATCACCTTTAACCACACATTCATGTTTAATTTTTTTGTACGGAATAAAACGATTGCCATCAATTAAAAGCAAAACAGGTTCAGTAATCAACTTATCTAAAGCGGCATGCATCGCCATAAAAGATGCTTTTAAAATATTGTACTTATCAATATCCTTATTGCTAAGTTGTGCAACACCAATACTCAAAGCGCGTGCTTCAATTTCTAATCGCAATTCGTTACGCTGCCTTTCATTCAATTTTTTCGAATCATCCAAACCACGAATGGGTTTTTTATCATCCAAAATTACTGCAGCGGCAAACACCGGACCGGCAAGACAACCTCGTCCGGCCTCATCACAACCTGCTTCCAATAATCCTTTCTGATAAAATCGTTTTAATCCCATGTTTTATTTATAAAAATGTTTGATTACTCATGCCATCAAACATTTAAAATTATTCAGCAGAATCTTCCGGTTTAGCGTTAGCTAATTTTTCTAATTCTTTATCGATGTAATAAAGTGATTGTGGTCCACCACCAATTAATTTTATTCTATCAATTAATCTTGTAAACTGCATTTCTTCTTCCAATTGTTCATCCACAAAAAACTTTAAAAATGCTTCAGTAGCATGGTCGTTTTCTTTGCGCGATGTCTCAATCAATTTGTAAATAGATTGGGTTACTTTATTTTCTGCCTCCAACGATTTTTGGCAAGTTTCCAAGATACTTTTAAATACAGTTCCTGGTTTTTTTAACTCAGGCACGTGTGCATGACCACCAACTTGATTGATGTAGTTAAAAAACTTCATAAAATGTACTTGCTCTTCGGCACTTTGCTTGTAATAAAATGCAGCCGATCCTTCGTATCCATTACTATCGCACCACGATGCAACCGATAAATAATGGTATATCGCAGCCATCTCTAAGGTAAGATGTGCGTTTAATGCAGCTTCTACTTTTTTAGGTATTAACATAATTTGTTTAGTTTAAAAGTTTAACAATAATCATTAACTCAATCCTTCAATAACACCGTTGTTAAATGTCATGCCGTTTGCAGCAGGTTCTTTTGGTAAGCCAGGCATTCGCATAATGTCACCACAAACAGCCACAATAAATCCTGCACCGGTGTTAATTACCAAATCTTGCACGTGTAAAGTATGTCCGGTTGGCGCACCATACACATCAGCATTATCAGTAAAACTGTATTGTGTTTTAGCAATACAAACAGGTAAGTTGGCTAAGTTGTTTTTCTTAATTCTGCCTAATACGGTTTTACATTTGCTACTAAACTCTACTTTATCGGCACGGTAAATTTTAGTCGCAACTTTTTCAATCTTAGTTTCAATGCTATCTTCTAAATCGTATGTAAAGTTAATTGGTTTTGAGGGATTGTTTTCAACCGTATGAACAATTTTATTGGCCAATTCAACAGCACCTTCTCCTCCTTTAACAAATGCTTCGTTTACTGCGAAGGCACAACCTTTTTCCTCACACCATGTGCGTAAAAAGTCAATTTCTTCTTGCACATCAAAATGAAATTTATTTAACGATACTAAAATGCTTTGTCCAAAACCTTGTAAGTTCTCAATATGACGTTGCATGTTTGGCAAACCTAATTTAATGCCATCCATGTTTGGTTTTTTAGTAGCATCCAATTCTAAGCCGGCATGCATTTTTATGGATTGTGTAGTTACCACCAATACAGTTGCTTTAGGTTGTAATTTAGCCACACGGCATTTAATGTCTAAAAACTTTTCTGCACCTAAATCACTACCAAAACCAGATTCAGTTACTACATACTCGGCACAACTTAATGCCATTTTTGTAGCAATAACACTGTTGCAACCATGTGCAATATTAGCAAATGGACCACCGTGAATCATTGCAGGAGTGTTTTCTGTAGTTTGAACAAGGTTGGGCATAATTGCATCTTTTAATAAAATGGTAATTGCACCACCTACACCTAAATCTTTAACTGTAAAAGGCGAATTATCTATTTTATAACCAAGTATAATGCGTTCTATACGTTGTTGTAAATCGTCAAAGTTTTCACTTAAACACAAAGCTGCCATAATCTCACTTGCAGGTGTAATATCAAAACCTGTTTCTTGAGGGATACCATTGGTACGTCCGCCCAAACCTGTATTTATAAAACGTAAACTTCTGTCGTTTACATCAAGCACACGTTTCCAAGTAATTTGTTTTAGTGCTTTATCACTGTTTAAGTTGTTGTATTGATAGTTGTCTAGCAATGCAGCAATGGTATTATTAGCAGTTGTTATGGCATGGAAATCTCCAGTAAAATGAAGGTTGATATCTTCCATTGGTAACACTTGTGCGTAACCACCTCCTGCTGCACCACCTTTCATACCAAACACAGGCCCTAGTGAAGGTTCGCGCAAAGCAGCTATACATTTTTTGCCAATTTTGTTTAACCCTAAACTGGCACTAACGGTGGTTACGGTTTTACCTACACCAGCTTTGGTAGGAGAGATGGCCGTTACCAAAATCAAATTATTTTTATTGATGTTGGTTTCGTTCAACACATTTAATTCAACCTTGGCTTTGGTTTTACCATATGGTATAATGTTATCTGCAATTATATTTAACCCATCTGCAATTTGTTGTATAGGTTTTAATGTTGCTTCTCGAGAAATTTCAATGTCTGATTTCATATGTGTTTGAGGTTTTACTATTTGTTATTTTAATGCTGCAGCTTTTTCAATACTATTCCAAAGTTTCAAAGCCGAAACATCCCAATTAAAATCTAGTTTTCGTTTGGCACTTGCAATTTTTTTTTGCTCATAGAAATCTTTGTCGTTAGTTAGTTTTATCATAGCTTCGGTTACCTGGTTTGCATCATCGGGTGAAACTAAAATCCCTGCATCGCCAGCAACCTCGGGCATCGATGTTACGTTAGAAGTAATTACAGGCACATCACAAGCCATAGCTTCAATAATTGGTAATCCAAATCCTTCAAAAAATGGAATGTACACCATTGCATGTGCAGCAGCAGTTATTTGATATAAATCTTCTTCAGCAACTCGGCCTGTAAAAATTACATCTTGTTGGTATTTCATTTGTTTGTAGGTATTTTCAATACCTGAACTTTGCCATGCTTTACGGCCAACTATCACCAATTTAAAATTGTTTAGGGTTGATGTTTTGTATGCATCAAATGCCTTGAGTAATGTTTCAATATTTTTACGCGGATGCATAGCTCCTACATAACAAAAATATGGACAGTTATCGGCAAACCTTTGTCTTGCTTGTGATTTTAAATTTGCGTCAATTGGTTTAAAACCATTGCTTGGCGCGTTGTATACCACATCTATTTTATTGGGGTTGATGTTAAATTGATTAATAATATCTTGTTTAGTATAGTTTGATACCGCTACCAATCGCGTAGCTTTTTGCGCATACTTTGGAAAAAACGTGTTGTAATACCAATGCTCCAACTTATTAATGCCTTGTTTAAAATGTAAAAAAGCTAAGTCGTGAAAAACAGCTAGTTGTGGTATATTGGTTCGTAAACTTAAATAACCATCAGTGCTCACAAATACATCTGCTTTGTGTTTCTTTAATGCATTTGTAACAGAAAAATTAAAGAACCAATAATACAAAAATGGATGACGTGCCTGAGGAAAAAGTATTATTGGTTTTACATTATCGGCAAACACAAATTCGTTACTGAATGGTCTATCAAACAAAAAAATAAATTCGTGTTCGGGATGGTTACGCGTAATGCGCTGCATGGTCTCGTATGTATACCTGCCAATACCCTCAAGTTTATTGGCAAGTAAAAATCGCGCATTAACTGCTATTCGCATAAAATTAATAGGACTAAATGTGCTTGTAATAATTATTATTGTACACAAATAAACAATTAATATTAACAGGCCGCACCTCGATGTCGAAAAAAATTTTAATAAATGTGTTTTTACTTGTAGCAATTAATCTGCTCATAAAACCATTTTGGATTTTGGGTATTGACAGAACTGTTCAAAACACAGTAGGTAATGATATTTATGGTGCTTACATGGTTATGTTTAACATTTCGTTAATGTTTACCATGTTGTTAGATTTTGGTATTAACAATTATACCAGTTCATTTATTGCTAAGCATAATCAATTATTTAGTAAAAGATTCGCCTCATTATTTCCCTTAAAAATAGTTTTTGCACTAGCATACCTTGTAGTTACATTTGGTTTTGGGTTGATGTTTGGTATTGTCGGAAAGCAACTTTGGTTGTTATTATTATTAGCGTTAAACCAGGTTTTAGCATTTTTTATTTTGTTTTTCAGAGCTAATATTAGCGGACTACAACTATTTAAAACCGATGCTTTTCTATCAGTAACAGACAGGGGCATGATGATATTTTTTGCAATTATTTTAATGCTAGTGTATAATGGTAATTTTACAATTGAACACTTTATTTTATCACAGTCACTCGGATATTCTGCTTCTTTTGTTATTTCGTTTTGGGTGTTAAAAAAACCACTGCAAGGGGTTAAGCTAAATTTTAAAAAAGTAATGATGTGGAGTATGATTCGCCAATCATGGCCTTATGCTCTGCTCGCATTGTTAATGACTATTTACATGCGTAGCGATATTTTAATGATGAAGAAGTTACTACCAAATGGTGACGAACAAAATGGTGTTTATGCAGTTGCAAATCGTTTATTAGAAGCAGCAAATATGCTTGCTGTTTTAGTTGCGGGAATGTTGCTGCCATTATTCTCCAACATGATCAAACGTAAGCAAGATTTAAGCAGTTTAATTAAAATGAGTATAACAATTCTAATTTTACCTGCAGTTGGTGCAGCCTCTATTTCTTGGTTTTACCATATGGATGTGATGATGCTATTAAGTAAAACAAGCCCAGTAGAGTCTGGTCATGTATTTAAATACGTTATGATTAGTTTTGTAGCTATGTGTGTAATGTACATTTTTGGCACTTTGTTAACTGCTAATGGAAACATAACGTTACTTAATAAGCTTGCAGCCATGGCATTAGTCATAAACTTAATCGTTAATTTATTTCTGCAGCCAAAATTAGGTGCCAAGGGAGCAGCATTGTCTGCTGTTTTTACGCATAGTTTTATTGCTTTAACCAATATGTATTTTGCAATTAAAAACCTTAAAGTCAAGATAAACACTAGTTATATACTAAGGTTTTTTTTCGTTTTGATTACAATAACCATTAGTGTAGGATTAGCTCATTATCGAGGTGTAAATCTAAGCATAGCCATATGTATTTCAATTGTAAGTGCTATACTAATGTTATTTATTACACGTTTATTAAATATTCAACAATTTAAACAACTATTGCAAAGCCGCGTTTAAGTGGTAATTTGCACACTCTTATTTTTTTATATTTTTGTCCAAATTAGTAAGCATGCAAAAAACGCAACACGAATATCAGTTTAATTTTATCGAGCTCGTTAAGTTTTTAATTAAATGGAAAAAACACCTTGCCATTATTTCATTATCGGCAGCAGTTGTAGCATATCTCATAACACTTTTTCTCAAACCAGAGTATAAATCAAAAGCTGTATTTTACCCAGGAACAGTTAATTCTATATCATATGCATTGTTTTACAGTCTGAAAGAAAGGGCTCAAGATGCTTTAGCTTATGGCGATGAAGAAAATGTAGAACAATATCTTCAATTGGCAAAATCAAGTCAGCTACGCGAAAAAATTGCAGCTGATTTTAACTTAATAGAGCATTATGGAATTGATGCTGATGATCCAAAGAAATTTGCCAAACTAAATAAGAAGTTTGAAAAGTATGTTAACGTAAACCGTACTTCATACAACTCTGTAGAAGTAGTTGTGCTAGATACTGATCCTGAACTATCTGCTGCTATTGCAAATGCTGTTATGTATAATACCGATTCATTAAAAAAGCAAAGTCAAAGTATTATTGCACAGCAAGCGTTCAATATTATTAAAGAAGAATACGTTGCTAAAATTGCTATTATCGATTCATTAAGTGAAATGACACGCACATTAGGCAATAATGGTGTATATAACGTAGAAGAACAATCTCGAGGCTTGGCTGAGTTAATAGGAAAAGGAACCAGCAATTCGTTTACAGATAAAGAGCGTAAAAATTTAGGACAGCATGTTGGAGATTTTGTTTCATTAGATGAACAAATTCGTTTTGAAGCAGAGCAGCTTACCGATTTAAGAAAAAAATACAATCAGGCTAAATTAGATTTAGATAGTAAGTTAAGTAACATTTTTGTAGTTGATATCGCAAAGCCTAATTATGATAAAGCATACCCGTTACGTTTGGTTATTTCCATTTTATCAGCAGTTGCGGCTTTTCTATTAAGCAGTATTACCATTGTTGCAATGGAGCGCTTTCAAAATGTTAAGGGTAGTTTATCACAAGAGTAATTTTGAGTGAAATTTTAAAAATTCGGTGGTTTTATACAATCGGGGTATTGTTTATTTTACTCACCGCATACGGTGTTTATACCGATGATTATTCCATTCATGTTTTACCATTTATTCTTGTATTTGCATATTTAGTTTTATTTAAGCTTGATACTGTTTTACTTCTTCTCAGTTTTATTGTTCCGCTTGCCATAGAGTTTGATGATATTGGCATGGGACTTGGTATAAGCCTTCCCGATGAACCCATAGTAATGGCAGTGATGTTTTTATCTGTGCTGCGTTTTATTATTGATGGTGCATATGATGTAAAAGTTTTCAGGCATCCAGTTTCTGTTTGGATTTTAGTAAATATTGGGTGGTATATTGTTACTATTTTTACCAGTGAATTACCCTTTGTTAGTTTCAAGTTTGTATTGTCTCGCTTTTGGTTTATAGTGGTGTATTATTTTTTAGGTGTAATGCTATTCCGAAAATTATCCAATATACATAAATATTTATGGTTGTACATAGCCTCCCTGTCAATTGTTGTTGTTTATACCTTGTATATGCACAGTTTATCTGGCTTTACACAAGAGTCATCGTATTATATCAGCATGCCTTTTTATCGTGCACATGGAATTTACTCAGCAGCAATTTCATTTTTTATCCCCTTATTTTTTGCCTATTTATTTTATAGCCGTAAACTCAAATTAAACTTTTTTACCATATTAATTGTAACCTTTTTATTGGTAATGTTTTTAACTGGGGTATTTTACTCATACACTCGCGCTGCATGGTTAAGTATTGCTGTTGCTTTAGGCATGATTTTACCGCTTGCACTTAAACTAAAACTGAAAACACAATTAGTAATTTTGTTTTTTGGCGTAACGTTTTTTTTAGCTTTTCAAGATCAAATATTTTACGCTTTGTCTAAAAACAAACAAGATTCAGGTGAAGGTTTTGGTAAGCATTTACAATCAGCATCAAACATACGTACAGATGCATCAAATATAGAGCGTATAAATCGTTGGATATCTGCTATAAACATGTGGAAAGAAAGGCCCATTGTAGGATTTGGTCCAGGAACCTATGTGTTTTGTTATGCTCCATATCAAGAAGCGCGTTATCGTACCCTTATTAGTACAAATTTTGGTAACCAAGGGAATTCGCATAGCGAGTTTCTAAACCCATTATCTGAAACAGGATTAATTGGCATGGGTAGTTTAATCATGATCATATTAGTTGGATTAAATACCGCTTTTAATGTTTTTTACAAAACTAATTCGGCTAAAGTAAAAGTAGTTTTGATTGGTGTAACACTCGGATTGATTGGCTATTTTACACACGGATTTTTAAACCATTACAGCGAAACAACAAAAATAGCACCATTGGTATGGGGTAGTTTTGCCATTATTGTAGCTATTGATTTATATCATAAAAACGATGTTAAATCGGATGAGCGTTTAACACAAGAAACTAAATGATTTAGGCATGTGCGGCTATCAATAAATCTAAATCTTTAGGATAGATATTTAAACGTTGGCCTAGGTGTTTATTAGTTAAATTTCCTTTATAAATATAAACTCCACTCCTTGAAGATTGGTTAACCCACAAGTAATCAGTAATTGAACCGCATTCTGCTAAATCTAATAGTAGCGGTGTTAAAACATTGCTCAATGCATAACTTGCAGTACGACTAACTCTAGAGTTAATATTAGGTACGCAGTAATGAATCACATCATGTTTAATAAACGTTGGTTTATCATGGCTGGTTACTTCGCTTGTTTCAAAACATCCACCTTGGTCAATACAAATATCAACAATAACAGACATGGGTTTCATTTTACAAACCATTTCCTCGGTAACCACATTTAAACTTCTACCTTCCGCACTCCACAAACAACCAATCGCTACATCAGCAGATTCAAGTGCTTTTTGTAGTATTTTTGGATGAAGCAACGAGGTAAATATTTTAACTCCTAAATTATTTTGTAATCTTCTTAATTTTTCTAGTGAGTTATCAAATACTTTAACTGTAGCTCCTTTCCCTAATGCTGTTCTAGCAGCGTATTCTCCAACAGTTCCAGCACCAATAATAACAATTTCTGTTGGCGGAATTCCAGTAACACCTCCTAACATTTCTCCTTTACCGCCACGCGTGCTGCAGAGTAACTCAGCAGCTACTGCTATAGATGATAAGCCAGATATTTCGCTCATGCTTCTAACTATAGGGTGTATACCGTCATCAGATTTCAAAAATTCAAATGCAATGGCTGTCATTTTTTTTGCCATTAAACTTCTGATATATGTATCATTTCTACTACTAAGTTGAATTGCAGATATCAGTAATTGTTGGGTTTGAAGCATACTGATTTCATGTTCTGTTGGCGGCTCAACTTTTACAATTACATCGGCCTTAAATACTTCATCAGGGTTATAACATATTTGAGCTCCTGCCTCGCTGTAATCTTGATCACTAAAATGTGCATGCTTGCCTGCTCCAGCCTCAATTCTAACTTCATTTCCATTAGTAACCAATAAATTTACCGATGAGGGCGTAAGAGCTATTCGATGTTCTTGTAAAGTTGTTTCTTTAGGAACGCCAATAAATAAACCTTTTATTGATTTTTTCACCTCCAATAATGCCTCTTTGGGTTGTATACTTGCGGCTTTGGCTAACTCACTAAAACCTGCTTTGTTTAACTCGTCCATAATTGGTTTGTGTTTTTTCAAAAATAATGAACTCTAACTCAAAAAAGTATCAGTTAAAATAAAAAACTACGTAATATTTCCTTTTTACTCGATTGGTTTTTCTTGTATTGTCCTGTTATTCAGTGTTTTTTACTATAAAATAGTATAAAGGTTGCTAAAAAATAATTGGTTTAGCTATATTTGCAGGCTTCTATAAAAGATGGGATCGAAGGGTAAAGATTATTTAATCGAGTTTAACAAACTCACCATGGGCTTAAATCATTTTGAGTTCAATCTTAATGATGCCTTTTTCGCTCAAATAGAAGGGAGCATTATTAGCAAAGCTGAGGCCAGAGTTACATTGGAATTAATTAAAACTGAAACCATGTACGAATTACAATTTACACTAACTGGAACTGTTAGTGAAAAATGTGACAATTGCCTGAGTGATATTGATCTTTTGCTTGATAATGATTTCTATCTTTTAATGAAAATTAGTGAAAATGAAGATTATAGTGACGATGAGATTATTTATGTTACCAAAAATATTTTGGAATATAATTTAACTCAATATCTGTATGAATCATTTATATTAAGTATACCTCCTAGGAAGGTTTGTGAGATGGCCGGAAAAAAATGTGACCCAGAGTTGGTGAGAAAAATCAACAACTTTGAAAGCGATGACAAAGATGGCAACCAATCAAACCCAATGTGGGATAAACTAAAAGGAATTTTTTAATAACAACTAAAACATACAATTATGCCAAATCCAAAGCGAAAAATTTCTAACACGCGCAGAGACAAAGGAAGAACTCAGTACAAAGGCGTTAATCCAACCCTTTCTGTTGATGCAACTTCTGGCGAAACACACTTACGTCACAGAGTAACTGCTGATGGCTTTTACAAAGGTAAGTTAGTGTTTCCAGATATGAGAAAAGACGTTTAA
>CANHBJ010000074.1 GCA_947459075.1 Bacteroidota bacterium
ATTTGTTTGGCGGAGATAAAAGGTTCAAAATTTCTGTCGTGAACTTTGATGATTGACATTATTATTGTTTACTTGTGGTGGTTTTCAAATATACACAGATGGCTAAAGATTTCGAATGTAATTTATGTGGTTCAAAAAAAGCGAGTAAAATTCCGTTCAGGTATTTGTTTAAAGAACGTTACTTATGGCTTTACCAATGCGATAGTTGTAAACTACGCTCAATATGGCCATTACCTACTTCGCAAGAAATTGAAGAAATGTATGCTGCAGATTATTTTACTGAAGCAAACAGCGCTACCCATCATATGGATACTGATTATTTAGCACTATTAAATAATGGCGATTACGCTGATGGTATTGAAAACATGAAGAAATACTGCCAAGAAGGAAGTATTTTAGAAATTGGATGTGCAACAGGCAATTTTTTAAACGCCCTAAAAAATGTTGGGTATACTGTTAAAGGAATTGAACTTTCAACGTTTGCAGTTGAATATTCCAAAAATAATTTTGGATTAAACTTAATTAATAAACCATTTGATAGGGATTTGCTTAACAATGATATTTTTGAAAACGAATTTGATGTGGTGATTATGGGTGATGTATTGGAACATTTTACCAACCCAACCCAAGCCATGCAATTGGTGCAAAAAATATTAAAACCAGGAGGAGTAGCGTTTATTCATTTACCAGGTTCGTTAAATTTGTTATCAAGCAAGCTTGCATTTTTTGTTTACAAATTAACAGGCAAGCAAAAAACAATGACCATACCACCCTATCATTTAACAGAGTTTACAGGCAAAAGCATAACACGCATGTGTAAACAAACAGGTTTTAATAAAGTATTGGTTAAACACGATATAAAACATCCATCAACTATTCCGTTGCGTGGAACTTTTATCGAAAATATAGTTAAAAAGAGCATGCAATATCCCAACTATTATTTAACAAAATGGTTTGGCATATCTGGTGATCGTATTAATGTAGAAGCATACAAATAAACTACCATGCGCATTATATCTGTTATATCATACCCGTTTTTACCTGCTACCACAGGAGGAGAAATTTGTACAGCAGGATTGCTGAACGAGTTATCTAAAAACAATGACGTAACAGCGTTTACGGTTGAGCCATACAAAAACGGATATGAATATCAAACAGGGAAAACCGACATGGTTTATGCCATGCCATTTAATGCTAGTCGATATTATAACTTTAGTTTAATTGGCAAACTCAAAAAACTGGTTAAACAAAAAGAAGTTAGTTGGATATTATTTGAACAACCATGGTTTGGCTGGTTGATAGTGTGGTTACGATTAACAACTAAAAATAAAATAGCAGTACGTAGCCATAACATCGAGTATTTAAGATTTAAAAGTATGGGCAAGTGGTTTTGGCAGATACTTTATATGTACGAAAAATTCACATACAAATCAGCTCATTTGGTTTTTTTCTTAAGTGAAATAGACCAACAAAAAGCCATATATGAGTTTGATTTAAAACCAGCCAACACATTGCTTACACCATATGGAGTAAGTTATGATAAACAACCAATTTTATCGAATACGCAAGCCATATCAAACCTAAAACATGAATTAAATATTGGCGCAAACGAAAAGATGATTTTATTCTTTTCCACCTTAAGTTACGCGCCCAATTACGATGCGGTGAATTTTATTATAGATGAAATTTATCCGAGACTAACTAAGCAAGGATTAACTTTCAAAATTATTATTTGTGGTAAAGGATTACCAGATGGTATTGCACAAAAGATTACTAACACTGAACATATTAAATACATGGGTTTTGTTGATGATATCAACTTGTATGTTGATGCAGCCGACATCATGTTAAATCCTATTTTAAGTGGTGGTGGTGTTAAAACAAAAGCCATTGATACTTTGGCAAGAAATCAGCGTGTAATATCAACACAAAATGGTGCATTGGGTATTGATAAAAATGTTTGTGGAGATAACTTAATTGTTGTGGATGATAACAACTGGGATGATTTTGCAAATGCTGTAGTTCAATATATCAATCAACCCAAAGATATACCTGATGCTTTTTATAAAATGTATAGTTGGAGTAATATTGTAACGAACTTGGTTAGTAAATTACAGTAGTTTCAAAGATTTAACCACAATGAACACTAGGTGGGGACAAGGTTCACTAGGTTCGTTTCTACTTACACTTCGCACAATCATTGCGCCCTTTGTGATCCCGAGTATTCGGGACGTTGTGACCCTAGTGGTAAAAAAGAATTATCTCTTATTGTAATGCTCTTGCGCCATTTGTGCAATGCTACGTTTTACGGCTTCTTTAAAAATTACTTCTGGTTTATATGCCGCTATTTCTTCTTGTTTAACGGTTACATTTCCTGTTGATTGACTCACTAATAAATCATTTCGGTAAATGGTACTGGCATATTGTATGGTGCACCAAGTCTCGGTATAATTAAATGTATCCTTAAATTGATTGATCTTTTGTTTTTCATGAAACGACCATTGGGGATCCATTCGTTGAATCTCTAATATAAATCCAACATCACTGGGCATAAACAATCTTACATCACTAAATAAATCGCCAAAAGCGCGTTGTGTAGCAAACAAGTAACTCTTATGTAAATCGGTAGTTTGAATTGTAAAACCAGGCTCTTTAACCAAATGTATATCGTTTACTCGGCTGCTGTATTTTACATAAAGTGGTTGATCTATTTTATTGGAAGTAACACGTGCATAAGGACTCACCTCAAAATAACCAATTTGTGTATTTACACAACCTGCAAAAAGTAATACCAACAGAAATGTATATTTGAACATAACAACAAATTTAAACGTACTGTGCAAATACCAAACTTAAAATTAGTTTTTGTTTTATTGGGGTTGATGATTGTTCAAAACTGTAAAGCACAATATAACATAGAAGTATTAGACAGTAATACATTTACACTTGATGATGGTGTGGTATTAAGCAAAACTAGCTTTAGGGGATTGAGTGTAGTAAATGATAACACCATTTGGGTAAGTGGTAGCAGAGGCACATTTGCACGTAGTGTTGATGGCGGAAAAACATTTACCTACACCCAACTTAAAGGTTATGAAAAAAGTGATTTTAGAGACATTGAAGCCTTTGATGATCAACGTGCCGTGATGATGAGCAGCGGCACTCCGGCTTATATTTTAAAAACAACAGATGGAGGTTTAACTTGGAAAGAAGTTTATAAAAATACCGACAGTGCTTACTTTTTAGATGCCATGGATTTTGGGGACGAACAGCACGGAATGATAATTGGGGACCCCATTAACGGACATTTTGTATTGCTTGAAACCAAGAATGGTGGCGATACTTGGCATGAATTAGATACCACAAAAACACCGCATGCCATGGATGGCGAAGCCGTATTTGCAGCAAGCGGAACTAGTTTAAGGTGTTGGGGCAAAGATGAATTTGGGTTTGTAACGGGTGGTAGTAAATCACGATTACTTATTTACTCGATGAATCAATTTGCAGAGGAAAAATCAAATATCCAATCGGGTAAATCTTATAAAGGTGCATTTTCTTTTAGCAGACAAGACTCCTTTGGTTTTGTTGTTGTAGGTGGCGACTACATTTGCGACTCTTGTGTAAATAAAAATTCATTTATAATTTCTGCTGAAACCATTTTAAACGGTTATAAAATTGATGTTAAAGGCTATCGATCTTGCGTTGAAATTTTAAATTCAAAAACAGCTATTTCCTGTGGAACTACTGGTACTGATTTATACAATGGTAAAATTTGGAAGAGTATCTCTTCCACCCCATTCCATGTAGTGCGTAAAGCTAAAAAAGGAAAAGCGGTATATTTTGCAGGACCAAAAGGAAAAATTGGAAGATTGGTTAATTCGAGATGAACCGAAAGAAAATATTGTATGATTGTTACATATTTCTTCTGTACTGCCCACCTACCTCAAATAATGCACTAGTAATTTGACCTAAAGAACAATACTTAACAGCTTCCATCATTTCGGCAAAAATATTTTGATTTTTAATGGCCACTTCCTGCAAACGTTTTAGCATTTCAGCGCCTTTTTCTGCATTACCTTTCTTCAACTCATTAAGCATCGTTATTTGGTATTCCTTTTCTTCGGTGGTTGAGCGTATTACTTCTTTAGGCAAAACGGTTGGTGAACCTTTACTAGACAAGAATGTATTCACCCCAATTATTGGAAATTCGCCTGTATGTTTTAACATCTCGTAATACATACTTTCTTCTTGTATCTTATTGCGTTGGTACATGGTTTCCATTGCACCCAATACACCACCACGTTCAGAAATTTTATCAAACTCTAACAACACAGCTTCTTCAACCAAATTGGTTAAGTCTTCAATTATAAATGAACCCTGAAGCGGATTTTCGTTTTTAGCCAAGCCCAATTCACGGTTTATAATTAACTGTATGGCCATGGCACGCCTCACCGATTCTTCCGTTGGTGTAGTAATGGCTTCATCATAAGCATTGGTATGTAAAGAATTACAGTTATCGTAAATAGCATACAATGCTTGCAGGGTAGTACGTATGTCGTTAAAATCAATTTCTTGAGCATGCAACGATCGACCCGATGTTTGTATATGGTATTTTAGCATTTGGCTACGCTCATTTCCACCGTATTTTAACTTCATGGCTTTGGCCCAAATTCTACGAGCTACACGGCCAATTACTGCATACTCAGGATCTATGCCATTAGAGAAGAAAAACGATAGATTAGGAGCGAAATCATCAATGTTCATTCCACGACTTAAATAATACTCTACAAACGTAAAGCCATTAGAAAGTGTTAAAGCCAATTGTGTTATTGGATTTGCTCCAGCCTCGGCAATGTGATAACCACTAATAGAAACAGAATAGAAATTACGCACTGCATTATCAATAAAATATTGCTGTACATCACCCATTACTCGTAGGGAGAATTCTGTAGAGAAAATACACGTATTTTGTGCTTGGTCTTCTTTTAAAATATCAGCCTGCACTGTTCCACGAACTTGCTTTAATGTATCAACTTTAATTTTATTGTACACCTCAGCAGGCAAAACCATATCACCTGTAACACCCAATAACATTAAACCTAAACCATCGTTGCCTTCTGGTAAATCGGTCGCATTGTATGTTGGCCTTGTAGTACCTTTGGCTTTAAAAATAGCCTCTATTTTTTGGTCTATTTCTTTTTCTAGTCCGTTTGCTTTAATGTAAATTTCGCATTGTTGGTCTATAGCCGCATTCATAAAAAATGCACAAATAATTGCAGCAGGACCATTAATGGTCATTGAAACTGATGTTTTAGGATCAGCTAAATTAAAGCCAGAATACAGCTTCTTAGCAGCATCTAAACTCCAAACACTTACACCCGAATTACCAATTTTACCATAAATATCAGGTCGGTGATCGGGGTCGTTTCCATATAAGGTTACCGAATCGAAAGCAGTACTTAAACGCTTTGCTGGCATACCTTGCGATACATAATGAAAACGTTTGTTGGTTCGCTCCGGACCACCTTCTCCGGCAAACATACGTGTTGGATCTTCGCCTTCGCGTTTAAACGGATAGATTCCAGAAGTATATGGGAAATCGCCTGGAAAATTTTCTTGCAAAGCCCAACGTAAAACATCACCCCAACCTTTATACTTGGGTACAGAAACTTTAGGTATTTGGCTATGAGATAATGATTCTGTATGGGTTTTAATTTTTAATTCTTTATCACGAACCTTAAATGCAAAAAACTCATTGCGGAACATATCTTTCTTTTGCTCCCATGTTTCTAAAATAATTTTATTACGCGGATCAAGGTTTAATTCTATCTCTTTGTAAGCAGTTTTTAATGCATCTATTAATGCTGTATCAGGATTTTTAACGGACAATAATGTATCAACAGACTGTTGCAAACCGTATAATTTATCGGCAATATCAGCTTGTTTATTAACCCACTTATCGTAGCTTCTGTTGTTCTCGCTTATTTCTGAAAGGTAACGCGTGCGTGCAGGTGGAATGATATAAATTTTCTCACTCATTTCCTGTGTTATGGTATACGATGAAGACAACTCAGCTCCAGTTTTATTAACCACTTTATCCATTATAGCTTTGTATAAGCTATTCATACCTGGATCATTAAACTGGCTGGCAATGGTGCCATAAACAGGCATATCATCTGCATTTATATCAAACAATTTATGGTTGCGTTGAAATTGTTTTTTTACATCACGCAATGCATCTAACGCACCTTTTTTATCAAATTTATTAATGGCAATAATGTCGGCAAAATCCAACATATCAATTTTTTCCAACTGGGTGGCTGCACCATATTCTGGTGTCATTACATATAGTGCCACATCGCTGTGGTCCATTATTTCGGTATCACTTTGTCCTATACCCGAGGTTTCTAAAATAATTAAATCAAAGTTAGCCGCTTTAACAATATCAACAGCTTCTTGTACATGTTTAGATAAAGCTAAATTACTTTGGCGGGTAGCCAAAGAGCGCATGTAAACACGCGGATTTTTTATGGCATTCATCCTAATTCTATCGCCCAGTAAAGCTCCACCCGTTTTCTTTTTCGATGGATCAACCGAAATAATAGCAATGGTTTTCTCTTCAAAATCAAGCAAGAACCTACGCACTAATTCATCAACCAAAGAAGATTTACCCGCACCACCTGTGCCAGTTATACCGAGCACGGGAGTGTTGATTGGTTGATTGGTTGATTGGTTGATTTGATCTAAAATAACTCGGAAATTTTCAGGATCATTTTCTGCAGCAGAAATTAAACGTGCAATAGATTTATAATCTTTTTCAGCTAAGTTTTTGGCTTCACCGTTAAGGTTTTTGCCTGTTGGAAAATCGCATTTCTCCAACATATCATTAATCATTCCTTGCAAACCCATGGCACGCCCATCATCTGGGCCATAAATACGACAAATACCGTAGCCATGCAATTCATCCATTTCTTCGGGTAAAATAGTACCACCACCACCACCAAAAATTTTTATATGTCCGCAGCCCTTTTCTTTCAATAAATCATGCATGTATTTAAAATACTCCACATGCCCGCCTTGGTAGCTGGTCATTGCAATTGCATTAGCATCTTCTTGTATGGCGCAATTCACTACCTCTTCAGCACTTCTATCATGGCCTAGGTGTATAACCTCAGCACCACTTGCCTGTATAATTCTACGCATGATATTAATTGCTGCATCATGCCCATCAAATAAAGCTGCTGCGGTTACAATTCGTATTTTGTTTTTAGGTTGATATATTGCTACAGTATCCATAATTATTTTTAGAAAATCGAGCAAATTTATAGGTTTTATTGCGATTAACAGCGCTTTTAACGGCAAAATACTATAGTCAACAAATGAAATCATAACCACCTAATAAATAAGTGATTATCAATTAAAATAGAAGATAAACATGATTAAAAACTATAAACCAAGCTGTTGTTAAAACTGCTAAACATCTTGTTAATGCCAGGTGGTGGGTCGGCATCAAACACATAACGAGCTTGTGATCTGAAAGAAAATTTGCCCTTAGAACGAAACAATAAACTAGCTTCTAAAGAAATCCTGTAATCATTTATATCCGTAATTTTGGGCTGTAAATAAGCAACTAACGTCATGGGTAAATAATCCCACTCACTAATATCCAAACTTGCATACGAACTTAAACGTAAATTATTTTGTGACTCTAGGTTAGGGTTTTGTTCGTGTTCATAAAACAACACATTACCCATATAAAAAAACGACTTGTTATCTTTATATACCTTAAAGCGTAAACCTGCACCAACCATAGCTCGCAAGCTAATATCTAATTGTTGGTTAAATTGTAACTGGGCAAACGCTTCAGGAAAAACAACCGAGTCGCCTTGTTTTATGTACCTAAAATGCTGAAAAGCATTATTTAATAAATTACGGTTATCAACACTTACAAAACTAACATCATTTACAAATAAAATATTGCGCTTGGGGTTATGATGAATAACAAAAATACGGTTACTTAACTGTTTTAAGGTAGTTGTAATTTGTGTATAGTTGGCTCCAAACTCTGCGTTGCCTTGCCAACCATTACGAGGATTTTCAAAGCGCCTGCCCTCCATGTTAACTATTTGCTGAGCGTTAACAAACGTAAAAAAACATAAAGTAAAAAAAAACGTATACCACTTCATTACTCGAGGCAAATATATTGTGTTGATTTTGATAGATAAAACGAAAGGGTTTGGCATATTCCAAAAAATGCTACATTTGCCCTTCGTAAATTTTAAACAACAAACATTTTTAATAGGATGAATTTAAAAGAGATCGTAGCCATTTCGGGTGTTAGCGGATTACACAAAATAATCGGCCGTACTAAAACCGGTTTAATTTTAGAAAGCTTAAACGAAACAAAGAAACGTTTCCCAACCAGCATTCAAGATAAAGTATCGGTATTAGAAGATATTTCAATGTATACCGAAGAAGGCGATATGCGTTTGGCAGAAGTGTTTGTTAAAATACATGAAAAAGGTAGTGCACCTACTGCAAAAGACAATGCCGAAACACAACGTAAATTTTTGGTTGATGTAATTAAACTTGATAGCGAGCGTGTATACGACTCGGATATCAAAAAATTATTAATTTGGTACAATGTGCTTAAAGGTATTGTTGATTTTAACGTTTTGTTAGCTGAAGATAACGCAACAGAAGCAGAAGAGACAACAAACGAAACAATTAAAAATACTGATAACAAAAGTGAAGATTTAGAAAACAGCGGTGAGAAACCTAAAAAAGCTACTGCCAAAAAAACTGCTGCACCTAAAAAAACTGCTTCAAAAACAGTAACCCCAAAAACAACCAAATTAAGTAGCAAATCAACTGCAAACACAAACACTTACCGTCCAAAATCGGTATAAGGTTTATTTCATATTATTAAAGCCATCCGCTATAAAAAGCTGGGTGGCTTTTTTGTTTTGGGGCTTATCCTAAAGCACACTCAAAACGCAACCCAAACAGGTGGCTTTATGGTCGGGCTTTCCGCGCTGCTGGGCAGCCTGCTTCTTCCGAAGCTTCGGAACCCTAAGCCAAGGTTAACTTACATTTAAAAATTTACCGCTGTTTTAAGTTGAGTTTGCAAATACACAACTTATTGGTTTAATTAGCATTTGTATTTAAACCCATTATTAACCCTAACATGAGCAATAATATTGCACAGCTTTCTGAATTAATAGCCAATAACACAATTATGGCAAAATTAGTTGTGCACGATAACCAATATCGCATAGCATTATACTTTGCTAATACCGCAACACTTAACCAATTAGTAAGGGCAATACAGGGAGCACGATGGAGCCGCACATTAAAAGCATGGCATATAACAGATAACGAAATATACCGCAGCGCATGTAACATACAACCAAGCAATGCGAATACTAATGCTATTAAAAACAATCGGGAAATTAGCGCACAAACACAAGAGCTGTTAAACAAGTACACCAATTGGATGGAGGTGAAGCGATACAGTAAAAGCACTATAGAAAGTTACACCAATGCATTGTTGGTATTTTTTAGTTATCACAACCAAAAAAATGTTGAGCAAATTAACAACCAAGATGTAATGGATTTTAACACCCATTATATTTTAAAGAAAAACCTGAGTGCAACCTATCAATCGCAATTTATAAATGCACTTAAACTATTTTACCAAACGGTAAAAAACCATAAAATAGATATTGAAAAATTAATTCGTCCGCAACAAGGTCATAAATTACCTAAGGTAATAAGCGAAGAAGAAGTGGCTGCCATTATAAACGCATGTAAAAATTTAAAACATAAAACCATGCTTAGTTTAATATACAGCGCAGGCTTAAGACGAGGCGAACTACTAAGCTTATTAAAAACAGATATTGATAGTAAACGCATGATAATAACCATACGAAATGCCAAAGGCATGAAAGACAGAAATGTACCACTATCGCCAGTAATACTTAATATGTTAAGAAAATATTATACCGAATTTAAACCTGTTAAAAATTTGTTTGAAGGACAATTTGGAGGACCATACAACGCCCGAAGCTTGGATAAGATTTTGAAAACAGCAGCACATGTTGCAGGAATTAAAAAGAATATTACTTTGCATATGTTAAGGCACAGTTATGCCACCCATTTATTAGAAGCCGGAACCAATTTGCGATACATACAAGAGTTGCTTGGCCACAAAAGCCCAAAAACAACTCAAATTTACACGCATGTTAGTAACGAACAATTGGGTAAAATAATACAGACGCTTCGGTCTGCATTGGAGACCAGCCCCTTAGACAAATTAAAATTAAATGAATAAAAATATTGTGCCCCTCAGAATTGGTCAATTAGGTCACATAATATACCCTAAAGGTTAATATTGTGTACCTAACAAATATTTCGGTGGCACATATAAGTAAGTTACCAGTAATGCTATGAAAGACTACGAACTTAAAAATATCGACCCAGAAGACATCGAAGACTTACTCGTAAAAGTTGAGACTTCGTTTGACATTAAGTTTGTTGGTGACGAGTTAGTTCATATCACGACCTTTGGACAACTTTGCGACCACATCTCAAACAAAATACAGCTCGACAATTCAGACGACTGCACAAGCCAACAAGCATTTTACAAACTAAGAGACGCAATTTCATCGACACTTCAAATCGACAATAAAACAATCTCGACCGACTTTCCACTTGCCGACCTTTTACCAAGACAAAGCAGACGTTCAATAACAAAGAAATTGGAAAGGCATTTAGGTTTTAAACTAAATATTTTGCGACCACCACATTGGGTGACGGGGACACTTGCAATTTTACTTCTCGCCTCTCTCGTTGGACTTTTCTTTAATTGGCAAATCGGACTTATAGGAATTGTGTTTTCTAGCGCTGGACTTTGGCTAGCAAATAAAATTGGTAACGAACTTGACTTGCAAACGGTCGGACAAGTTGCCGAAAAAATGAAAAATGAAAATTATATAAAATCAAGACGAAACCCAAAGACATTTAATAAAAACGAAATTGAAAAAGTATTGACTGACTGGTTCAGTAACGACTTATACTTAGACAAAAGTAAATTAACAAGAGAAGCGAAATTTGTATGACGACAGAAGGA
>CANHBJ010000075.1 GCA_947459075.1 Bacteroidota bacterium
AGGAACATTATTCAATCCAGTAATTACACCCACAGTAACCACTGGTGGATTAACCAAGGTATCTTTTTTAGTAGCAACATTGTTTATCGCATCTTTAATATCTACAGTATAAATACCTGCAACAAGGTTATTAAATGTATTACTGCTTTGGTAGGTACCTCCATTAATGCGATAGGTATATGGAGTGGTACCACCTGTTCCGATAACGGTGATGCTACCTGTAGCTTCACCACCACATAACGGATTTTGCTTTGTAGTGGTTAAACCTAATGGCTGAGGGTTTGCTCCAGAACAGCTGATGTAGTTCACTTTGGTTATAGAGTCTTTACAACCCGTAACCTTATGCTGAGCAATGAGCTTTACAGTATATTGCCCATTGTTATTATAAGTTTTAAAAAGGATTTGATTATTGGTCGAATCTGTTATTCCATCTCCCCATTTCCAAAAATAGGTGTAATCGTTTAAGGGTTGTGTTTGATTTGCAAAAGTAAAATCAAAAGGAGGAGCTGTAGCTGCTTGTCTATTTACACTGAAGTCAGGATTAAAGCTGGAGCTTAATTTAGTCACATTAAATGCTTGTTCAGAAATACAACCCCTATTTGAGGTAACTCTGAGTTTGTATAAACCGCCTATTCTGAATGTATCAATTGATAATGTCCTATTTGCAAGTAGTGTATTATTTAAATACCAACTGTATGTTTTACTTTGGCTATAATTCGTATTACCACCAATCAAAAAGGGAGTATTAATGCCACAAGTACTAAAGTTTACATTAATAACATTTGGCGTAATATTTATACTATCATCTACATATATAGTAAAGGGTATAATTTTAAGTCCATCATTACTCCTAAATACATATTGAGTTGTTAAAGTAGGCTTTAGTTTAACTTGATTAGAACCTAAATTCTGTTGCCCCAAAATGATACTTCCACCAAAAGCAAATACTGATATACTATCATCATAAGAACACAAAACTGAATCAGTAATAACAACTTTGGATTCATCACTCCAAGATGATTGAACAACTTCTTTAGATGAGTCATTTTGAATCCAAGAGACCGCTAATAGATTACTAAAATTTTCAACACTATGTTCAGTATTAACATTAATTGCAGATAAGGCATTTAAAGGTAATCTATAATTACCATTGAAAGTAAAACTTCTTGAAAACACTTGGTTTACATTTGAATTATTCAAACTGATCACTTGATCCGGTAGCATTTTTTTCACCACATAAAAAAACTCTTTTTCACCACTTGTTTTTTGGTTGTTTTTTGTTATTATTTCAACTATTGCTGTTCTGAGTTTAAAATTTGAACTCGAAAATGAGATACTAGGATTAATGGAATCAATAATTGTAATTTGGTTATTGTTGACAGTATGTCTTGTGCTCATTTTAACAAAACTAGGTATGAGATGCATTAATTTAGTAGTATCAGTATTTTTTATATAAGCCGTAAGCACGTTAAAACTTCCATCTATAATTGTTCTTGGAATAGCATTTATATTATAATAATTCTTTCTGGAATTGCCTTCAGCAGTATAGTAAGGGTCTCCAGTCCCAGGCCAATTCATAGGATATTGTATAAAAGTATTTGTATTGCTAAAACGTACATTAATTGAATCCGATAATCCAGTCAGAAATTGATCAAAACCCTGTGGCAGTGATGAGGAAGAAAAAGATTCATAAAGAACTCTTCTAGAAGTGTTTAGACTTGAAGGTAATATAGTTGGACATGATCTGAAATTATATGCTAATGTAATATTACCACTTGAAGTTTTTATATGTCTTCTGTTGTAATTATTAAATCCATAATTTACAAGACAAGGTTGATTAGCAGGATTTAAAAACACCTCTCTTGATGAAGATAAACTTGAGTCGCCATTTAAGAAAATAAAGTCAAAAGTATCTCTACATATATCTTTTAATGTAATTGCGTATTTATTTGCAGTACCATCTACTTTTTTCATGCGAATTGCACCATCCACCCATGAAGGAGAATTGAAATTACCCATTACATATATTTTTTGATTCGGGTCAGGTGTAATGTTGCCTAAATCTACTAAAAAGGTTATCGAATACCCACTTGTATTAATGACAGGACAAGTATTAGTTGATCCAAAACAATTTAGTGCAGTCGTTGTATCACTATTTAAACTTATCAATCGATTACTCAATCCTTCCCATACTGCATTACCATTTTTGAAGACTACATATTTATAATTAATTTCACCTGAATCTAGTTGTATTACTTTACTGAAGATAGAATTGCCAGTTAGGTTGAGTAACTTCACCTTTGGGTTCCAGTTGTTTAATTCCAGTTTTGACCCCGTAACAACAACTGAATCAAATCCAGAACAAATCAAATTTTTCATGTCAACATTAAAATTTACATTGTATCTAGGAGCCACAGGAGGCACATAGGCGTTACACTGAGAAAATAAGGTTGCTGGCGTAATGGTGTGAGCATTAACTACGATTGACCTATTATTGTTAACGGACATGCATGCTGAGGGTACAGATTCCGCATATCCCCAAGTATTACCATTAATAAATTTATATTCATATGTACCAGCTGATAGATATCCGATCCACTCAAAAATTTGATTATTGGAATTATGCCTTACCATTCTTGTCTTTACTGGATCCCATAAATTAGTTGGTTGTAGATTGCCTGCAATATGTACTCCTGGTGAATTAAGTGCCTGCAACTGCATATTTACAGCAACCCTTACTGCGTATTTATTTATTGGTGCTGTTCCAGAAAACAGAACAGCTGGGAATAGTGTAGTATCATTCGCAGTTGAGTCAATGTAATACCATCTATTATCATTTAATATCCCGTTATTATTACTTCCTAATTGACACATAGTTGGTACTGTTTCGACTCCTGTCCATGAATTACCATTTATGAACTTAAATTCTGCAATAGTATTACCCGGCACATCTAAAGTTATGCTGTAGATAGTCCCTGCTCCTCCATTCGACATCAAAGAATTAGTAGGATTCCATCCTTGGAAATTTCCAGCTATCCTAACCCCATTCGGACTAATGATTTGTCCAATCATATTTACCTGAAACTTTACTTTTTTCGCAAAGGTGGATTGAGTAAAAAGGAGAATTAAAAAGATTAATAGTATTTTTTTCATATTCCAATATTAAAATTTAAACACAAGTTTAAAAAATCCAAGTTCGTCCAAGTTTTAATTACTCCATTTTACACTAGCACAATTTTATTTATATATTATTCCCCATCTTAAAAAAAATCCCCCACCGTTTTTAAGCGATGAGGGATTTTTATTTCAATAATTATCAAAGTTGATGCTTATTGAGTGAGTATTAATTTTTGATTAACTACGCCTGATTCTGTTTTAACACTTACCGTATAAATTCCAGGAGTTGTTTTTAATCTTACCTCTAAAACAGATTGTTTTGTTTCGTTTGAAGTGTAGCTCCAAATTAATTGTCCTATGCTGTTAAAAATATCTACTTGTTCAATATTGCTATTTAAAACATTTATTGCAAAGCTTCCATTGTTAGGATTCGGATAGATTTGAACCTTATTACTTATTGATAATTCATTTGTTCCAACACTACCTACATTCACATTCAAATCTGATGAATCACTGCAACCTCCTGCATTGGTAACTTTAACCGATACCTTACCTAGCATTGACTGTGAACCCCAAGCAACCTGAACCACATTGGTGTTTTGACCACTTGCCACAACACCGCCTGTAATGTTCCATAAATAATTTACACCTGTTTGTTGCCCTACAATGTAGTTATTCATAGCTAAGGTAGCAACAGTTGTTGGACCAGTTATAATACCAGCCGTTGGTTTAACGCCTGAAGTTATTGTATCAAATTTAGTTACCACTACTTGGTTATTATCTTTTACCCTAATTGTATAAATACCACCAGATAATGCATTGAACATGTTACTTGTTTGGTATGTTCCGTTATTTAATGAATACATATATGGTGAATTACCTCCGCTTGCTGTTATACTAATACTTCCATCATTTTTTCCTGAACACGTCTCGTTTACTTTGGCAGTAGTTAATGATAATGGAGTACCACCAATTGCAACAGTTAAGGTATCTGCAGCACCACAATTACCTTTAGATAAAGCTGCAATGATTTTCCCAACACCACCTAATGCAGGCCATTGTACTTGTATAGAAGTGGTTCCATTTCCAGATAACAATGTACCGTTGATCACACTCCATGAATAACTTGCACCTGATTGAGCCGCAATACTGTATGATTGTGAACTGCTAACTGGTACTCCGTTTAATCCATTTATACCACCAACGGTAATAGCTGGTGGGTTGGTTAGCGTATCTTTTTTAGTTACCACATTATTCTGTGCATCTTTTACATCTATATTATAAATACCAGCTATTAAGTTGTTAAAGGCATTGCTCGTTTGATAAGTTCCTCCATTAATACGATAGGTATAAGGAGCAGTTCCTCCACTACCGTTTACGGTTATACTACCATTTGCCTCACCTGCGCATAACGGATTTTGCTTGGTAGAAGTTATGCCTAATGGTTGAGGACTAATGGCAACTGTTAATGTATCTGTTGCACCACAATTGCCCTTATTTACTGAAGCAATTATTTTTCCAATACCAATACTTGCTGGCCATTGTACTTGTATGGCTGTAGTTCCATTTCCAGATAATAGCGTTCCATTAATCACACTCCATAAGTAACTAGCTCCTGATTGAGCCGCAATACTATATGATTGTGTACTACTAACAGGAACATTATTCAATCCAGTAATTACACCCACGGTAACCACTGGTGGATTAACCAAGGTATCTTTTTTAGTAGCAACATTGTTTATCGCATCTTTAATATCTACAGTATAAATACCTGCAACAAGGTTATTAAATGTATTACTGCTTTGGTAGGTGCCTCCATTAATGCGATAGGTATATGGAGTGGTACCACCTGTTCCGATAACGGTGATGCTACCTGTAGCTTCACCACCACATAATGGATTTTGTTTGGTAGTGGTTAAACCTAAAGGCTGAGGGTTTGCTCCAGAGCAGCTGATGTAGCTGGCTTTGGTTACAGAGTCTTTACAACCCGTAACTTTATTTTGAGCAACGAGCTTAATGGTATATAAACCATTATTATTATATGTTTTACTTAATAAATTCTGCGTATTACTTGTATCAATTTTACCATCACCCCAGTTCCAATAAAAATCATAACTTGTCAAAGGAGTGGTTTGATTGGTAAATATAAAATCAAAAGGAGGGGCAGTGGCTATTTGCCTATTAACCGTAAAGTCTGGATTAAAGGTTGCATTATATTTATTTATAATTACTTGTTTAGATGCCTTACATCCAGAATTAGTTTGAACACTAATTTCGTATGTTCCTCCCTGTGTAAAGGTATCAACAAGATTTACCCTATTGGTTAGATTCGAATTGTTTAATTTCCATGTTACATTTTTGGTTCCTGTATAATTACTTGTAACCCCAAATTGGAAGCTTTTATTAAGTCCACAAATAGAAACTTGACTAGCATTAAGTGGACTTCCATTGTATACGGATTGAAGGTTCAAGGAGTCGTTTACTATTACATTTATATTTTTAAAGGTTACTAATCCGTCAAGCGATTTAATTTTGATATTTACATTCGACAAAGGAGTTAAACTTCCGCTACTATTTCCTGAAGCAATCAAAGTGTCATTAATGTATAGTTTCGCATTATTTATTGTATAGCTCAAGCTATTCCCTTTACACAAAACAGTATCACTCAATGAAAATAATACCGCTTGATTAAATATCAGCGTATCATTTAAGTCTAGCGACCCAGTATCTATTGCGTAATAATTAATATCCCACTGTCCCGCAGTGTAAGGACCAACTGAACCACTTTGAGAATAAACCAAATGAATTTTATTGTTTACTGTTCTTGCTATGGAAGGAAATGCTTGTTCGAGTCCACTACCAAGCGCAGCAGTTAAATTTTTGGGAGTAGACCATGATTGACCACCGTTTGTAGAATAAACAGCATAAATATCTCTTGTTCCAATATTATTTTCTCCTTCAGTTGGCGAACTATAGACACAGTATAATTTTCCATCTGAACTTATTCCCGCACTTGGTTGCGCTGTATAATAAGATGTTCCATACCTACTATCATTTCCATTAGTAAATTGTTGCCAATTTGTGGTATTAACAGGGTCCCCATTAAATGTTGCGATTGTTAATTTATTGCTCAAAATTGTTCCTTCTTTCCAATATTTCAATTCTTGATTAGATGCAGACGGAAAATAATTCCAAGTGCCATCTGTTGTATCTGAGTTTAGTAAAGATATTTGATTCCAAAAACAATGGCTTACCCCATTATTATCCAACAAAACATGTACATGATTATCTGAAACCAAAACTGCAGGATCAATTATTGTGCTTTTTTCAATAAATGGAGCTTGATAAATTGTATCAATGATTGTTCTTGCCCAACTTGTTCCATTGTTCCCTGACTTCCAAAGGCTCAAATCCTGCCCTGCACTTCCGATTAATATCGCAACATTATTTCCAATAGCATCTATAGAGTATGAATCATTTGATCCATTATAGTATCTCAGGCTATTATAGTTGGGTAGCGTAATTGCTTTAACCTCCCAAACATTTGTACTTAAATTTAGCCTTGAGTAAACCACGGGGGTTCTAACTCCATTCCTTACCACCCGATTGGGTTGATTTTGTGCGGAATCTGTATAACAAGCTACAACGTGTAAAAAATTATTACTGATAGATGTTCTGCACCAAAGCAAACCAGGAACGCTGGCAATGGTGTCTAAAACTGTACTCTGGTTCCATGAAGTAGCAGTTACGTTTTTTCTGCTCATGACAAATCCTCCGCTAAAACCAGTTGGGGTTACAATGTGCGATAACACCACCTCTTCGTTGGTGTTTGAGTTAAATGCATAAGAAGGAAAACCAGTTCTTTGGGATTCAATTCTAGATACTGATGTATCTCCTTTTATCCAAGTACTTCCATTAAATTGGTTGTATCCTGTACCTCTCCCTAAAAATGGAGAACCATCACTTGAAGTAGTCCATGTTACACCAACTTTATTGTTGGGTAATACCTGAACTCTTCGGTAGACAGATCCATTGGTTTGTTGGTTGTTAAATGTTGTACCAACTTTATTAATGGTTATATTATTGTAAGTGTAATTACCACTTATAGCCGTTGAATTGGTTCGATTTTGAGCGATTATTTTATAGCCAACTATTGACAATGGTGCACTTCCACCAGCTTGTAAAAATACTGTTGTATTGATGGTAAAAGGATATGTTCCAGTATTCAAATTTACATTACTTGATTGGATGATAACACAGCCACTATTACCTGCAAAAAGGATTCCATTACTGGGACTTGTTGAACTGCTAAATCCAGCAGGTAAACCCACTACCCCATTTATTACAATTCTGTTAACGGCTAAACCACTAATGGATGTAGGAGAAAAGAATTGAATGGTGGATTGATAAGGGCTACCAATTGTTGCTACTGGCAAATTCGTTATCGTATCTGGATACTGTAGTTGAGAAGAATTAACCATGATGGTTCCACATTGTGCAAATAGCATTGGGCTTATCAAACTAGTGATGATAAGCAACAATATTTTTTGAAGTATACGTTTTTTCATGGTACTAACTTATGCTTTTATAAAATATAAAAAAAATCCAAGTTCATCCAAGTAAACTTAAATTATTAAATATTAATATTGACTGGTGAATGCACTAAAAACTAAAATTGAATTGCGCTATGGTAAAACCATCACATTTTCGGCCGAGTGCAATAAATTAGCCTCGCACATTTATCATGCAATTGGCGTTAAAATAAGTGCACAAACACTACGCAGGGTTTTAGGATTTATAAACGATGGTTCAAAGCCTAGTAAATCAACCCTGAAAGCAATTTGTGACTATTGTAATGTAGACCATGTAGAGGAATTATTCGTAGCCAAAAAACCTAAGTTATCTGCTATTGATATAGAGCAAATCAATTTTCTAAAAAGTTTTTATGATATTGATTTGTCTTCTGACTATGACTTTAATTACCATAAAGCTTGTGGGAACATTGCACGCAAAATAATTAATCAACCCAATTACTTAGAAGCGCTCTCTGGTTTTTTAACCAAAAGTCCTGTTGCCCAGATTTTCTTTTTCGAGCGCTTCCCATACATTGATGGGATTGCAGGTGATTACAAGAAATATTTTAAGCGTTATGTACAAAGTAAACAAGACCAAGAGGCGCAGCTTTTTGGTAACTGTATTTTGTTTTTAGGTGCTTACCTCAATCAAAATAAAAAAGAGATCACTGAGCACATTAAAAGAATAAACAGTATTGCAGCCAATCAGGATATACATCCATTTCCACAAGCACGCAAAATCATGTCAAACGTTTTGTACCATCATCTTTTTAACAATCAAACCGAATTAGTAAAATGGAAAAAGATTGCTTTTGAAGAAGAAAAAAAACAACTGCGTGGTAATACGCCTAGTGCTCATTTCCCGTTCTTTCAGTTTACCATGGCAGATGCGTTTAATCTTGTTGGGGATTATGAATCTGCTTTAAAAATGATTCGTTTAGCTGATCTTGATTATAAGTGTTATGATAATGGTGTGGTTGAATTGGGATATTTCGAATGTTTTGATTTGGTAAGGGCAATTACTTATTATCACATCGGCAGAAAAGAAGATGCAACAAGGATTTTAAATCGCATCGAATCTGCGAAATTCATTTTTATCTGTCACGATTACTTTTTAATTCAACAAAAAATACTTGAATTAAACATGTGTAAATCCCCTACAACAAAAAAATACCGAAAACTTAAAACTGAATTAAATTGGCTCATCAATAAAACTGGTTTTACATCCTTTAAGATATAAAAAAATCCCTCACCGATTTTACGCGATGAGGGATTTTTTATTTTATTACTTCTCGATAAGCCTTTCAGTTACTCGAAGTAACAGTTACTTATGAACAACCTGTTTGTGTACCACAGTTCATGCATTTGTAACAAGCACCACTACGTATTGTTAAACTACCGCAACTAGGGCAAGCAGGGCTATCGCCAAAGCTCTTTAAGTATGCTTGCGTTTGGTCAACTGCGGTTGCACTTGCTTCAGGCATTTTGTTGGTTGGTTCAACCATAGGCGTTGATTTCATAAAACCAATGGATGCAGGTGCTGCAGTGGGAGTAGTTACTGGAGTAATTACTACATTTTGCATGTTTGCAGTTGGTAAAATATGTTTTTGGTTTACCGCTAAATGAGAACGTTGTTCGTCAGTTGCAGGTACTTGAATAAAATCTTCACGACCTAAGTATTCAAATCCTAACATACGGAACATGTAATCGATAATTGAAGTGGCATTTTTAATGTTACCATGGCCAGTTACCATACCTGCAGGCTCAAAACGGGTAAAGGTAAATTTATCAACGTACTCTTCTAGTGGCACACCGTATTGTAAACCTAACGATACTGCAATAGAGAAACAGTTCATTAACGAACGAAGTGTTGCACCTTCTTTGTGTAAGTCAACAAAAATTTCACCTAACGTTCCATCTTCGTACTCTCCTGTACGAACAAATATGGTTTGTCCACCAACGGTAGCTTTTTGTGTAAAACCACTGCGTTTACCAGGCAATTGTTTGCGTTCTACAATACGAGCTAACTTACGTTTAAACTCTGTATCATGACTGCGGTTTAATATGGCTGTTGCAGCATCTAAAACTTGTTCAGGAGTTAATTCTCCAACAGGTTTGTTTGCATCAGCACCTAAAACAGATTCAACTGCTTCTTGTACTTCTTCCTCTTCCTTAACATCAGATTTGTTGCTAAGTGGTTGAGATAATTTACAACCATCACGATAAAGTGCATTGGCTTTTAAACCCATACTCCAGCTTAAGTGGTAGCACTCTTTAATATCATCAACAGAGGCCTCGTTTGGCAAGTTGATGGTTTTTGAAATAGCACCCGATAAGAAAGGTTGTGCAGCAGCCATCATTCTGATGTGGCCAGTGGCAGCAATATAACGCACTCCGATGTTACCACATTTGTTAGCACAATCAAACACTGCTAAGTGTTCATCTTTTAAAGCAGGGGCACCTTCTACCGTCATGGTTCCGCATACATAGTTGTTTGCTTCTTCAATTTCGGCACGGGTAAAACCTAATTTACGTAACAAGTTAAATTTAGGGCTGTTATATTCTTCTGGTATAAAGCCTAAACGTTGCATGCACTCCTCACCTAATGTCCAGTGGTTAAATGCAAAGCCAATTTCAAATGCACCTGATGCTGCTTTATCTAATTTGGCAATTTCTTCTGCAGTAAATCCACGGAAAGCTAAACTCTCTGGGTTAATGTGTGGTGCACCTGTTAAGGTAGCATGACCAATTGCATATTTAATAATGGCATCACTTTCCTCAGCAGTATAACCTAAATTTTTTAATGATGCAGGTACAGATTGGTTGATGATTTTAAAGTATCCACCACCTGATAATTTTTTGAATTTAACCAAAGCAAAATCTGGCTCAATACCGGTTGTATCACAATCCATTACTAAACCAATGGTTCCAGTTGGAGCGATTACAGTTGTTTGCGCATTGCGATAACCATGTTTTTCACCTAATTGTACTGCGTTATCCCACGAAGTGCATGCAGCACTAAGTAAATAATCAGGGCAATATTTAGGATCGATTCCAACAGGTCTGATGGTTAAACCTTCATACGCATCTGTTGCATTATAAGCAGCATAGCGGTGGTTACGCATTACACGTAACATATGTGTTTTATTCTCTTCGTATTTGGCAAATGGACCTAAATGTGCAGCCATCTCTGCCGAAGTGCTGTATGCAGTACCAGTTAAGATAGCAGTAATAGCTCCACAAATTGCAAATGCTTTAGGTGAATCGTAAGGAATACCTGCTACCATTAAAGCTGTACCTAAGTTAGCATAACCTAAACCTAATGTGCGGTACTCATATGATAACTGAGCAACTTCTTGCGATGGGAATTGTGCCATCAACACAGAAACTTCTAATACGATTG
>CANHBJ010000076.1 GCA_947459075.1 Bacteroidota bacterium
AAGCTTTTAAAGACGCAGCGTATGCCATTCCCTTGGCATTGGCATCAATACCACTTGCAATCATTGTTCCAGCAACATGTGTAGCATGGTCGCTGAGCTGAGTAGCTCCATCAGTTTGGGTAACACGCCCAGTTAGTTCTTGGTGTGTGGTTCTAACTGCACCTCCATCCCAAATCCCCAAACGATTTGTCATATTTGCTCCTGTTAAACTGGTGCCTATTGTGCCTCCTGGCCAAACTTTGTTGGTAGACAAGGTTCTTCCTGCACCAATATTGTAAGTAGTATTATAAATGATTTGTCCTGTAGGACTTACATACATGGCCTCTTTTATACTTCCGTCCGAGTAGGTGGTACGTGCATTTAAATTTCGTTCTTTGAGTATTTTCTGAAGCTCAACTTTTCTTAAAACCTCTTTTTCATACAAAACAATTTCTAATGGCCTTTTAGATATCTCTTCTTGATGAGCCAATTGGGCTATTGCCGGGGAAAGAGATGCTACAAATAATAAGATAAATATAGTTTTTTTCATGTTAGTTATTTTGTCGAATTGAGTTTAGTTTATTATTCTTTTTGACGTTCCTAAGGTTTTCTTTTTAGGTAAAAGATGTTCCGTATTTACTTCAAATTGATACCATTGCTTTTGATAAAAAATCTTGCCTTGTGCATTAACAGCTATTGATTGGCCTGATTCAGCCACATTGCATTTTACGGCAATTAAAGGTAAAAATCTTTTATTTTGGGTAAAAGTTATGTCATTGTTATCTATCATCATTACTTGTACCCTATGATTTCGAAATGTAGTATCAGATAGCATACTTTCTGGTATACTATTAATTTGAATTAAACGGTTATCGGTTGATAACAGGGCAATGTTGATGACATTGTTAATCCATTCAATTTTTTGAGTTTTAATTTTAAATGGGATAGCTTTTTTTTGATGATTTAAAAGCTTAACATAATTGTGGTTTCCACCAGTAAATGCACTTATACTTATAATTAAGAGTATTAAAAATATTTTATTTCTATTGAGCATATTAATCAAATGTACACATTTTGTATAAATTTTCATGCCAATTTTATAACTTCATAAATAAGGTATTAATTTGTAAAACTTATCATTAACAAAACATAACTTGAAACAACATATTCCCAATGCAATTACCTCAGCAAACTTACTGTTTGGCTGTTTATCCATATTAAGTGCAATACAAGGAGATTTAGTGATGGCCTCAATTTATATTGGCGTTTCTGCCATTATGGATTTTTTTGACGGATTTGTTGCACGTTTGTTACACGTAAGTGGTGAGTTGGGTAAACAACTCGACTCATTGGCAGATGTGGTGAGTTTTGGAGTAGCACCAGGTTTTATATTTTATAGTATAGCTGGCACATGCTTTGGTCAAGGTTTTTGTATCAATCAATATACCTTTCTTCTTATACCAGTATTTTCAGCAATTAGGCTCGCAAAATTTAATTTAGACACTCGCCAAAGCGATAGTTTTATCGGAGTCCCAACTCCTGCAAATGCAATTTTTATAGCGAGCTTACCTTTAATTTTAAATAACGACAGTTATGGAATAACTCACTTAATAGAGCATAGTTGGTTTTTAACAACATTTCCTATTTTATCTGCCTATTTATTAGTTGCCGAACTTCCATTACTTGCTCTTAAATTTAAGCATTTCAAATTTAAAGGCAATGAGGCTAGATATGTTTTAATCATCTCATGTATTTTAAGCGCATTAATTTTCAAATTTGCTGGTATAGCGTTAAGTATTATCATTTATATTTTAATTTCGGTTGTTAATAATTTTAATACAAAAAATAAGGTTGCTTAAATCAACCTACAGCCAAATGAATATAGATTTTAGTATACAAATTGATGTTTTCGAAAATTAATGAATATGAGTATAACGCATTTTAAATTATTCTCAGCCTCATTAAAGTTTCTTGTTGTGGGTGCGTTAATCTTGTCTTGTAACACAAGGCTTAGTGCACAAAATATAAATTATGCCCGCAAAGTAATTACAGATTTGTGTGCACCTGAGATGTATGGTAGAGGTTATGTGAATAAAGGTGATTATATAGCAGCGCGCTACATTCGTGAAGAACTTAAAACAGCTAAAGTAAAATCTTTTACTCCAGAGTATTTTCAAGATTTTGGTTTTCCTGTAAGTGTTTTCGCTGATGAGGTGAGCATGGTTATTGATAATCAAAGTTTAATTCCAGGGGAGCATTTTATTGTAGCTGCAGGATGTCCACCTGTTGATGGGATATTTAAATTACTTTGGGTTGATAGCGCCATGATTGATAATCAATCATTATTTAATCAAATAGAAAAGCAGATTTTACGTCAAACATTTCTTGTATTTGGCGATGTTAAAAATCAAAATTTAATATATCCTGAAAGGCTAAAACAATTAATGTTAAGCCCATTTAAAGCAAGGGGTATAATTCATGCCAACGAAAAAAAATTAACATGGAGTGTTGCTACAAAATGGGATGCATTTGCAACAATTTTTGTTAAAGATGGATTGTTAAAGCCATATCAAACTAGCGTAAAACTAATTATTACCCCTCAAATAAAAAGTCATAATACACAAAATGTGATAGCTTATGTTGAAGGTAGTAAATACAAAGATTCATTTATAGTATTTACCGCACATTATGATCATTTAGGAATGATGGGTAGAGATGCGATTTTTCCTGGAGCCAATGATAATGCAAGTGGTGTGGCTATGTTGTTGGATTTGGTAAAATATTATAGTAAAAACAAACCCGATTACAGCATTGCTTTTATCTTCTTTGCTGGAGAAGAAGCAGGTTTATATGGGTCGTATTTTTATACCGAAAATCCATTATTCCCTCTTAAGCAAATATCGTTGTTGTTAAATTTAGATTTAATGGGTACTGGTGATAAAGGCCTCACTGCTGTAAATGCAACAGTTTTCCCAGATGAGTTTCAGGAATTACAGCTGGTTAATATGGATGGAGATTATTTGCCAACGATAGCGTCTCGTGGAAAAGCTCAAAATAGTGATCATTACTATTTTACCGAGAATGGTGTGAAGTCGTTTTTTTTCTACTTAATGGGTGATTATCATTTTTATCATGATATTGATGATAAAGCTGATACGTTGCCACTAAGTAAATACAATGAAGCATTCAAACTCATTCAGCAATTTACCGATAATTATCAAAAGGCAGAATAGCCGCTTTTAATACATATGGTGTATATTTTGAAGTTGTTTAACTGCTTCAAAACGCTTAAAATTACCAAAATAAATTTACCCTATGTCAGTTTTTGGCTCTCTTGTAACGTGGTATTTAAAAAAACGTATTCCTTTTATCGAGGAGATGATGGAACGTCCGGCAGATACGCAAATGCAGGTATTCCAAAAACTAATTAACCAGGCTCGCTATACTGAATGGGGAATTCAGTTTGATTATAGGTCAATAAAAACTATCCATGATTTTAAGCAACGTGTACCAATTGGTAATTACGAAACACACAAACCATATATAGATAGGATGATGAAAGGTGAGCAAAATTTACTTTGGCCCACTGATGTTACTTGGTTTGCTAAATCAAGTGGTACAACAGCAGCAAAAAGTAAATTTATCCCTGTAACCTTCGACTCGCTAGAAGATTGTCATTTTCAAGGTGGAAAAGACGCTTTGATGTTCTACCAACTCCAACGTGAAGACAGTAAAATTTTTGATGGAAAAGGCTTAATTATGGGAGGTAGCCATCAAATAAATAAGTTTCATGAGGGCGATTCATACTATGGTGATTTAAGTGCGGTTATGATGCAGAATATGCCTTTTTGGGCACAATATTTTCGCACTCCCGATTTAAGCATTGCTATTATGGATAATTGGGATGAAAAAATTGAAAAGATGGCCTTAGCAACATTAAGTGAAGATGTAACGAGCATAAGTGGAGTGCCAACTTGGACATTGGTTTTAATTGATAAAATTTTTGAAATTACAGGTAAAAATAACTTAATAGAAATTTGGCCGAACCTTGAGTTATACATACATGGTGGCGTTAGTTTTGTTCCATATCAAAATAGGTTTAAATCTCTTATACGTTCATCAAATATGAACTATCTTGAAACCTACAATGCAAGTGAAGGCTTTTTAGGGATACAAGATGAATTGGGCAGGGATGATATGTTGTTGATGTTAGATTACGGTATTTTTTATGAGTTTATGCCCATGAGTGAATATGGTAAAGATCATCCAATAACTTATACAATTGATGAAGTAAAAACAAATGAAAATTATGCACTGGTAATAAGTACCAATGCAGGTTTGTGGCGATACATCATTGGTGATACTGTAAAGTTTAGTCAGTTATATCCTCATCGATTTAAAATTACTGGCAGAACCAAGCATTTTATTAATGCCTTTGGCGAGGAGTTGGTAATAGAAAATGCTGATTATGCCATTTCACAATGCTGTAGTACTCTTAATTTGAAAGTAATTGATTATACCGCAGCCCCTGTACATTTTGAATCGGATACAATTGGTACCCATCAATGGCTTATTGAGTTTGAGCAAGTTCCAGATAATATGGATTTTTTTACTACTACATTAGACAGTTATTTAAAGCAAACGAATAGTGATTATGAAGCCAAACGATACAAAGATATGGCCATGGTTATGCCTCAAGTTAAGGCAGTTTCTCGTGGTACTTTCTATAATTGGATGAAGAAAAATGGTAAACTAGGCGGCCAACATAAGGTGCCTCGCTTAGCCAACACAAGAGAATATATTGAAGATATTTTAACCACATTAACCGACCAATGATTTTTAAAAAGATTATACGTTTATTAATTGTTTTGTTTGTTATTAAATTTACATGTAATTCAAATTTATTTGCGCAAGAAAGTGTAGAAAATGGAAATGTTTTCTATGATTATTTTCAATTTAAAGAGGCCATAAAGGAGTATGAGTTTGCTTTAAGAAATAACCGTACCACTCAAAATGAAGCTCATATTTTAAAAAGACTTGCTTATAGTTATCTATACACGTTTCAATATTCAAGAGCCGAGGCTAAATTTAGAGAGTTGGTATTGTTGGGTGATAAAAAGGCAAACCCTAATGTGTACTTAGATTATGGTAATTTGCTTAAAATACAAGGTAAATATAATAAAGCGCTCGACCAATTTAACTATTACAACTTAATTAAAAAGGCTGATTCATATAGTGCATTTTTATTACGTTCATTAAATTGGGCCATAAAGAACAAAGATTCTGTTAAAACAAATACTTTTATTGGGGTAACTAATATAAATGTTAGTGGGCAAAGTTTAGGTTATTGTTTTTTTGATAATGGATTAATTTATGCTCATGCTAAAGATACCAACTACAACGAGTTTAATACTTTGTTTGATTTAGCATTTATAGCCAGGATAGATTCTGTAACGTTTGCTCCTGGAGATGATGTAGTAAGTGATATTAATTTCCCCTTTAACGAAGGTTCTCCTTGCCTAACCTCAGATGGTGAAACGCTATATTTTACTGCTACTGGGGCCAAGGTAAAAGAAGGAGAAGTACGTAAATCTGGAAGCGGGCAAACAAGTACTGATGGTTTAAGTAATTTAAGGCTGTATAGTAGTAAATTAGAAAATGGTAAGTTTTCAATCATAACAGAATTACCTTTTAATGATAAGAACTACAATTTTATTCATCCTACCATAAGTACAAATGGAAATACATTATACTTTGTAAGCGATATGCCCGGAGGATTTGGTGGATTGGATATTTACAAATCTACACGTAATGTTGATGGTACTTGGACAACACCTATTAACCTAGGAGAGAAAGTGAACACAACAGAGCAAGAGGGTTTTCCATTTTTAATTGGCGATAAATTATACTTTTCATCTAAAGGGCATTTAGGCTTTGGCGGTTATGATATCTTTGTCTCCACCATCGGTAATAATGGAACCTATTCAAATCCGCAAAATATAGGTAAGCCACTCAACAGCAGTAAAGATGATATAGCTTATATTTCTGATAAGGATGGAATGACAGGTTATTTATCATCAAATAGGGATAGTGATAATGGTTTAGATAAAGTATACTATTTTAATCGAAATTATACTCCAAAGTCTAATCAGGTTTATATTCCTTTAGCTGATACTGTTAAAGTAACATTATCCAAAGTTGAACCTGAAATAATATCAAATGAGAAAAAGCAGCTTACGAAAAAAAAGGAAATAGTTAAATCTCCTTCTCAAGCAAAAAACATATTACCAAATAGAGATACAAATTTTGTTAAATTATCCAATGTAGAACCCACTTTAAAAAAGGTTACTATAAAAGTAGAAGAAGATAAATCAAAATCTAATGCATTTAGCGGCAAAACATATTTAGTTACGAGTGCATATTTTATCTTTAATAGCAGCAACTTACCTTCTGATTTATCAGCGTTTAATGAAGTGGTAGAAAAATGGAATGAGGATAAAACTGCAACAATTAAGATTATAGCATCAACTGATTGTCGTGGTTCTAAATCTTATAATTTAGCACTGTCAAAGAAACGAGCCGCAAGTGTCAAGAATTATTTTGTTCAAAAAGGTATTCCTAATTATAAAATAAGTGCAATTGGAGTGGGAGAGAACATTAAAGATGTTAATTGTAATGACTGTAATGAATGCAACGATGAAATGGACAACAATAATCGTAAAGTACAACTAATTTTAAGCAGATAAGATAATCATTATTTAGTTCGGTCTATAACATAAGCAACCAATTCTCTTAAGTTTTCTTTGTATGGCGATTCACTAACATTATTTAACAGTGTAAGCGCTTCGTTTTTATGTCTTTCCATTGCTTTTCGTGTGTAAGCAATACCATCGTGCTCATTAACGTATTTAATTACCTCAGTAACTTTTGATTTATTGTTGTTGTGGTTTTTTATCGTGTTGATGATAAAATTACGCGTGCTACGGTCTGAGTTATTAATAGTGTAAATAATAGGTAAGGTTAATTTTTTTTCTTTTAAATCAATTCCTGTGGGTTTTCCAATATCGCTATCACCATAATCCAACAAATCGTCTTTCATTTGAAATGCGATACCTATTTTTTCGCCAAACAAACGCATTTGTTCAATTTGCTCAGCATTTGCTCCTGCGCTGGCAGCGCCAATAGCACAACAACTAGCAATAAGTGAGGCTGTTTTTTTTCGAATGATATCGTAGTAAATCTCTTCGCTCAAATTCAGATTACGTGTTTTTTCAATTTGTAATAACTCTCCTTCACTCATAGCCTCTACAGATTCACTTACAATCTCAAGCAAATGATAATCTTTATTTTTAACAGAAAGTAAGAGCCCTTTACTTAGTAAATAATCGCCAACTAAAACAGCTATCTTGTTTTTCCAAAGGGCATTTATGCTAAAAAATCCTCTACGTTCATCACTATCATCTACTACATCATCATGAACCAATGTTGCGGTATGTAGCAATTCAACTAAACTTGCTGCACGATATGTGCTATCATTAATACCGTTAAATAATTTAGCTGAAAAAAACACAAACATAGGTCTCACTTGTTTCCCTTTACGCTTAACAATGTAAGTCATAATGGTATCCAATAACGGTACGTTACTTTTCATAGCCTCACGAAACTTGGTTTCAAACAAATCAAGTTCTTGGGTTATGGGGCGCTTTATAAGGTCTATTTGGCTCAATCTGACAGCAAATTAAAGTAATTATTTAAATCTACTCAATATCTATACTATACAATACATCATAATAAGCTATTTTGTTTACTATCAGTAATGTTTTTGATATGAATAAAAACAACCGCACCGATTAAAAGGTTTACCAACCGTTTGATAAAAAATCGAAGCATAAATTAATTTAATCATATTATATTTGCACCTGTTAAATGAAAGGATTTAATGAGCTACATGCAACAGCTGTAGTATATATGCCTAAAAATCTTATCTAAATAGTAGTGTATTTGAGGTAATGATAGTTTGTAATTAAAGCGGGATTCTTAATGTTTCCCGCTTTTTTTTATTTAATCACCAATAAATCAAGTGTATTTTGGCTTAATTTTATTTTAAAAATGTTAAGTCGAAAGTTTTGTTCCGCTTTACTTTTAAAAGTAATTTAGTTAATTACTAACTTAAAAAAGGTATTGATTAAACCTTTGTCTATTCTGTGTTCAAGGTGCTAATTTCGGATAAATAGTATATTGCAATCAACTTATGGCTAAAACACAAACAACATTTTTTTGTAAAAACTGTGGTGCATCTTCACCAAAATGGGTAGGTAAATGTAATAGTTGTGGCGAATGGAATACTTATACTGAGGAGGTTATTCATAAAGATAAACCTGAATATAAAAAAACATGGAAAGCACAAAGCACAAAAAGTGTTTTAAAGCCTGTTTTGCTGGCTGATGTTGAACATGGAACTGACTTTCGCTACGAATTAAAAGATTTGGAGTTAAGTAGAGTGCTTGGCGGAGGTATTGTACCTGGAAGCGTAATTCTAATTGGAGGAGAGCCAGGTATTGGTAAATCAACTTTAATGTTGCAAATAGCCTTACAGTTTCAAAATAAAAAAGTATTGTACATAAGTGGAGAAGAGAGTGATACGCAAATAAAAATGCGTGCAGAGCGATTACCTTTTCGTAATAATGATTGCTATCTTTTTACTGAAACATCAACACAAAAAATAGGTAAGGCATTACAAGAACTGCAGCCTGATATTGTGGTAATTGATTCTATTCAAACATTACAAAGTGAATTAATTGATAGTACTCCTGGTAGTATTTCTCAGATTAAGGAAACAGCTGGTGACCTAATTCGGTTTGCTAAAGAAACAGGAACCCCCGTTTTTTTAATTGGGCATATTACAAAAGATGGCGCGTTAGCAGGACCTAAATTATTAGAACATATGGTTGATACGGTATTACAGTTTGAAGGGGATAGAAATCATGTGTATCGGATTTTACGCACCACTAAAAATCGATTTGGTAGCACGAGTGAAATCGGTATTTATGAAATGCATGGTGCAGGATTACGTGAGGTTAGCAATCCATCCGAAATATTAATTTCTCAACGTGATGAGAATTTAAGTGGTATTGCAATTAGCGCTACCATTGAAGGTTTACGTCCTTTACTAATAGAAACCCAAGCCCTTGTTAGTACTGCTGCATACGGAACGCCTCAGCGTAATAGTAATGGTTATGATGCAAAAAGATTAAACATGCTTTTGGCTATACTAGAGAAAAAATGTGGACTACGTATGGGTATGCAAGATGTATTTATAAATATAACTGGTGGATTGCGTGTTGAAGACCCAGGTATTGATTTAGGGGTAATTGCGGCCATTGTGAGCAGCTACCAAAATGTTCCTATTGATAATAAAATTGCATTTATTGGTGAGGTGGGATTAAGTGGTGAAATACGCGCTGTTAGTCGCATTGAACAGCGCATAAGTGAAGCCGAAAAGTTAGGCTTTACAACAGTATATATCAGTAAATTCAATAAACTACCCAAGCAAAATTCAAATATTACGATTGTTGAATTAAGCAAGTTGGAAGAAATGTTGAACTACTTATTTGGTTAGATTTCATTAAAATCAGCTAAAACACTATTTTTTATCATATTAATGCTACTATTTTCTGTTGCCTCTGTTATTGCTTACAATTTGATAACCTAAATTTGGCGGTAGATTAGAGGTTCATACTTAATTTTGGCTTTTAGTCTTTTTTAAAAGCCGCATGAATAAGAAATTTTCATTATTTTTTGTATTAACAATTTTCTTCTCATTATGCGTTGAATCCATTCATGCACAGCGTATTTGCAATGGAATGGGTAGTAGTGAAGCTCTACCTACTAAATGTTTCGAAATTGAAAATATTTTAGTGAATGCATGCAGTAGCAATGAGGGCCATGATGAAATGGTTAGAATACGCATTGGACCCAATCCATTAACTTTAAATACAATTAATAATGTTGAATGGACAACAACTAACTCATGGTTAGGCTGGGCTACATTCAATACAACTAATTTAACAAAACTAACTACAATTAATAATCAAATTGCTAGTGCTGGAAATTGTGGCAGGCTAATTAAATTAAATCCTAACGATGTTGCTCCTGCTTACTCCCGTGTTTTAATTATAACCAGTACTGTTTTTAGTACTTCTGCACACGATTTTTCAGATTTAACAGATACGTTGTACGTTGCACTTCACAACAGCACAAACATAACGGGACACTTTACCAATCAAACAACTAACGCTGCTAATACGTTCATTGTACGCACTAATACATGTGGTGATACGGTTACTTTTTTTGGTAATTTGATGGTTAAATTAAACGGAACGCCAGGAAGTGAAGATGGTTCGGGTGTTCGTTTTTCCTACAACGGAACAGCTAGTTATTATAATTATGGTTGTGCATTGCCAAATAATCTTTTTACTGTTGATGCTGGTGTTATAACTGGTTCATATTGTAGTGGAGCTTCTGTTCCAATACAAGGCTCAATTTCTGGTAATGCTTGTTATTATTGGTATCCTCAGAATAGAAACTCAGGAACTGTAACTGATTCTACAAAATTGAATACAACTTTTAATGTTTCTCCATCCTTTTCTGGCTCTGTTAAACTTTACTTAGTGGCTTATGGAAATTGTAGCACAATAAAGGATTCTGTGATCTTTAATGTTAATCCAGCAACTACGTCAATTAATATTACGGCATTAGCTAATAGCAATTGGTGTAACAGAAAAACAATACCATTGTCGGCAATTTCGGGTAGCCCAAATTCTGTAATATGGTCATCAACTGGATTGGGTACTTTTACCAATTCTAATTCATTAAATACAACATATGTTCCATCAATAAATGATACTGGCAATATTTGGATCAAGGTAAATCAAATATTAAGCTGTGGTGTTGCAAAGGACAGCATTCGAGTATACTTAACCCCATCACCTAGTGCACATTTTAGTCCTGTTGATACAATTTTTTGCTTAAGTCAGGCTGGTTCTGTAGTAAGTTTAAATCCACAAAAAGTGGGGGGTACATTTTATAGTAATTTTGTTACAGGTAC